>CACXPT010000022.1 GCA_902769585.1 uncultured bacterium
GAGATGTTGAAGTTGGTCGTGTCGAAGATCGCGCCGCCGGCGCACGCCCGCACGATGATGTTCGTCCGCCACTTGAGGTGGTCCGTGCCGAGGAAGTTTGCGGTGCTCGCCCGCGGCACCACGACGCCGCCGTCAAGGTTGAGCAATCCACACTGGTTGACGTTTGCGTCGATGTAGAAGTTGTTGAGCCGCACCACGCCGCCCGTCTGGATATTCACCGAGTTTACCGGCAGGCCGTCTTTGAAGTTTCTCCATTGGCTGATGCGCAGGGCGGCGCACCGGAGCTCGCCGCCGTGCGCCACGACCGTGCGCCCGTTTCCGTTGTTGACATTGGCGCCGTTGATGCCGCTCAGGAGCTCGCGCGTCGCCGTGAGGTCCAATACGCCGTTCGTGACGATCACCTGTCCGTAGTTGCCAACCGTGATGTAGCAGTTTTGCGTCACCTTCAGCACGCCGCCCGCGACGACCAGGCAGCCCCGCGTGTCCGAGAAGCTCGAGCCGTTGCCGCTGACGAGCAGCGGACATGCCGTGCCGACGCCGGCCGCGCAATTGCTCGTGACGAGCGTCGTGCCGCTGTCGATGCGCAGGACGCCGTTCACCTGCAGCTTGCCGATCCGGTTCGTGACGCCCTCGTTCGGGGCGAGCGCGGTGGTGCCGGGCCAGCTGGAGACGACCATCAGACGCGCCTTCTCGCCGAGGACCTGGCCGCGGATGCGGCCGACCCTACCTTCAAATGTCCCGAACTGCGCATCGACGCCGTCCGCCAGGCGGAACGTGCGGTCCGTCCGCCAGGCGGAACGTGCGGTTCGGGTGGACGTCGCACGTCGCGCCAATGTGGAAGAACGCGGAACTGGACTGAATGAACACGTTGTCCGTCGGTTCGGCGGGGATCGCGCCCAGCGAGCGGTCGGTGTCGATCGCGCAGTAGACGCTCCCCGTCACGGTCGTGCCGCCGTTGTAGGTGTTGGTGGCGTACAGGTAGGCGCAGTGCTTGCCCGTGAGCGTGATGCCGCCGTCGTGCTCCGCGCCGCTCTCGAACGCCTTGTAGAAGTACGAGTCGCAGTCGCCCGGTGCTGAAGCGGTTGAGCTTGGTTCCGTTCGCCTTGTCGGTGGGCGTGTTGGTGGTGATGAGCGTGCCGCCGTCGAGGTTCATGGTGGCGTACAACTTGCTGCCGTTCGCCTCGTCCATGCAGAAGTTACGGAACACGAACCGCCCGCCCGGACCGAGATAGACCTCTCCGGGTTGTCGGGATAGCTGTTGCTGGCGGCCTTGGAGATGCGGAACGCCTTCACGACGAACGTTCCCTCGTCCTTGAGGGTGAGCCTCGAGCGTCTCGGCGCGAAGGAGCCGATGTTGTCTTTGAACGCATTGAGGTAGTCGCTTTTCAGGGACCACACGTCGAAGACGCCGTTCGTGACGTACATGTCGACGCCGGAATTGGCGGCGTACATCGAGTTCGCCGTCGTCTTGACCGTCGCGCCGCCCTCGACGACCATCGTGCCCTTGGCGAGCGAGAGTCCCTGCTGGCTTTCGCCCGCGCCCGTGGACACGTTGGTGATGGCGTGCATGCCGCCGTCGAACTTCACGGTGCCGCCGTGGATGGCGAAGTAGCCGAGCGTCGAGTCGCCCTTGACGACGAGCGTGCCGTCGCCGTCCTTGACGAGGCGGTTGGCGAGCGGCCCCGTCTGCGCGAGCGGGCCATTCACCGTGACCGTGCGGCCGGCCGCCACGTTGAACGAGCCGTTCACCTCGAGCGTGCCCGCGCCGCCGAACGTGTAGTCCGCGCCGTCCACGGCCACGGACGCCGCCGTCACGTCGCCGTTCACGTCCACGGACGTCTGCGACGACGCGCCGAATATGGCCTTGTTGGCGGTGGACGTCTCGTCCCACGCGCCCAGGTCCCAGTTCGCATCCGTCAGCCAATTGGCGCTCAACGGGCTTGCGAGCCATGTGTAGTCAACCGCACACGCCGAAAGCGCTATGCCTCCGACGATTCCAAGGCAAATATATCGTTTCATCATCTTTGATGCTCCTTACGGCACGCATTCTAGCAAAAACGAGCACGGCAGGCAACTAAACATTCGCTATCAGCTGCGTGCCGCGGCGCGGGCGAAGTCGGCAAGCGTCCTCAAGGCGGGAATCTCCTCGAGCGGTATCGAGACGCCGTAGCGCGCCTCCGTCTCCATGACGAGACGCAGGTGCATCACGCTGTCCCACTCGGGGATGTCGCCGCAGGCCGTCTCGGGCGTAAGCCTTTCGGGCGGCACGCCCAGCACGGAGGCCGCGAAGGCGATGAAATCGTCCTCTGCGGACGCGCAGGAGCGCGTCCCTCCCGCTAGGGGCGCGCCTCTCACGGCAAGTCCTTCAGTTCGCCGCCGAAGAAGTAGATGGGCGAGCCGGAGAGAGTGAGCGTCACCACGTTGCCTGCGCGCTCGGGACGCACCCGCGCGCCCGCCACGTCGAGGAACGTCACCTTGGGCGACGTGAACGTCAGCTTGCGCTCGTGCGCGGCCTTGGTCGTCCAGATCATGCCCGCCTTGCGCTTGTCGGGACGCGTCCACTGCGGGAAGTAGACCGTGCCGTCCGCCGAGCGCCACGTGGCGGCCTTCTGCACGGAGCCGACCGGCCGCGCGTCGACGAACGTCATGTACGCGCCGTACGCCGGCTTCGGGGCGAAGTTGTCGTGCACCATGCCGAAGTAGGACTCCGGGTCGTACGGATCGTGGTCGGGCTGGCGGAACTCGTACCAGAAGAAGTTCTCGATGCCCTCCGCGAACGCGATGCCGAGCGCGCGCGCCGTCATCTTCGCCTGGCGCTCCTCGCTGCTCGTGCCGTGGCTGCCGCGTCCGAAGAGACCGCTCACCACGATCGCGCCCTTCATGTCGCTGTTGAACTTGTACACGGCGGCGGCGACGGCCTCGATGCCGTTCGTCGGCGCGGAGAGAAGCGGGATGAACGCGTCGCCCTTCTGGAGCAGGCGCGGCGTGAGGAACCGCTGGCCGTCAAATCCCTTCGGCGGCACCTTCACGCCCTTCGCCGCGGCGGTCGGGAGCACGGGCATCGACTCGGGGTAGCGCTTGTCGACCCACCACGCCGTCTCGGCGATGCGCAGGCGCTGGCGGTCCTTCCACGTCTCCGCCTTCTTGTCCCGCTGCATGACGCCGTCCGCGTCCGCGCGGTAGGCGTTCCACATCGGCATGCCGCCGAAGTCCACGAGCACGCCGCCCGCCTTCACGAACGCGTAGACGGCGTCCACGGAGTCGGCCGCGTAGTTCTCGGAGAACGGGTAGACGACGCCGTCCACATCGCCCTTCGCAAGGCGCTTGGCCAGGTCGACGGAACGGCAGACCTCCACGCGCGAGCCCTTCGGCAGGGAGTCGAGCAGCTGGCGGCAGACGTTTTCGTCCGCATCGCCCTCCTCGTCCGTTTGAGCGGGCACGTAGAGCATCCGCCACGTCTTCATGTCCGGCCGCGCCGCCCTCAGGCCGGCGAGCAGCAGCCTGCCCTCCGAGATGCGCACGCTGTGCGTCGGCCAGCCGACTTCCGTGATCCAGATGGGCTTCTGCGCGTCGCCGTACTGCGCCATCATGAGGCGCAGCTTCTCGATCTGCGCGTCCATCACGCCCTCGGGACGGCGCGGATGCGAGTACGGGTGGATGTTCATGATGTCGAACCACTTCGCGCCGCCGAGCTTGTACACCTCCTCGATGAACTTGAACGGCACGCCCGCCGTGCCGCCGAACGCGATGCGGACGTTAGGGTCGATCTTCTTCGCGGTCTCGTACGTCCGCCGCAGCACGGCGAGGTAGTTCGTCGGATTCGGGTCCTTCCAGAAGCCGGGGATGTTCTCCTCGTTCCACACCTCGAGGACTGGCAGTCGCTTGCCGTAGTGCGTCACGACCTTGCGCACGTACTCCTCCCACGCGTCGAGGTGCGCGTGGGCCGGATGCGCCCAGGGCACGGAGTAGCCGAGAATGGGCAGGAGCTGGACGCCCTCGGCCTCGCATTCGGCGACGACCTTGTCGAAGTAGGCGAAGTCCCATTCGCCCTTCTTCTTCTCGATCGACCGCCAGTCGAAGTCGCTGCGCACCCAGCCCATGCCGGCCTGACGCATCATCGCGCATGTGCGCGCGGGCGGCTCGCCGCGCGTCACGTGCGCGCACGAGCCGTAGGGGTTGTTGACCGCCGCGAACGCAAGCGATGACGCCAGCGCGCACGCCAACAGTGACGCTCTTCTCGTATCCATGCCTCTTCTCCCGGCTTTGCCTGACGGCGCCTGCCTACGCCAGCTCGCGGGCGAGGGCCTCCTCGCCGCGCACGGTGTAGTACTTCCTGAGCTTCAGCTTGGCCGCCGCGGCAGCGTCGCAGAAGAACCAGGCGTCCGGGTGCATCTGGAGCGCGCTCGCCGTGCAGAACTGCGAGACGCCGCCCTCCACCGCGCCGGCCACCGCCGCCGCCTTGTTCGCGCCGAACGCGAGCAGCACCACGCGCTTCGCCTCCATGATGGAGCCCACGCCCATCGAGAGCGCGTAGCGCGGCACGTCCGCCGCCTTCTTGAAGAATCGAGAGTTGTCCTTTACAGTCTGCGGCGTGAGCGAGACGAGGCGCGTGCGGCTCGCGAGGGAGCTGCCGGGCTCGTTGAACGCGATGTGGCCGTCGGAGCCGATGCCGAGAACCTGCAGGTCGATGCCGCCCGCCGCCTTGATCGCCTTCTCGTACGCCGCGCACTCCTTCGCCGCGTCCTTGGCGAGGCCGTTCAGGACGTGCGTGGACTTCTTCGCGATGTCGACGTGGTCGAAAAGGTTCGTGTCCATGAAGTAGCGGTAGCTCTGGTCGTGCGTGGGCGGCAGGCCCCAGTACTCGTCGAGGTTCCAGCTGCGCACCTGCTTGAAGCTGATCTTCTTCGCCTTGTTGAGCGCGATCAGTTCCTTGTAGAGCGGGATCGGCGTGGAGCCGGTCGCGAGGCCGAGCACCGCCTTCGGGTTCTTCTTCACGAGCGCAGCCACGAGCGCCGCCGCCTTGCGGCTGGCCTCTTCCTTTGTCTTGCAGATTATGATTTCCATTTGTTTCTCCTTAGTTGATAGTTGGTAGTTGGTAGATGGTAGTTGGTTAAATCTCGCACCAAGCACTAAGCACTAGGCACCAAGCACTAAGCACTAGGCACTAGGCACTAAGCACTAGGCACTAGGCACTAACCACTACTTCCTCACCTTTATGACAAGCTTCTTCACGCGCGTGGCGCCGTCGAGCGACTTGCCGGGCGCGTGCGCGCCGTACGGCGGAACGAACACGCCGAAGTCTCCGGGGAGGAATGTGTAGGCGCGCGTCTTGCGGTCGAAGAGCGCGTAGTCCTTGGCCTCGTCGAAGTCAAGCGCGGCGCGCTCCTTCGGATCGAGCTTAAGCAGCCCGATCGTCTCGGGGCCGTCGAGCGGGGCCTGTATGTCGATGTACTTGCCGTGCACCTCGGTGCGCTGGACGTCGCCGAACGGCGTGAGCTTCGCCTCCTGGATCATGGCCCACATGTTGTCGCCGTCGATCTCGTACCGGCCGGGCTTGAGCTTGGCGAGGTCGGCGCGACGCATGAACGCGAACGCCTTGGCGAAGCGCGGATGGAGGCTCTCGTACTTTGCCGAGTCGGCGATCTTGCCGGTGATGAAGACGGGCATCGTGTCCTCGGCCTCGGCCGTCTCCTTCTTGCACGTGCCGCAGCCGGCGATGGCCGCAAGCCCGCACACGGCGAGCATCTTCGGGGAAATCAGCTTGTCGCGAATTCTCATTTGATGTTTCCTTGTTGCATGTTTCTTTCGTGTCGTCGGCCTGAATTATACCACATCTGCCGCTTGCGGCAGCGCGAAAATCGTGAAAATGAGCACTTGCGCGGCGGAGGGGTAATGTGCTACAATCTCGCCGTTTCAAAAAACAGCATTAATGACAATCAACTAAAGAGAGGTGCCTTATCGCCCAGTTTACGCGTGTCAACTTCAAGATTCGCGCGCCCCAGGTGCGCGTCTTGGATGCCAATGGACAAATGATCGGCGTCATGCCGACCGGACAGGCCCAGCGCCTGGCCGACCAGCAGGGGCTGGATCTCGTGGAGATCACCCCTAACGCAACCCCGCCGGTGTGCAAGATAATGGACTACGGCAAGTTCAAGTACGACGAGTCCATCAAGGCCAAGAAGGCCCGCAAGGCCCAGAAGGTCACGCAGGTGAAGGAGATCAAGTTCCATCCCGGAACCGACACGGGCGACCTGGAGCACAAGCTGCGCCAGATCCGCCAGTTCCTCGGATCCGGCGCGAAGGTAAGGCTCACCCTCCAGTTCCGCGGACGCGAGAACGCCCACAAGGAGCTGGGCGAGGACATGATCGCGCGCGTGCTCGACATGCTCAAGGACGAATGCGTGGTGGAGCAGGCCCCGAAGACGCTCGGGCGCATCCACGGCTGCCTGATCGCCCCTCCCCGCACGAAGAAAGGCGGCGGCAAGCCGCAGATCTCCGTTGGCGGCGGCGAACAGCCCGCGCAGGAGCCGTCCCAGGATACCCAGGAGCCGCAACAGCCCCAGGACGGCGGCGGCATCCACATCTCGATCGGCTGACGGCCGACTCCGCTTTTACATTTTTTGTCGCAGCGGTGCAATGGTTGTGGCGAATCTTGTAGCATGATTCGCCGCAATCTTGTTCTTTGCTGCACATTTGGCGGTTCATGACGTCCACTCCGCGCCCTTGGCACGGCTTGTGCTTTCCCCCTCCCCAACAGCGGAGTGCATATGGAAAGAATACACGACATCTACCGTGACAAGGACGAGCGCGTGCGCGACTTCAAGGAAGTCGAGCGCCTGCTGCCCGCAGAGGCGATACGGGAACAGACCGCGCGCTGCCGCGACTGCGGCCAGCCCTTCTGCCACGCCTACGGATGCCCCCTCGGAAACCTTGTCCCCGACCAGAACCGCGCCGTGGCCGACGGCGACGATCGCCGCGCCTACGACCTGCTGAGCGTCAACAGCGACTTCCCGGAGTTCACCTCCCGCATCTGCCCCGCCCTCTGCGAGGCGAGCTGCGTCCACCAGCTGGACGAGGAGTCCGTGATGGTGCGGCAGTCCGAGAAGCACATAATCGAGACCGCCTTCCGCAACGGATGGGTCGTGCCGCGCCCCCCGGCGGTGGAGAACGGTAAGAGCGTAGCCGTCGTCGGCGCTGGCCCCTCGGGCCTGTCCGCCGCCGTCACCCTGCGCCGCAAGGGCTTCAAGGTGACCGTGTACGAGAAGCGCGCCGACATCGGCGGCCTCCTCCGCTACGGCATCCCTTGCTTCAAGCTGGACAAGTCGATCATCGCCCGCCGCCGCACGATCCTCGAGGCGGAAGGCATAGAGTTTGTCACCGGCATAGACGTGGGCACGGACGTCTCCGCCGCCTACCTGGCCAAGAGCCACGACGCTCTCGTCCTCGCCATCGGCACGCCCGCCGCGCGCGACCTGAAGATCCCCGGCCGGCACCTGCCCGGCATCCACCTCGCCCTCGAGCTGCTCGAAGGGCAGAACCGCTTCCTCACGGGCGAGATTCCCGAACCGCCGATCAGCGCCAAGGACAAGAACGTGCTCGTCATCGGCGGCGGCGACACCGGCTCCGACTGCGTCGGCACCGCCATCCGCCATGGCGCGAAGTCGGTCACGCAGATCGAGATCATGCCGCGCCCGCCAGACGAGCGCAGCGAATCCACTCCATGGCCGCAATGGCCATACATGCTGCGCACCAGCTCGAGCCACAAGGAAGGCTGCACGCGCCGCTGGAACCTCAACTCGCTCCGCTTCCTCGGCAACGACCGCGTCACCGGCGTGGAGGTGGAGCGCGTCGTTTGGACGCAGTCGCCAGAAGGCCGTCCGCTCAAGTTTGCCGCCGCCACCGACTCCAAGGAGATCATCCCCGCCGACCTCGTGCTCCTCGCGATGGGCTTCACGGGCGTCCCCACGGACCACCCGATCGTGGCGCAGCTCGGCATCGCACAGACGCCGCGCACCGCCCTCGTGGGCGACCCCGCGCGCAACATCTTCTGCGTCGGCGACTGCGCCTCGGGCGCGTCGCTCGTCGTGCGCGCCCTCGCCAGCGGCAAGAATATCCCACTCGACTGAAAGACCACGGAAATGAACCAGCAAAACGACAACGGACGACAGCAGGGCCTCTACAGGCGCGAATACGAGCACGACGCGTGCGGCGTGGGACTGGTGGCCGACATCTCGAACACTCCTAGCCACGCCATCGTCACGCACGGTCTCACCGTCCTCAAGCGGCTCATGCACCGCGGCGCAACCGGCAACGATCCCGAGACCGGCGATGGCGCCGGCCTGCTCGTGCGCATCCCAGACAACTTCTTCCGCAAGGCGTTCGCGAGCATCAAGTCCGATCCCCTTCCGCCAGCCGGCGACTACGGCGTGGCTATGATCTTCGGCGCCGAGGGCGAGGAAGAGACGATCGAGAACACTGTCCGGGACAATTCTCTCCGCGTCATCGCCTGGCGCGACGTCCCCGTCAACCCCGACGCGATCGGTCCCGTCGCACGCTCCGTGATGCCGCGCATCCGGCAGCTGTTCGTCGCCCGCGCGAACGACGCGCACCTCGAGCGGACACTCTTCGTCGTGCGGCGCGAGATCGAGAAGGCGATCAAGGAAGGCTACATCTGCTCGTTCTCCTCGCGCACGATCGTGTACAAGGGCCTGCTTCTCGCCACGCAGATCGAGAAGTTCTACCCCGACCTCTCCGATCCCGAGTTCGAGTCGCCGTTCGCGCTCGTGCACCAGCGCTACTCCACGAACACCTTCCCCACATGGCCGCTCGCCCACCCATTCCGCGCCCTCGCGCACAACGGCGAGATCAACGCGCTCAAGGGCAACCTCAACGCCCTCTCCGCGCGCGAGCCATCGCTCGCCTCGCCGGCCTTCGGCGACGACCTCAAGCGCCTGCTGCCGCTCGTGACGCCTGGCCAGTCGGACTCCGCATCGCTCGACAACATGTTCGAGCTGCTCGTCGCCGCCGGACGCGACGCGCCGCACGCGATGATGATGCTAATCCCGCAGGCCTGGGGCGTGAAGTACCACATGGGCCACGACGTCCGCGCCTTCTACGAGTACCACTCAGCTCTAATGGAGCCGTGGGACGGCCCCGCCGCCGTCGCGTTCACAGACGGCATCGGCGTGGGTGCGACGCTCGACCGGAACGGTCTCCGCCCCGCCCGCTGGACGCTCACGAAGGACGGCCTGTTCGTCCTCGCCTCCGAGGCAGGCGTGCTCGACCTCCCCGCAGCGGACATCGCCCGCCACGGACGCCTCCGCCCAGGAGCGATCGTCTGGCTCGACCTCGAGAAGCACCGCCTCCTCGAAGACACCGAGCTCAAGACCTTCTACGCGCGCCGTCGCCCGTACCGCCGCTGGGTGGAGCAGAACCGCATCTCGATCCAGGGCCTCTTCACCGAGATCGTCCCCTCGGAGCTTCCCGACGGCCAGGACGGCAAGGACGCGCTCCAGCGCGCCCAGGCACGCTTCGGCTACACGCTCGAGGACCTGAACCTCATCCTCAAGCCCATGGCCGAGACTGGCCACGAGCCCCTCGGAGCGATGGGCAACGACGCCGCGCTCGCCGTACTCTCCAAGAAGCCCCGCCTCCTCTTCGACTACTTCAAGCAGCTCTTCGCGCAGGTCACGAACCCGCCGATCGATCCGATCCGCGAGGAACTCGTCATGTCCCTCATGACGTACATCGGCAACGTCGGCAACATCCTCTCCGAGACGCCCGAGCACGCACACCTCGTCAAGCTTCGCCGCCCCGTGCTTACGGACGACGACTTGCGGCGCATCAAGAAAGTGCCAGATTTCCCCGCGAAGACATTCCCCATCTTCTTCTCGGACAGCCTCAAGTCCGCGCTCGAGAGACTCGCCGCCGCCGCCATGCGGGCAGTCAAGAACGGCACCAGGATCATCGTGCTTTCTGACCGGGCCGCCTGCGCGAAGAACGAGCACCGCATCCCGTCCCTCCTCGCCGTCGCCGCAGTCAACAGGGCGCTGATCGACGCCGGTGTACGCCCGTCGGTCGGCGTCATAGTCGAGTCCGGCGAAGTGCGCGAGGTCATGCACTACGCGCTGCTGCTGGGCTTCGGCGCCACCGCCGTCAACCCGTACCTGGCGCTCTCGACGGTAAGCTCGCTCTGCCCGAGCGACACGGTGAAGGCGGCGTCGAACTACATCGCCGCCGTTGACAAGGGCCTTCTCAAGATCATGTCGAAGATGGGCATCTCCACGTTGCGCTCCTACCGCAGCGCCCAGATATTCGAGGCCGTCGGCCTTGGCCCGAAGCTCGTCCAGGCATACTTCGGCTCCGTAGCATCGCCCGTGGGCGGACTCGAGCTCGAAGACCTCGAGGCGCTCATCGTCGGGCGGCAACAGCAACCGCCCGAGACCGGCCCCATACCTCCCTGCCCCGGCGGCGAATACCACCTGCGCAGGAACGGCGAGGAGCATCTGTGGAATCCCCAGCGCCTGGCGGACTTCCGCGAGGCCGTGCGGCGAAACGACGCCACCCTCTTCAAGCGCTACACCGACTCCATCGACGGCGAAAGCGGCGTGACCCTCCGCTCGCAGTTCGCCTTCAGGGCCGCGCAGCCTATTCCTGTCGACGAGGTCGAGTCCGTCGACTCCATCGTGCGCCACTTCGTGGGCGGCGCGATGTCGCTCGGTTCGCTCTCGCCAGAGGCGCACGAGACCATCGCCCTCGCGCTCAACGGACTCGGTACCATGTCCAACAGCGGCGAGGGCGGAGAAAACGCAGAGCGCTTCGGCACAGGCAAGAACTGCGGCATCAAGCAGGTCGCCTCGGGACGCTTCGGCGTCACCATAAACTACCTCCGCAACGCGAAGGACCTGCAGATCAAGCTCGCCCAGGGCGCGAAGCCCGGCGAGGGCGGACAGCTCCCCGCGCACAAGGTGGACGCCTTCATCGCGAAGCTCCGCCACGCGAAGCCCGGCACCACCCTCATCTCGCCGCCGCCGCACCACGACATCTACTCCATCGAGGATCTCGCGCAGCTCATCTACGATCTCCGCTGCGCCAACCCCGACGCGCGCGTCAGCGTCAAGCTCGTCTCCGAGGCAGGAGTAGGCACCGTCGCCGCCGGCGTCGCAAAGGCGCATGCGGACGTAGTCCTCATCTCCGGCTTCGACGGCGGCACCGGCGCCGCACCGCTCACCTCGATCAAGCACGCCGGCCTCCCGTGGGAGCTCGGCCTCGCCGAGGCGCAGCAGACGCTCGTGAAGAACGGCCTGCGCGGACGAGTGAAGCTGCAGGTGGACGGCCAGCTGCGCACCGGCCGCGACATCGTCATCGGCGCGATGCTGGGCGCGGAGGAGTTCGGCTTCGGCACCTCGATGCTCGTCGCGCTCGGGTGCGTCCAGTGTCGCACATGCAACCTCAACACCTGCCCAGTCGGCATCGCCACGCAGGACGAAAGGCTGCGCCGCTGCTTCCGCGGCACCGTGGAACACCTCCAGAACTACTTCCGCCTCCTCGCGCAGGACGTCCGCGAGCGGCTCGCTTCGCTCGGCCTGCACTCTCTCGACGAGGCCGTCGGCCGCGCCGACCTGCTGGACGTCTCCGAGTGCGCGTCCAGCCGCGGACTCGACTTCGCGGACATCTTCTTCTGCGACTACGGCACGGCGAAGAGGTACGACCCCTCGCACGCGAAGGAGCCACTGAACCATTACGACGACCGCGAGCTCCTTCCCGCGATCTACGGCGAGCCAGAAGCCAAGCTGCCGGTCGTCCTCGACCGCACCATCGCCAACGTCAACCGGACTGTGGGCACGCGGCTATCCGGCGAGATCGCCTCCCGCCACGGCGCAGACGGCCTGCCGGACGGATCGATCACGGTGAACTTCGCCGGCACGGCCGGACAGTCCTTCGGCGCGTTCCTCGCGCAAGGCGTCACGTTCAACCTGCGCGGCAGCGCGAACGACTACGTCGGCAAGGGCCTTTCCGGTGGCATCATCACGATCGGGCCCGAAGAGGGATTCACTGGCCCCGCCGAGGAGAACGTCGTCGCGGGCAACGTCATCGCCTACGGCGGCACGAGCGGAAAGATCTTCATCAACGGACAGGCTGGCGAGCGCTTCGCCATCCGCAACTCCGGCGTCACGCTGGTCGCGGAGAGCGTCGGCGACCACGGTTGCGAATACATGACCGGCGGCGTCGCCGTGATCCTGGGCCCGGTCGGCGTCAACTTCGCGGCCGGCATGACTGGCGGCGTCGCATATGTCTATGACGAGAAAGGCACCTTCGACCTCCACGCCAACCTCGATTCGGTCGACCTCGCGCCGGTGGAATCAGGTAGCGAAGCCGAAGCGGAACTGCTTGCCCTCATCGACGAGCACATCGCCCGCACCGGCTCCGCGAAGGCCGCCCGCATCAAGGCCGACTGGATCAACCAGCGCCCCCGCTTCGTCCAGGTCGTCCCTGTCCGCAGCTAAGCCCCTTGCATGCAACTTGACCAAGTGTTGCCAATATCCAATGTTGCCATTATCATTTCTCAATTTCCATTGGTAATTGGCAACATTGACAATTGGCAACACTTACACATTGGCAACATTCTGGTTGGCAGACCTACTGCCGTATCTCCAAAATGAGATGCTCGTTTTTTTTGACAGGATTACAGGATTGTCAGGATTTACAGGATTTTGTGATTTAGGAAATAATCCTGTTAATCTTGTAAATCATGTAATCCTGTCTAAATAGCGTCTGCGTCAATCAGTCAGTTAACAAGTATTTCAAATGATTATATCTGTATGATTCTCTGTGTGAGAATTCAACTGCATGTTCAGGTTTACCCCTATCCATCGGCCCTACCGATGGCGGAGGGCGGCCGAGACGAGTCCGACGAAGAGCGGATGCGGAGCGGTCGGGCGGCTCTTGAACTCCGGATGGAACTGGCAAGCGATGAAGTACGGGTGCTTTGGCAGTTCCACGATCTCCACCAGTTTGCCGTCTGGCGACGTGCCGCACACCTTCAGGCCAGCCGCCTCGATCGCCTTCTGCTCCTCCGAGCCGTTCGCGAACTCGTAGCGGTGGCGATGCCGCTCCGATATCAACATCATGCCGTCTTTACTTAACCTCGAAACATGCGAAAGTTCTGTTGGGGATTTCGTGTATTTCGTGTGTTTCGTGGTTCCATATAGTTTAGCGGCGAGAGAGCCTTTCTTCAGGACGCACGGGTATGCGCCCAGGCGCATGGTGCCACCCTTCTGCGTCACGCCGCGCTGCTCCTCCATGAGGTCGATCACCGGATGCGCCGTGCTCTCGTCGAACTCCGTGGAGTTGGCGTCGGTCCAGCCCAGGACGTCGCGCGCGTACTCGATCACCGTGCACTGCATCCCGAGGCAGATGCCCAGGAACGGGATCTTCTTCTCGCGCGCATACTTGATCGCCGCGATCTTCCCCTCCACGCCACGCGAGCCGAACCCGCCAGGGACAAGGATGCCGTCAATGGTGCTTAGTGCTTGGTGCTTGGTGCTTGGTGCTTTACGCTTATTCTTCGCACTAGGCACTAAGCACTCGGCACTAGGCACTAGTTCCTCTGCTTCGATCGGCACGACCTCGACCTTGCAGTCCTTCGCCATGCCCGCGTGCTGAAGGGCCTCGTGGATGGACTTGTAGGCGTCGCGGATGGCGATGTACTTGCCGACGAGCGCGATGCGGCACTTCTTCTTAGGCTGCGTCGCCTTCCGCACGAGCGTGTCCCACACCGTGTGCTTGACCGGCCAGATATCGAGGTGCAGCTGGCGCAGCACCTGCTCGTCCAGCCCCTGCTTGCGCAGTTCCCGAGGCACCGCGTAGACGGAGTCCGTGACGTCCTTCTCCTCTATCACGCACTCCCGCTTCACGTTGCAGAACATCGCGAGCTTGTCAAGATGCTCCTGAGGAATCGTCATCTCCGTGCGGCACACGAGGATGTCGGGAATGATGCCGATGGCGCGCAGCTGTCCGACGGAATGCTGCGAGGGCTTGGTCTTCAGCTCGCCCGCCGCCTTGAGGTACGGCACGAGCGTGAGATGCACGAAGCACGTGTTCTCGCTCCCCTCCTCGAACCGGAACTGCCGGGCCGCCTCCAGGAACGGCAGGCTCTCGATGTCGCCGGAGACGCCCCCGATCTCGCAGAGGACGATGTCGGGAGGGACGCGCTCCTGCGCGTCCGCGGTCGCAGCAAGCTGCGACCCTCCCGAACGGATCGCCGCCTTTATCTCGTCAGTGATGTGCGGCACCACCTGCACCGTGCCGCCCAGATACCCCCCCGCGCGTTCCCGCGAGAGCACGGCAGAGTAGATGCGGCCCGACGTGTAGTTGGACGCCTTCGTGCACGACACGCCCGCGAACCGCTCGTAGTGCCCGAGGTCCAGGTCCGTCTCCGCGCCGTCGTCCGTCACGAACACCTCGCCGTGCTGGTACGGCGACATCGTGCCCGGGTCGACGTTTAGGTAGGGATCGAGCTTCTGCATGAAGACCTTGTAGCCGCGGCTCTTCAACAGAAGCGCCAGCGACGCGCTCGTGATCCCCTTGCCAAGGGAACTCACCACGCCTCCCGTGATGAACACGTACTTCACTTGCTTTTTCATCTTTGTTTTAACCACGAAATACACGAAACACACGAAATTTCATTTCTGCTTTTCGTGTATTTCGTGTCTTTCGTGGTTTTTAATCAGGTTTCTAAACTGAGCGAAAAGGTAGTTGGAATCGTGCGGGCCGGGGCACGCTTCGGGATGGTACTGCACCGAGAACGCGGGGAGCGTCTTGTGGCGGACGCCCTCCACCGTGCCGTCGTTGAGGTTGATGTGCGTGACCTCAAGGGAGTCCGGGACGGACTCCCGCAAGACCGCGAAGTTGTGGTTCTGGCTAGTGATCTCCACCTTGCCGGTGGCGAGATTCTTCACGGGGTGGTTGCAGCCGTGGTGACCGAACTTGAGCCGCCCGGTCTTCGCCCCGCACGCGAGCGACAGCAACTGGTGGCCAAGGCAGATGCCCATGATCGGCACCTTGCCTAGCAACTTGCGGATGTTCTCGATGGCGTAGGTGACGGCGGCTGGATCGGCTGGGCCGTTGGAGAGGAACACGCCGTCGGGCTTCACCGCAAGCACTTCCTCGGCGGGCGTCTTGGCGGGAACCACCGTCACGCGCGACCAAGAAGCGATCGAGCGCAGTATGTTCGTCTTCACGCCGAAGTCGTAGCAGACGATGTGGGGTGTTGCCATTGTGGAAGTGTTGCCAGTTCCATTGTTGCCAATTTCCAATGAGTCGTTGGAACTGGGAATTGGACTTGGCAACATTTTCACATTGGCAACACTAGCGATTTCTGCCGTAAACTCATAAGGTTTCTTGCATGTCACCTTGGCGGCGTAATCCTGCCCATCCAACCCCTCCCATGCCTGAGCCTTGGCGATGGCGGCCTTCACGGGAGGGACGCAATTTATTGCGTCCGCCTTCCCTGCGGTCGCAGCAAGCTGCGACCCTCTCGCACCTGCTACGCACAAATACGCCTTGCGGTTGCCGTGCTCGCGCAGGTGGATCGTCAACGCGCGCGTATCCACCCCGTATATGCCGGGCACGCCGTTCTCCTTCAGGTAGTCGTCGAGGCTCTTCTCGCTACGCCAGTTGCTGGGCTCGGCGAGGTCGCCGATCACGAGCCCGGACAGAAAGAGGGCGCGGCTTTCCACGTCCGCGCCGTTTATCCCGTAGTTGCCGACCTCAGCGGTGGTGAGGGTGACGAATTGCCCCGCGTACGACGGATCCGTCAGTATCTCCTGGTAGCCGCTCATGCCGGTGTTGAACACCACCTCTCCAAGCGCGTCTTTCCGCGCGCCGAACGCCACGCCGCGGAACACGGCACCATCGTCCAGCGCAAGGAACGCCTCGCGCTCGCGTTCCGCACGCCATTTCTCTATATAGCCCATGCGAAACCATTTAGCACACCCCGTGCCAAGGCGAATTCCCCGTCAATCAGCCGCATTGCTTTACAATTTGCGTAAGACAAGGGACTGTCATTGGACAAAACGTGAATGGGTGCCGGAAGGGCCAGGACCACCGGGACCACCAGGACCACCAGGACCGCCGGGACCACCAGGACCACCGAGACCGCCGGGAAGACCGGGAAGACCGAGAAGACAGGAGGTAGGCCTAGTAGGAGCGTTCCTGGCGGTGATCCAGATAGTTCAGGAGCGCCTTGTGCAGAACCTTGTATCCGCCGGGCGTGGGATAGTCGCCGGTGAAGTACCAGTCGCCGGTGGCGGGATGGTAGTTGGTAGTTGGTAGATGGCAGTTGGTAGATGGCGTCAAACACCTGTGCAGGTTATCGACTGTCTGGTAGACTACCTTGACTTCCGCCTTCATACCGGGAGGCGTGAGGAGACGCGCGATCTCGTCGCAATGCTGCTCGTCCGTGAAGCGGGCGTAGAGCGAGGCAAGTGGGTTCAACGGGCGAGACGCCCGTTGTCCCAGTCCTTGGCCACTAGCGCTATCCAGTGCCATTCGCAATTCCCGTTCCCCATTCCCCGTTCCCCGTTCCCCATCCAGCAGATTCACGAGCGCCTTGAAGGCCACCAGCTCGCCCAAGGTCGACATGTCGATGCCGTAGCAGTCGGGATAGCGGATCGGCGGCGCGGACGAGGCAACGACGATCCTTTTCGGCCCCAGCCGGTCGAGCATAGGCAGGATCGCGTTCCGCATCGTGTTGCCGCGCACGATGGAGTCGTCCAGAACGACGAGCGTATCCTTTCCAGGACGCACCAGCCCGTAGGTGACGTCGTACACGTGCTTGTAGAATTCGCGCCGTGCCGCCGCGTCCGCGATGAAGGTGCGGAATTTCGCGTCCTTCACCGCAATCTCGCCGAATCTTGGGAGTTCTTTGCCACAAAGACCACAAAGCTCAGGCGACACATCCTCTTTGTGTTCTTTGTGTCCTTTGTGGCCAATAACCACGGCGAACAGCTCTTCTAATAGCCCGTGGAAGGCGATTCGCGCGGAATTGGGTATGTAGCTGAAGAAGATGTCTTCAAGAGGCGCGTCGGCCGCCTTCAGGATCTGCGGCACGAGCGCCGCCCCCAGCGCCTTGCGCTCCCTGTGGATGTCGGCGTCGTTCGCGCGCGAGAAGTATATACGCTCAAATGCGCAAGGGCGCGGCTCAGTCCTGATGTCCGAACTGAGTTCGGACATCACCACCTCCCCCTTCGGCGACACCACCAGCACCTTGCCCGGCGGCAGCTCCTTCACGGCCTCCGGCGGCACATCGAAGGCCGCCTGTATAGCAGGCCGCTCGCTGGCGACCACCACCACGTCGTCATCCTGGTAGTACCAGCCCGGGCGTATCCCATGCGGGTCGCGCGTGGCGAACGCCCACCCGTCGCCCGTCATGCCGCACAGCGTCCACGCTCCGTCGGCGTTGGCGAGGGCCCGTGAGACGGCGGAAGCCACGGGAGGGACGCAATTTATTGCGTCCGTTTCCCCTGCGGTCGCAGCAAGCTGCGACCCTCCCAGCTCCTTCGCGATCATCTCGCATAGGAGATAGCCATCCGACCGGCTCGTGGGGAACGAGCCGTGGTGGCGGTAGTCGTCGAACAGCTCGGGGGCGTTCGTGAGGTTGAAGTTGCCGGCGAGCAGGACCGTATGGCACAGCTCGCTCGCCTCGTGGATGAATGGATGGCAGAACGAAACCTCGTTCTTCCCGAAGGTGGCGTAGCGGAGGTGGCCCAGGAATATCTTCTCGTTCCTCACGGCAGGCCGCTTCGCGATCATGCCCAGCACGTCCACGAGCGGGGTCGAAGAGGCGGACTTGAACGACCAGTACGGCGGCGTTCCAGGCTCGGGGTCGGTGCAGAGGACCGCCGCGCCGGCACCGTCCTGTCCGCGGTTGTGCTGTTTCTCAAGAAGGAGCGATAGCTTCGTCCCTCCGAAGTCTCCCTGGTAGGGCGCGTTGTCCCCAACGCGCAGCGTGGCGGATGGTGGCCTTCGCAGAACCACCATCGCCACGCCGCATTCGTGCTTGAGTACGTCGGACATACTAGCCACTAGCCACTAACCACTAGCCACTAGTACAGGAACAGCATGTCGCGGTACTTCGGCAGTGGCCAGCGTTTGTCGGCGACCTTGTGCTCGAGCGCGTCGACCGTCGTGCGCAGCGCCTTCATGGCGGCGAGGACGGCGGACGGCTCGTTGTCGTCCAGCGCGGAGTCGAGCTTGCGGAGCCCGGCCTTGAGGCCGTCAAGCCCGGAGCCCAGCTCCACCAGGTCGTCCATGAGAGCGTTCGTGCCGGAGCTCACGCCCATCCGCTCGGCCGCGGCGAACGCCGCCACCGTCTCGGCGTACTCGGCCTTGACCGCAGGGAGGATCATCTCGCTCGCCATGTCGCGGGCGCACGTGCCCTCGATGCGGATCTTCGTGGCGTACTCCTCGATGAAGATCTCGTGGCGGCTCTTGAGCTCGCGCGAGGTCATCACGCCGTACTTCTCGAAGAGCGCGCAGTTCTCCCTCTTGTCGAGCGCCGACAGGGCGTCGGGCGTGGTGGGCGCGTTCGGCAGCCCGCGCTTCGCGGCCTCCTCCAGCCAGCCGGCCTCGTAGCCGTTGCCGTTGAAGATGATGCGGCTGTGCGCCTTCAGCGTCGCCTGCAGGATCTTCTGGAGGGCGTTGTGGAACGCCGCGGTGTGCTCGCCGGCCTTGGCCTTCCCGGCCGTGCCGCTCTTCTCGAGCTCGCCTGCGATGCGGTCCACCGCCTCGGCGACGATCGTGTTCAGCACCATCGTCGGGCCGGCGCAGCAGACGCTGGAGCCAGGCGCGCGGAACTCGAACTTGTTGCCGGTGAAGGCGAACGGCGAAGTGCGGTTGCGGTCCGTCGCGTCCTTCGGGAGCGCTGGAAGCGTGTCCACGCCGATCTTCAGCGTGTCCGCCTTGCGCGCCTTGCCGCCCACGCCCTTCTCCAGGCGGTCGATCACGTCGGCGAGCTGGTCGCCGAGGTAGATGGATATGACGGCCGGCGGCGCCTCGTTGGCGCCGAGACGGTGGTCGTTGCCCGCACCGGCCACGGAGGCGCGCAGGAGGTCGGCGTGCTTGTCGACCGCCTCGATGATCGCGCAGAGGACCGTGAGGAAGAGAGCGTTCTCGTCGGGGTTGCTGCCCGGGTCAAGCAGGTTCTTCCCGCCGTAGCTGACAGACCAGTTGTTGTGCTTGCCGGAGCCGTTGACGCCGGCGTAAGGCTTCTCGTGCAGGAGGCACTTGAATCCGTGCTTCTCCGCCACGTTGCGGAGCGTGTCCATAACGAGCATGTTGTGGTCGGTGGCGAGGTTCAGCTCCTCGAACATCGGCGCTAGCTCGAACTGCGCGGGCGCGACCTCGTTGTGGCGCGTCTTGGCGGGGATCCCGAGCTTCCAGAGCTCGCGCTCCACGTCGTTCATGAAGGAGAGGACGCGGTCAGGGATCGTGCCGAAGTAGTGGTCCTCGAGCTGCTGCCCCTTCGCCGACGGCGCGCCGAAGAGCGTGCGGCCTGTGAGGACGAGGTCGGGGCGCTTCTCCCAGTACTTCTTGTCGATGAGGAAGTACTCCTGCTCGGCGCCGAGCGTGCAGCCGGTGTGCGCCTCGGGGCGGCCGAAGAGCTTCATGAGGCGCTTGAGCGACTTGTCGAGCGCCTGCATCGAGCGCAGCAGCGGCGTCTTCTTGTCGAGCGCTTCGCCCGTGTAGGCGCAGAACGCCGTCGGGATGCAGAGCGTGGCGCCGTTGGAGTGGCGCTTGATGAAGGCTGGCGAGGTGGGATCCCAAGCCGTGTAGCCGCGCGCCTCGAAAGTGGAGCGGATGCCGCCCGATGGGAAGGACGAGGCGTCAGGCTCGCCGACGATCAGGTTCTTGCCGGAGAACGCCATGATCGGCTCGCCGTCCTTCATCTCGAGGAAGGAGTCGTGCTTCTCGGCGGTCGAGCCGGTCATAGGCAGGAACCAGTGCGTGTAGTGCGTCGCGCCGCGGTCCATCGCCCACTTCTTTATGGCGTGGGCGACCTCGCCGGCGATCGATGGATCTAGCGGCTTGCCGTCCTGGATCGTCGCCTGGAGCTTCTTAGCCGTATCCTTCGAGAGGTATGTCCTTATGGCCTCGTCGCCGAAAACATCGGCTCCGAACTCGGTCATGTTCTTTGCTTCTTCCATCATCGTCATTCTCCTTTGGCGGACGCGACCTTCGCGCCCGGCGAACGACAATAAGCAAGAGCCGTGCCAACGCCCCGAGAACGCACCTTAGCACCTTTATCTTTACATCGGCACGAAACACAGGCCGAAAACGCTTACAAGAATTGTAAGGGCGCAACTATCTGCCGCCAGAGGCCCCGTCGTCATTGGCCGCCTGGGCCCGTTCGCAAATCGCCGCCGCCATGTCATTCATTGTCAGGCAATTCTGCCGGAAGATCGCGCCGGCATCTGCCACCGATTGAGGAAAGCCGCTCAGGATGAGCATCCTATCTGCCGCCAGCTCGCGCGAATCCTCGGCGGAAGGATCATATTCGGGCGGCAGGGCGCAGGGGCGCATCTTGATGAACCTGGCAACCGGCTCTTCCTTGAGACGGCGCAGCACCTCCTTCTCGCCGGGTGAGAGGAAGCCGGATACGGGAATCATGCCGTGCCGCGCCTTCTCGATGATCTCGTCGATGGCGGGCCGATGCGCCTCAAGGCTCATCTTGCGCGTGAGGCGCACATGGAAGAGGAATGGCGAGGAGAGCAGAAGCGGATTGCCCACCGCATCCCATTGGCGCGAGGCATCGAGGATGGGATGGCGGATATTGGCGAGGCGCTTGAAGCGATTGGGATGGCGGGCCTTCCAGAGCGCACGCGCCGGATTGAGCTTGATATAGCGGCGGATGGCCTTCAACTGGCGAGAGGAAAAGGAAAGCACCAGCCAGAAGCGGCGCTCCCAATGAAACGGGGCTGCCGCCCCGAACCCCGCCAAGGATTCGGATTGATTCTCCTCTGCCGCCCCGAACCCCGCTCCTGAGGCTTGAGGGCTTGCCGCTTCGGAGGCTCGGGGGCTTGCCTTTTCGGGGGTTCGGGGGCTTGCCGCTTCGGGGGTTCGGGGGCTTGCCGCTTCGGGGGTTCGGGGGCTTGCCGCTTCGGGGGTTCGGGGGCTTGCCGCTTCGGGGGTTCGGGGGCTTGCCGCCTTGCCCCCGTATCATTGATTGCCGCTTCGCTCCGCCTCTGGAAATCCTTGATCCACCCGATCACATCAAAATTGGGATCGATATCATAATTGACAATGAGCAGAAGATGGATGTGATCCGGCATGATGATGAAATTGGATGCCGTGAGCGCCGGGTTGAGGCTGTGGGTGGCGCGCCATGCCGCTGCCACCGCCTCGCCCGCGGCGAGCAGGATCACCGTGGCATCGGGATTGATGCGCGAAAGCACCTTCGCCCGCCCTTCCACGCAAAGGGTGATGAAGAAGAACTTCCGCCCGAATCGCATTAGCCGCATTTTCATGTGGAGATTATAGCAAAATCAAAAGGGAGCGTACTTTGGGGCGTGCTGGTGTCCCAAAAACTACCACGAGTTGGAAGGAAGGTTCAACTATCCGGAAAAGCAAAAACCTCGCTTTTTGCGAGGCTTTGAACGTATCTTGAATGGTGGGCGCGACTGGACTCGGACCAGTGACCCCTACCGTGTGAAGGTAGTGTCCGAACCGCATAAAATAAGGCTTCGGCTTGCTTTTCGGCCTGATTGTCCGTACTTTTGTTCTTTTTGACCATTGACTTTGTGGCACTTCGTGAACCGAACGGTCACAAACTCACACGGAGGACACAAAGTCATGGGAATAAGAGTAATCCCGTACCGCGACGGCTACCGGCCCTACTGGTATGCCGACTACAAGGAGAACGGAAAAGTGCGGCGAATCCGCCTGACGGAGAGGGTCATGGGGGTGCCACCCCCTAGTCTCTCCATAAAGGATGAAGGGAGCGTCTTGTACGAAAAAAGCAAGGCTCGCGCCCAAGCCGAGTTCGAGGCATTCGAGAACGAGCGGAAGCGGAAAGGCACTTCCGAACGGCTGATGGAAGAATTGATTGCCTCCAAGACCGGCATGAAAGTGAGCTATCCCAAGCTCAAGGACCTGGGGAAACTCTGGAATGGGCTGCCGAGGGATAAGCCCTTGAGCGAAGGCCGTATCGCCAACAACCTTCATGTAGCGGCCGAGTTTGCCGACTACTGCAAGCGCGAATACATCTATGAGGTTACGGCGAAAGACGTCAAGGGCTTCTTGGAGTGGCTGAAAGCCCAAGGCATAGCCTGGACGACCATAAAGAGCAAGATGTCATTCCTATCGGGAGCATTCGACAAGTTCTATCGAGGGGAAATCAACCCGTTCACCCAGGTCATCAAGCGTAATACGGACGTAAGTGCCAAGACCATTCACCGATGCCCGCTCACCAACGAGCAGATAGAGGCACTTCGGGATGCCGCTCGGGGCGACGACCTGCTTTACCCGCTTGTCGAATGCGGTCTGGCCACAGGCGCGCGGCTCGTGGACATCGTGCACATGCGAAAGGACAACATCGACTTCAAAGAGGGGTTTGTAAGCTATGTGGCACAAAAGACCGGAACCATGTGCGACATTCCACTCTTTGACGAGTTCCGAAAGGTATGTGAATGCATCGTTACCGCCTCCGATCCGTCCGAGCCATATCTTTTCCCCGAAGCGGCACACTTATACGACACGAACCGAACGGGCCTTTGCAACCGGGGCAAACGGCTATTCGCCAAGGCGCTTTTCAAGGACATAGGCGCATCCCCAAAGGAAACCGTCATCGTAGATGGCAAGCCACAAGAGCCGCTATCCGCCGTGGAGGTCTATGCCCTCATCTACAAACAAGGCTACAAACCGCCGAAGGGAGATAGGATGAAGTCTGTGTATGACATGTACATTGTCCAAGGGAAGTCCTACCGGCAAATCGAAAAGGAACTTGGGATCCCCCGTTCTTCCATTACCGACTACCTGAAAGCGATGGAGAAGCTAAGCGGGGACACCCTCATTCGTTTCGATGCCAAGCACGGACACATAATAGACAAAATAGAAATGACCAGAAAGCATCGCGATGGTGTTAAGCGAGCCGTCTCGATCTACGGTTGGTCGAGCCTCCGCTCTACATTCTGCCGCCTCGCCATCGAACGGGGGGTGGACGAGAAGATGATAATGCGGGCCGCCGGGCATAGCAACTTCAAGACGACCATGACCTACTACGACAACCCGACCCGTGCCCACCAACGAGAGGCAATGAAAGCAAAAATGGCGGCAACGGCAATCGGGCATTCCGCCACCTCTCTTGCGACCACCATCATGGACATGGTAAGTAGGCTGTCGAGAGACCAACAAGCGCTATTGGCGGGAAAACTTAATGCCTTTTTTGAGAACGGCACCGACACCTTGAAGCAACTTACCGTTTCCGCATAATAAGAAACGGCTTGCTGCCGCTATGCCGCCCCCGTGGACAAGACCTTGCGACGGCGATATTCTTCACGGCGGGCGGCATTCCTTTCTGCACGACGGGCGAGAACTTCCGCCGACGGCTGGCGGCGCCCGCTCGCCAACTCATAAAGGGATTCCTCCCTTACCAACCGCCGTCCTGTCGCCGTAACGACATCGAGAAGCCCGTCGGCTATGGCCCGCCTAAGCTTTGGATAGCTCCATCCAAGGAATCCACGAGCCTCGGCGATGCTCAACAACCTTGTGTGTTCCGCTTTCGCTTGCGGGAGGTCTTTTCCCTCAAGGATTTCATCAATTCGCGCCAATGTTTCGGGGGTCGCCTTGAGCAGCATTTCCATTCGTGATTGAAAGTCCATAGAGTCTCCTTGTACATTTGTGACAAGTAAAGCCCCAAGGTCAAATCAAGTAATACGGCGCAAATGTACACGACCTGTCAATAGTCGCACCCCTCCGAGCAATCCATGTTGAAATGAGGGCTGGATATACTTTCATTTAATTGCCCCAATGCAAGGCGGACGGAACTTGGATTTCCAATAAAATAAGGGATTTCTTCAATTTCTTTTTACACCCCCTTGAAAGCCTCCTTGGAGGTATGAGATAATATTCAACGTTCCCGCAAGGAACAGGAACAACTCACAACGAGGATAAGTACATGATAAAGAGATACAGAGAATGCAATCCTTGCGATTTGCGCAAAGGATCTAATGACGACCCCGTCAGACGACGCGGGCAGAACACACGTACAAGCATACGCCAGTACGCGATGAGTATCAGCAAGAAGCCTCACAATCTGCCCACGAGCGCGGAGGAGGTACCTCCGAATGTCGTGGACAACAACCAAAAAACAAGGAATAAACAAATGAAGAAAAGAGAAACAAAAGAATATCGTATATCTTCCGAGGTTTCCGACATCCTAGATCAACAGTTCGTCGAGTCATATCCGCCAGCGTCCACTGAGGAGTTCGCGAAAAACTATGGTCTGAACGGAGCTCGGTACCTTGCGCCGGTCGTTATGGAGACTCCTTGCGAGGAGGACTTCTATTGGCGCATGGAACCTCTGGCTCGTGCAATTCTGAATGATGTGCCTTATGATGCTGCCTGCGACTTCGTTGCGCAGGCTTTTAGAAGAGTTGTCCTGACGAGGCCACAGTCATTCCTTGAGGAACTGACACACCAAATGAGGATTGTCGAGCCGTTTTCAATGACGGAGTTCTGTTACGATCTGGCTGTGAACGAACTTGCCGACCTGCTGTTCGTGCCAGGAAAGAAACTGCAGGCGGCAAAGCTCGATGAGGGTGGGAGAATCTAACAAGCTCAGAAAATCCCTAGGGGGAAACCGCAAAAGCGGGAGTACCCCGTTCGTAATACCACACGAATGGAGACAGGAATGAAAATATACCTTCAAGGACAGGAGGAAACCGCCCGTCCGATCGATTACCGCAATCCCACCGACCTAGAGTCGGCAATCGGCGATTTACCGTGCCATCCCAAACCGGAGACCCAGAGTTTCCTAAGACGGCAGTGGGCATGCAAGCTTTCTCGCATCTGCGAGGCGGTCGGGTTGTCCTGGCAACAGTGGTTTACCTGCGTTATGGCGAAACATCATGTGCAAGAGCGCGAAAGAAATCTGCTCCGCTCCGTTATCCTCAATACCAGATATGCCGACTACCTGCCTGCTGATGCGCCGGAAATCGTCGCTAAAAGGGTTGCGGAAATCGGAGATGCCATTACGCCACCGACATGGTGCAACAAGAGCGAGGACGCCTATAGACGTCTTTGGTCGGCGACATTGCTCATGGGGGCGGGCGGACATTCGTTTGCCTTTGCAACCGCGCGGATGGCCGCTGCGTTCAATCTCGCAAGCAAAAACACCGTCACACGGTTTCTTAACGTTGCAAAAAGGCAAGGACATATCAAGGTTGCCCGCGAGGGTATCGCACGTCCACGTGGCGGCAAGGCGACGTTGTACAAACTCTCCAACGAGGATGATTACAACAAATGGCGACTCATATCCAATGTTGAGGCTATACCGTGGCTTCATGCCGCATCGTGACCAAATCAGGATGCATCGTGACCAAATCAAAGCCTCATCGTGACCAAGATTACTAATATTATCTTCAGAGTATTATTAAGAGTCTTCTCTTAAGGGGGGCTGGGGGGACATTCTCTTAATTGGGTGTCGTCGGCAAACAGCGCGTTGCTTGCTGCCGGCCTGCGGCCTTTCACCGCCGACACCCTCTATATGCGAACGAGCTAGAGCGTGGCAAAAACACACCTCTGTACCCTCCGGACAAAAGACGGCCAATGTCCTTCCAAAGCTTTTCGGAGACGACCTGGGTGGCATTTTGCCCTGTTCTTGCAGAAATTGGCGTTAGCTTCCGTCCAAGGAGGAGGGATTATGCTATAATGGCCCATGTCCAAGCGACCGCAAGGCCGCAACGACCAAACTTCGGCAGGTAGGCGGGGGAGAAATCCCGTCGAGCGTCGAGGTGGGTAAGCCGTTTCATACGAAATACTACCACAATATTTCTGTTTTGACACAAACGGCACAGGGTAAGTATACCTTCACGGGGTGTATTCTGCCCCGTGCATTGTGTCAGCCTGTGGTAGGGCTTCGTATGAGTGTATGGGGAGCAACAGGTACACCCCGTCTTCATGCACGGAACTTCTCCGACGGCGGTCGAGGGAGCCACGGAGAACAGAGGCATGTCCAACACAGAGGCGAATCCCGCAGGATCGCACGGAAAGGCTGCCGGCCGCAACGAGCGGGCGGAAGTCCACAAGGCTATCTGGAAGATAGCCGACGACCTGCGTGGCAAGGTGACGGGCTGGAACTTCATGATCTACGTTCTCGGTACCATCTTCTACCGCTTCATCTCCGAGATGCTTGAAAGCCGCATGAACGACCATCAGCGGAAGGCGGGACGAATATATTTCGAGTATAGCAAGATGCCTGACGATGCCGCCGACCGTGCTAAGAAGACGATCACGGACATGCTCGGCTACTACATTCCGCCCTCTCGCCTCTTCCGCAACGTCCGCGAGAAAGAGCGTAACAATCCCGACCTCAACATCTTCCTCCACGATGCCCTTGCCGCGATTGAGGAGTCCGCCAAGGGAACGGAGACGGAACGGGACTTCAAAGGTTTGTTCGAGGGCATGAACTTCAACGACTCGCAAATCTTTGGCGACACGGTGCCGGAGCGGAACAAGTACATCGTCAAGATCCTGGACGGTATCGCAAGCATGGATCTGGGCGGATTCAGCGAGCATTCCATCGACGTGTTCGGCGATGCCTACGAGTTCCTGATGACGATGTATGCCTCCAATGCCGGAAAATCTGGAGGAGAGTTCTTCACCCCGCAGCAGGTTTCGCGGTTGCTCGCCCTTATCGCGACGAGAGGCAAGAATAAGATCACGAATGTCTATGACCCCGCCTGCGGCTCGGGCTCGCTTCTCATGCAGGTCGCAAAAGTAATCGGCAAGGACAACGTGACGGACGGGTTCTACGGGCAGGAGACGGAACCGACGACACATCGACTCTGTCGCATGAACCTCTTCCTCCACGGCATATCCCCGCACAAGTTCGACATCCACAAGGGTGACACACTGCTCTACCCGAGCGAATTCCACAAGTCAAGAAAGCCGTTCGAGGTGGCCGTCTCGAATCCACCGTATTCGACCAAGTGGGACGGGGACGAGAATCCCGTACTTGTTAGCGACGAGCGATTCGCCCCCGCCGGCGCATTGGCACCAAAGAATGCTGCCGATTTCGCATTCATCATGCACACACTTTCGTGGCTCGCTCCAAACGGCACGGCAGCGATTGTATGTTTCCCTGGCATTTTCTATCGTACAAACAAAGCGGAGTCAACTATCCGCAAGTATCTCATGGAGAACAACTTCGTCGATGCCGTCATCGACCTGCCGCCAAATCTTTTCTTCGGGAACAACACAATTGCCGTTACAATCCTTGTCCTCAAGAAGAACAAGACGAACGACAACACCGTGCTCTTCATCGACGGCAAAGACCAGTTCATCAAGGACGGCAATAAGAATCGACTCACGGACGAGAATATCGATAACATCTTCAAGCTTTATTGCGACCGAAAAGACGTGCCGCATCGGGCAGCAGTCGTGCCGTTCGAGAAGATACGGGAAGAAGGATTCAACCTGTCCGTATCAACGTACGTGGAGCCGGAGGACAAGCGGGAGAAGGTGGACATCAAGAAACTCAATGCAGAGATTGCCGAGATTGTGAAACGGGAGAGTGAACTTCGCGAAGCGGTTGATACTTTCGTGAAGGAGTACGAAAGATGAAATCCATTGACGAGCTGATTGAGGAGTTCTGCTCCGATGGTGTGGAATGCAAACCGCTGGGGGAGCTTGGTGATTTCTACGGTGGGCTGACCGGAAAATGCAAGGATGACTTTGGCAATGGAAATGCAAAATTCATTTCCTACATGAATGTGTATTCCAATTCTGCTACGAACTTGGAAGTGTCTGATACGGTCAATGTCGGACAGAACGAGAAGCAGAATCAAATCCAGTACGGGGATGTGCTTTTTACAGGATCGTCAGAAACACCAGAAGAATGTGCCATGTCTTCTGTCGTCACAACAGATGTCACGGAGCCAATATACCTAAATAGTTTCTGCTTTGGTTTTAGGCTGTTTGACAAATCTCTTTACCATCCTGGCTTCTTGAAACACTTGTTACGAGGTGAAGCGACACGGAAACAATTGTATAAGACGGCGAGCGGTGTCACTCGGTTCAATGTCTCTAAACAAAAAATGGCAAGTGTCATTATTCCTCGTCCTCACATTGAAGTCCAAAGTGAAATCGTGCGAATCCTTGACAGCTTCACGGGACTGATAGCCGAACTGGAGGCGGAACTTGCGGCACGACGAAAGCAGGATGAGCAGTACAGGGATAGTATTCTTGATTTTGGAGATTCTAATATCTATTGTTGCCTCGACGATGTCATACTTTCGCTAAACACGGGATTGAATCCTCGGCAATTCTTTAAACTGAATACAAAAGATGCAGCAAATTACTATGTGACCATCAGAGAAATCCATGACGGCAAGATAGTATTTTCGGACAAGACGGATAGGATAAACGATACGGCATTGTCGCTTTGCAACAATCGATCCAATCTTGAAGTCGGAGATGTACTGTTCTCGGGTACAGGGACGATTGGTGAAACTGCCGTGATTGAGGAACCACCAACAAACTGGAATATAAAGGAGGGTGTGTATGCCGTTAAGCCAGACCCTTCAAAGGTGTTGCCTAGATACTTGCACTATGCTTTTATGTGTTCGTCTGTTCGCAAGGCCTATGGTGCTAGAATCTTTGGAGGAACTGTAAAAAGTATTTCAATGAAGGATTTGCGGAAGATAAAAATTCCGGTTCCTTCTCTACCCGAACAGAAGCGGATCGTTGAAATCCTCGATAAGTTCGATGCCTTGTGCAACGACGAGACGGCTGGGCTGGCGGCGGAGATCGCCGCCCGCAAGAAGCAGTACGAATACTACCGCGACAGGTTGCTAACCTTCAAGAGAAAAGAAGAAGGCGGCAGTGTTGAAAGTGCCAAGAGGGGGAAGCGGAACTCTCCTCGAAAAGGAGGCAGGTACTATACCGAGGATGGAATGGAACGGCTCAAGCGGAGCGGCATGAAAGGACATGAAGCCGCAGAGCGGTTGATCGTCGAGCAGATAGGCGAACGGCATCGGTTGCTGCGACCTCTGACGAGAGAGGCCGCAAGTATCCTCAAATCGGTGAAGGGAATGATACCACGTGCCTTGTTCCTCTCCAATGCGATTGTTCGCGAGGCAGAGCGCAGGGCGAAGGAGGAGAAAACATGACACCGAAACAGATTGCATCCATCAAGAAGGCGTGCGAAGGGAAAACCAGGGCGAGGCTAGAGAGGGAAGCGCAGGGCATATTCCCTCTGGAGTTCATGCGTCTAACCCTTACAGATGAAGCTTTTGCCGTAGTAAAAGAAATGTCGTCAACTGAATTCAAGGATTTTGTGTCTGAGGCCATAATCCATGCCGCACAAGAAGCAGAGGCGATTGGTCGTAGAGCGGAAAGCGAGTTGAGATAGGCGGAGAGCAATGAGATGAGCGATTTTGACGAGAAGTGTGTTTACCTTGAGTCGCGGCACGGCAAGGCCGTAAAGATGGAGTGCCTTCGTCCGTGGTCTAAACCTGAATACAAGGGTGCCGTGACACCGTTTAGCCTTTCGGCTACATACAAGATAACTTACGAAGATGGGGCGGAGGTGGTGATAGGCGGTCTGCCTGCCTATGCCTTGGCACAAGGGAGCTTCTGGTATTTCTCGGATAGTAAGAAAGAACCGGAAAGCGTATTTGCCCGAGACGACAGGGTTCTTGCCTATCTTGCACAGGCCGGACAGATTTTGAGGGGCGAGCGGCGAGGCGAGTGTATCCTCCCCTCGCAGGACGAAGCGGACTGCATTCTCAATGGATTGGATGTTCCATTTGAGGCGCTTGAATGTGGCGGCGAGTGGGCTTGCAAAAACATGGATCGGTGGGTGAACGAATGGAAGCAAAGGGGTCTCATCAAGTGGGATGATGACAACCATATATGGCGCATCGTTCGGAAGTCGCTTAAAGAAAAGAGGCAATGTTGGGCCGTCAAAAGGATATTAGATGCGTCTCCAAAATCACTTTCCCTTGACGGAAAAGAGTTTGTCGTGGTTGATGCCAACCATAGGAAGGTGAAGCGAATTTCAGTAGAGCCTGGGGTGGACGTATTGCTGGCGCCGCGTAATCCGATAAAAATGGAGACGGTGCTGACGGTTGAGTATGAGAATTCAACTGAACATCCAAACTTCTGCCCATGGGAGACGTTGGCATTGGGCTGGGTACGGTGTTATACGAACGATGGCAATGCTATTGGATACCTATGCAACAAACAGGTGGTTGCGGCAATCGGAAGAGCAATTGCCGACCTTGAACCATTCTTAGAGGGCGACATCAACATTCCGAATGAAAAGGAGGCTGATGAAATCATCAAGAAACTGGACATTCCATATCCGCCCATTTCGCAAGGTGAGGCAGGCAAGATTCGGCCTTGCATAAAGATGGAGTTGATGAAGCGGTGGAAGAAGAGCGGTAAACTCTGTCAAATGAAGGATGGAAGTTACGAGATAGAGAAATTGCCGCACTCAAAGAATGTTGAAGAGGTGCGAATGGCTTTGGAGGGAAGGAAGGAGGATTACGAGAGAGAGAGACGAATCGCCAAGAGTGGGGCAGAGGTCGCTCAGGAGGCAATGGACGACGGAAGGCGTGAAAGTAAGCGTACTCCTAAAAGTGCCGGTCTTTCCAAGAAGAAAGGGAAGCCAAAGAAAAAGTCAATGGTGCGCAGGTGGCCGAAGAACAAGGCCGAGCACCGCGAGAACCAGATGAGGCTATGGGGCGGGGAAGAGGGTCTGAAAGGATACGAGACGAGGGAACTGAAAACTTCTGCGGGCAAGATGTGCACATACTACATTAGGCTCGAGCCAAACGGACGAATGCGGATACTGGACGTAGGGGAGGATGCGCCGGAGGGATATTACTCGCAGAGTTCAAAGTATTATGTTCTGATGAGGAATGCACGAGTGGCGAAAGGTTATTGTACCTTTGAGCAGCGGGCGTTGTGGTTTGCTTGCAGGGAACGGTTTAAGACTCCCTCGGGGTTTCTTGTCCAACTGGGAAACCTCGGTCTGATACGAAGAATAGACGGAAAGCATGCCGAAATGAATCTCGGAGCCACTGCAAAAGGGCGGAAGTTCCTTGACTCGGCGGAGGCGTTCTATCCAGAAGATGGTGTCGTTATCGGGGGAGCGAGGCTGAAAAGATCCAAGTACACCATGATAATTGAACAGGCCAAGATAAAACCAGGCACATGGGAGGCTTGCGACTGGTGGCTTGAGGAATGATGTCTTTCGACACGATTCAACCTGAAAGGAAACGGAATGGAAACGAAATCATACGACAGGGTCGCCGAGATGCCGTGCTACACGGTGGTGAACTCGTACGAGAGACTTCCCGACGAGACAGGCGGCGCCTACGAGAGCGAAGCGACGATGGAAGCGGGCTTCATCCGCACCCTTGCGCAGCAGGGCTACGAGTACCTTCCAGACGTGAAGAGCGAAGTGTCGTTCAAGGAGAACCTTCGGCGGCAGATGGAGGCACTGAACCGGGGGGCGCTGAACGGCGGGCGGTTCACCGAAGGCGAATGGCAGCGGTTCTGCGGCGAGGTGCTGGCGAAGAAGAACGACGGCATAGAGGAGAAAACGGCTAAGTTCCAGGAGGAACGTCGGTTCAAGTTCGATTTCGACGACGGTCATGCGGACAACCTGATGATATTCGACGACCGTAACATCAACAACAACTCGCTGCAGGTCATCAACCAGTATCGGGAGGACAATGCGGCGAACGGCAAGAAGGTTCGCTACGACGTGACGGTGCTCGTGAACGGCCTGCCGCTCGTGCATATTGAACTCAAGCGGCGGGGAGTGGCGATAAAGGAGGCCTTCAACCAGATTGCGCGGTATTCGCGGGACGGTTTCTGGGGCGGCGATGCCCTCTTCGAGTGGGTACAGATATTCGTCATCTCCAACGGCACACACACGAAATACTATGCGAACACGACGAGGCGGGGCAAGGTAAGGGAGTCGGAGAATGCCGCCGCGTCGCCCGGCAGCCAATCGCACACATCGGAGACGTTCGAGTTCACGAGCTACTGGTCTGATGCGAAGAACAACCTCATCGAGGATATCCGCGACTTCGCGAGGACTTTCTTCGCGCAGCAAACGTTGAGGAACATACTCGCCAAGTATTGCGTCTTCACGGTGGACAGATGCCTCATGGTGATGCGTCCGTACCAGATAGCCGCGACGGAGCGGATTATCGAGAAGATCCGCTATGCGTCCGGGAAGCGGGACATCCTCGGCACGAGGGATGCGGGCGGGTATATCTGGCACTCTACCGGAAGCGGCAAGACCCTCACCTCGTTCAAGACGGCGCAGATCGCCTCTCAGCTCGATTACGTGGACAAGGTGCTGTTCGTGGTGGACAGGCAGGATCTCGACAACCAGACACAACTGGAATACGACAAGTTCCAGAAGGGATGCGTTGCGGGAACGGCGAGCACCAAGGCGCTAACGGCACAGTTGAGCGATGCCGTCAATAGCGAGAAGTCCAAGATTGTCATCACGACGATACAGAAGCTCTCCATCTTCGTGAAGGAGAACAAGCCCGGAAGCGTCCATGCGGGAATCTACGACAAGCACGTGGTCATCATCTTCGACGAGTGCCACCGCACACAGTTCGGCAGGATGCACCGAGACATCACGAGGCGCTTCCGCCGCTACCAGATATTCGGTTTCACGGGGACACCGATATTTGAAGGTCACGAGGCGCAGGCCTTGGTGGTCGACGGTCCCCGGACGACTCCGCAAGTGTTCGGCGAACGGCTTCACAGCTACACGATGGCGACGGCGATACGGGACAGGAACGTGCTACCATTCCACATCGAGACGATAGGCTGGGCCAAACCTGCGGAGGGAGAACTTGCGGGGACGAGCGCGGACGAGCGGCAGCCGATGACACCCGAAGAGATGGCGTTGATGCCGAGGCGGCCGGAGCAGATAGAGAAGATCGTCGCATACGTCCTCGGACACTATGCAGCCAAGACCTTGCAGGCGAAAAAATACATGCACAAGGTGGAGCAAAAGAAAGGTGCGCGGAAAGGCAAGGACGAGAAACGGCTCGTGAGCGGCTTCAACTCCATTTTCGCCGTGAACTTCATCGACGAGGCCAAGGCATACTACACGGAGTTCAAGAGGCAGATAGCGGCATTGCCGGAGGGACATCCCGCGAAGGGGCTCAAGATCGCGACCATCTTCACCGCCACACCCAACGAGGGGGAAAAGGAGGGCGTGATCGTAGATGACAACGGATGGCTCATTGACGACGAGGGCGATCCGTCCTCGCTCGATGCCACGTCGAAGGAATTCCTCGAATCGGCGATGGCGGACTACAACCTCCTCTTTCCCGCACAGGGTGCGACTGGTTTCTCGGCGAAGGACGGCGACGCCTTCCACAACTACTACATCGACGTCTCCACGAAGATGAAGAACCGCGAGCTGGACATGCTGATCGTGGTGAACATGTTCCTGACTGGATTCGATGCAAAGACCTTGAATACGTTGTGGCTCGACAAGAACCTCAAGCTCCACACCCTCGTGCAGGCCTATTCGCGGACGAACCGCATCCTCAATTCCATAAAGCAATGTGGCAATATCATCTGCTTCCGCGACCTCGAAGATGCGACCAACGAGGCAATTGCGTTGTTCAGCGACAGCGAGAACGGCGAGGAAGCGTCCGAGATAATCAAGATCAAGACGTTCGACGAATACTATTCCACGGGTTTCAGCAACCACAAGGGCGAGCATGTCAAGAGCTATACGGAACTTGTGGCGGAACTGCAGGCGAAGTTCCCGCCTGACAAGGAGATAGAAGGCAACGAGGCGAAGGAGGAGTACGTGCAGCTCCTTGGCGAGGTGTTGAAGCGGCAGAACCTCCTGCGGATATTTGACGAGTACGAGGATGAGCGGGAGGAGAAGCAGATAATCCCGCCCCTTGCCATGCAGGACTACATCAGCAGGTACCTCGACATCCGAGACGAGATGGTTGACCAGGCACCATCGCCACCACTGGATCCCAACGTAATCGCCAAGACCGGAGATGACGAGGATGACGATGAAGAAGCGTCGGACGAAGAGCCTGAGCAAGAGCAAGTTCCATGCGACGGCATTTCGTTTGAGCTGGAGCTGATCCGGCAGTTCGACGTGGACTTCGACTATATCCTCATGCTCATAGACGACTACCACGAGGCCGACGAGGCGGAGCGGAAGCCGATTCTCGAGAAGATCGTGCGGGCCATCAGGTCGAGCGAAACCCTCCGTCCGAAAAAGGACCTCATCATGGACTTCATTGAGCGGTACGACGATTCCCGCAAATGGCAGGCGTTCGTGCGGTGGCGGCTTGAAGAGGATATACGGGGGCTTTCGGAGCGGCTTGGGCTTGATGCGGCGGCGGTGAAGGAGTTCATCAGCAATGCCATCGGCACGAGACGGCTCATGACGGTCGGCCCGAACTTCGACAACATGATTCCGCCGATGGACTTGTTTGGCGACAAGGAAGCGGCCGAGAGGGCGGAGGTGAAACGACGGGAGGTCGCCGCAGAGATGACGGCGCTCTACAACCGCTACAAGGATGACTATTCGGAGGCAGTGGACGTGTAAGGAGATACACTACGATTTTTTTGATTTGGGCCTGTCAGAAATCGGGAGATCTTGGTAATATCTCTGTGAAACATCATTGGAGAAGGAACGATGAAGAAACTAACCCCTAAGGCATACGAGTACATTGATCAGGTTGTCGGCGAAGTTGTCGGCGGCAGTGGTGTCAAAGGTTTCAGCCTCTTTGAGGACGGCGACAACCCGTTTTCCTTCTTTCTTGAGATACCTCTTGAGAACGGAGAGGAGCTGGCGGTGCGGACGTGCAACGAGCTGTTCCATGCCCTTGGGCTGCTACCGGAAGGCAAGGACCTCGCCTTGGGGGAACTCGGCGACTATTGCAACATAGTACCTCCGCAAAGCAATGGCTTGTATCTCGCGGCCTTCAACCATCCGGCCGTGTTCGCTCTCAAGGAAACCGATCCCGAGTATCGGTTTGTCCTAAAGAAATGGCGAGATTGGGACGATGATGACGAAGCCGAGGCCGCGATTCGGGCACTTGTGGACGGCATCAAGGCGGGACGGCTGAAATCGAAGAGTCCCGACGGGTATCTCGTACTGAAGGCCCAGTTCTACGACGCCATCGAGGCGGGGAAGAAGAAGGTCGAGTACCGCGACTTCACGGAGTACAACCTCAAGCGCACGATCGGGATCAAGACGATCCGCTTCAATCGCGGCTATGTGAAGAATGCCCCGCAGATGCGTTGGGAGGTGGAGAAGATCGCGCTTCTAGACGGCGAGGACAACGAATGCGATCCGTTCAACGTACCCGAGGACTTCTGGCCCGTGACGATTGCGATACATCTAAGGAAGCGAATCGACTAACGGGAATGAGGATGCGGCAAGAGGAATTGGTTGCGGTATCTTCAAGCGGTTCTTCGGGAGATTAGGAGACAAGAAGACATGAAAGATCATATACAGGAAGTTGGCCGCTTGATGTTCACACCAATTGGGCAATCGCTTCCGGAGGATGTTGCGCCGCTTTTGGGGTGCATAGGTTCTATAGGCAGGCTTGAGAAACTCTACTTGTTTTCCAACGATAATCTACGTAACGAGTTCATCCTTCATACGGATAGCGGTGCATATGTCATTTGTGGAATGAATAGAACCTTCCCGCCTTTTTGCGAAATGCGATTTTTGACTGTCGTCAAGAAGGATATCCCGCGTACAGAGGCTAACTATGGTCCCATGATGTTATTCTTTCATCCGCAGATTATAGCATCGATTGAAAAGGCAAACCTATGGAATCCCAATGGAGTAAGCGATTTCAAATCTGGCGACGAGATTGAGATATTGAGTATAAGTTCAGCACTTGAATATCTCAAGGCAAAGCAAGACTTTCACGTGAGCATGTATCCTGTTTATTGCAATTCTCTGAGTCAATTTATCTGGTGTGATCCAGACGGACGAGCATTGTATGAAAATACATATGACTTGTGCAAGGCAGCGGAGTTCGATTTTAATTTATTTAGTGTGCTGTCTGCTTCCCATCCACAAAGAATTGATGATCAGGATTTCTTTGGGCATCCAGATGCATTTGATGATTACTTTCAACGACGATTTTGGGCCGACCGATACAAAGCCTATGCAAAATGCCGTCATGGAGTCGTGAAACATAGGGTGTGTGGAAAAGGCAGCTCGGATGACGGTGAAACACATTGATATACCCTTTTAGAAGGACGAAAGAGAAAACATGAACTATTCGGAGATTGATGACAGCTCAGACATGATTCTGGACGAGAGCGTTAAGGTAAAGAACCGTAAGCAGCTCCATTTCGGTGTGCCAAACGATAATAACATTCTGCAATTTGTCGGCTGTGTCGGATCGTTAGGTGATTTAAAGAAGTTGGTTTTTGAAGGCTATGGGTTGAGCAGCGAATATGCAAGATTCATGTTATACACCGACAGTGGAGTATATGGTGTATCTACCGAGGGGTATGAGCCGGGTTTTCAGTCCATGCGGTTTCTCTCCGTTTGGCGGGAGGACAATCCTTCCTTGGATGAATATCAAGCCCTTCTTTTTGAGCCGTGCCTTATAGCATCTATCGAGAGGGCTGGATTGTCGTTTATGAATAATAGCCGGATCAACGAATACAAACCAGGTGACGAGATTGCGATATTGGACCATTATACAGCGTTGGAATACTTAAGGAGTTGCAAAGACTTTCATATTGACTTCTGGCCACTAGAGACAGGAACATTGGCGCGAATATTATGGTGCGATAATAATGGTCGACCACTTTGCGAACGAATTGAAGATTTTCCAAAAGTCGCAGAGAATGATTATGGGGTATGGAGTGTCTTTGCCGCATCTCATCCGTCCAAACACGATTCCGCAACCTTCACAACCTATAATCAGCGACGCTTTTTCGCTCAACGGTATGCAGTTTATGCAAGATGCCGTCATGGTGTCAAGACGTCTTGGAGTTTGTGGCCGTGACATTTTTACGACGAAGAACAATACCATGCAAAGAGGATTGACTTAAACGGAGAACAGGCAATGACTCGAAAGAAAACAGCCAACAGCAAGAATGGCGGTAACGGCTTGACAAGAAAGAGCTTGTCGTTCTACAAGAAACGGACGTGTTGGTATGCCGAGGTGCCAGAACACACCGAAGCGCAGAACCAGATGGTGTCCGGCGCGGACGTGATGTGCGAGACGATGGCTTGCGGACACAAGAGGGTCACGATTGACTTCCTCTATGGAGAAGAGTGCAAGCCGTCATCGGTCAAGTGCCTGGCCTGTCTTGACAAGATTGGGCAAACCGCCTATGGAGCCACCTATCGTTTGAGTTCGGAGTCGAGTGCTGTCCATCTTCCCGACACGGCTTGGCTCTGCAACGTCACAAAGACGGTATGCGACGGCAACCACCCCACCCACATCTACATTACGGACGTGAGGCCCAACGACGAACCGCCTTACGGTAGGGTATGACATGCCACGACGGATATCCCGCTGAGAGATACGGCTAGTATGTTAGGAAGAAACTTCCCTACAAGGAGGCGCAATGTCCGAAAGACACCTATACGGAAGCGATGGCCGACACGTTGGTAGCATTGACGATGACGACCGCATCTACGACGATCGCCATTCGTTCATTGGGAGAATCGAGAACGGGACCATCTACGACAACTGCAACAGACCGCAGGGACGTATAACAGATAGCGGGATGGTGCTGGACAACCACCGGCAGGAGATCGGGCAGGAGTACGGGACAGGATTTTCTTCGCCAGGCCCGAGACGGGAGATGGGGATTGTGCGGGCCGACATACTGAGCGAAGGCCACGGCAGCGACTACGGGGCATTCCATCTGCTCGACCGCAATCAGCGGCACAGATACGATACATACCCATACGATGAAGACGACGGAGAATCCGACGACAATGACGACTATGGGGATGACGATAGCGACGATGACGTATATGTTCCACCGTCTCGGTCAAAGCGCCGTTCCGGGCGAGGAAAGAATGGCGAAGTAATATCGCACGACGATCCAGAGGCAAGTTGCGCCGGGTGCGGGTGTCTAGTGCTTTTCGTCATAGGTATCTTAATTGTGCTTCGGCTATATTCCGGTGTCCCGTTCTCGCAATGGTGATTGCGGCAACTGTGAAATTTTCAGAAATTGCGCACACCCCGTTGACAGCCGCTGCCGATGTGTGGTAACATGTGTGCCGACGAAGCATCAAGAGGTTCTTGCGAAAGCAAGGCGCCAACCGAGCAGGGGAGAAATCCTGCCACGGTGGACTCTGCGAAGCGGCGCGAGCCGCCAGCAGGATGTGCCCTTCGGGTGAAGGGAAAACATCTTAGGTAAAGAGCCATCCGATTGATGTATATCGGGTGGCTTCGTTGTTTGCGGGGAATAGTCCCACCTCCGACGTGTTTCATCAAGGAAGGCACGATGGACGAAGTGGAATTCGACAGGGAGTTCGAGAACCTGCGCCTACGGCACGAGGCGCTCAAGGAGCAGGTGGCGAACCAGATCGAGATGTATACGCATCTTGTCGAGACGGAAGGGCCGAACATCGAGGCCCAGTACATGATGCTCGTGGGACAGCTCGAATGCCAGGCGATGCGGCTGGACATGGAGGTCAGGCGCTGGAAGCGGCGCTTCACTCTCCGCCAGATGTATGTCAACCGGGGCGAGAAACCGGACCCGGTGGCCATCGAGGCGCTACTCGACAAGGAGTTTGGCGCATGGCGCGAGAAGATCGCCGCATTGGTAAAGAAGCTCGAGGGTTCGAAGCTCCAGTTCGACACTGTGAAGATGTCGGACACCGACACTAACGCGATCCGCTGCGAATATCTCAAGGCGGTGAAGAAGCTTCACCCCGACCTCAACAAGGACCTGTCCGATGCGGCGGTGAGCCTCTGGAACCAGATCCAGAAGGCTTATGCCGCGAAGAGCTGGCGGCAGCTCAAGTTCCTCGTCTCGCTCGTGGACGAGGCGGTCGTCGGCACGTCTGACTTTCCCGCTACGCCGGACGGACTTGCCGCGCTGCGCGAGGCTTGCGCGCAACTTGAGGCGAAGGGCCGCGAGGTGGCGGAACGGATCGCGGCCTTGAAGGCGACCGTGCCCTTCACCTACGAAGTGTTGCTGGAGGACCCGCTCCTGCTTGAAAGGAAGCAGAATTCGCTCAGGGGCAAGATCAAGGACCTGAAGGCCGCCATCGGGAAGTACGAGGAGGAGTGGGACAATGGCTAACGAACTGGCTATCATCGAGAAGAACTGGCTGACGCTTGCCGACCAGGTAGGAAACCTGCCCGCACCTTTCGAGCAGACGATATTCCTGACGGAGTGCCACCTTGCGGGGACGGCGGAGATAGAGGATATGCTCGTCAAGACGCAGGACGTCGATGCCGGAACGGAGCTTGTCTTGAAGCGTACCGGAGCGGATGCGGAAGATTGGTGCGCCATCGCCGCACGGACTCCCGCCGGTGCCATCATCGGCTACGTGCCGCGCCGCCACGGCGCCGTCATGGCGAGATTGATGGACTCGGGGAAGAAGCTTTCCGCCAAGGTCGTCGGTAAGGAGCTTGAGGGCCATTGGCTGGACGTCACGGTTGCAATCGAAATGAAGGAGGCATGAAATGACAAAGGCAAATAGCGAAGAGACAAAAGCTCCGGCGTGTCCGTTTGCGGCTCAATGGGTTGAAGCGGCAAAACTGGTGTTCCTTGCAAATCCAGGGTGGAAGCGCATCTACGACGAGGCGCCGTCTGGCGCGAAACGACGCCTTGAGATTTCGTTCTGGTTCACGGAGAACCTAAGCGGACGGAAGGATTGCCCCGACATGCTCGCGGCATATCGCGAATGGCGCGAAGACGTGGAGAGAGCAATGACCGAAGAGGACATAATATACATGTTCAAGACGATGGACAAGCCGGCGGCGAAAGAACACTACAAATCTCTCCTGAAGGGATTGAGGACGCATTCGCACGTCGGCAAGTCCGGAGTGGCGCTGATGTCGTATGACGATTTCTTCGCTATGCTGGACGAGCAAGGTGAATTCCAGTCGCCCGCATACGACGACGAGACGAAGGAGTCGATCATCGCCGAATTCCTGCCCGTGCTGAAGGGGTCGGGCGACCCGCTGGAGACGCACGTCGAGGACATCCTCGCGACGGCGGAGCTGAAGGAGGTGCGCGTCTATCCAAAGGGCGAGCTGATGTACGTCCGCGTCATGGTGCGCTTCCTCACCGAAACGGCGGAATGGAGCGATCTATACCAGATGCTGGCCGCCTGGGATTGCATCCACGACCTGAAAGGCTATGTGTTCCCCGTAGGGAAGGGACATAGAAGCGAGTTGCCGATCGAGCTGGAGAATCCCGAGAACAAGGCGCAACATGAGAAGCGCATGCAACTTATGGCGATACGGGTCGCCGCAACGACGAAACAGAAAGGAGTAAAATGAAAACGAATGCAATATTCGGCAAGGAGACTGTGTCGATTCACAGTCGTTGCATGCGCTACATGCCGCGAAATGGACACATGACGGATGAGGCCCCATTTGATCTCTACGGCGACCTTGAGGATGCCTACGACGAGGCGGATCGCGACGGCGACGTGGAGATCGTGGAGACGCTGGACACATTCGGGCTTTGGGACGGAAATCCTAAATGCGACCGTTCGTGGATGCACAAGATGTGGCGTGCCCTGAAAGGAGACGTCGAGGCCCAGGCGGACGTCGGATATGCCTTCTACTGGAACGACCACGATCCGGAGGATGTACGGGAAACGTATAAATGGCTGGACAAGCCGGAACTTGCGATCTACTGGTACAGACTTGCGGCGGAGGCCGGATATGCCGCCGCCCAGAGCGACCTCGCATGTCTATACTGTCCCGATATGATTCCATACGACAACAAGTTCAAGCTCGGTCGTTTCGCCCGCCGTTGGTGGGAGGAGGCCGCCGCGCAGAAACTGCCCTGCGGTATGCTCGGCCTTGCAAAATGCCTCCGGTGCGGGAAATGCTACGACTGCAATCGCGACATACCGCGCGCCAAGGCGCTTGAAGCCGAGGCCGATCGCATGGAAGGTAATCAAAATCGCTTATGAATGAAAGGAACTGGTAATGGACAGGACTATGAGAGGTGTAAAGGGCGTCGAAGCACTTGAAGAGTGCATCAAGATGTGGCGGCTCAATCGGACTTCCCCCGCTCAACGGCGGAAGCGGGGAAGGATCCAAGAGCCGCCCGGCGGTTTCTGCTCAATGGACGACGAGACATGGGATCATGTCATTTCCACCCGAGGATGCGGAGCGACGATATGCGGCTACGGTCAACAACGGGCATACGTGCAGTTCATGCCCAAAGGCACGAAGTGGCTCTATATGCGGGAGAAGGAATTGATTGCCGCGAAAGACTCCCTCCCTAATGACATGACGAACGTCGCCAAATCGCGGGTGGCGGAGTTCCGCCGCACGAAGCGTGGGCGAGCGATTTACGGAAATGCCCCGAAGGGCGCAAAGCTCTTCTACCAACGAGGACTCAATGGAATAGAGTATGGCGAGAAGCCCGTCTATGACCACTATCGCATGATGGATGACGCTTCATGGAACTACATCATAGCCCATGCCGAGACAGTCCCCCTCAAGGCCGACCTCGCCGATATTCGAAAGCACATGCAGGGCCAGCCCGAAGGCACAAACATGTTCTGGTGGCGGGGGCGGCATCGTCCGATGAATGCGGATTCGTTCGACGAGGCGAAGATGCGGGAGATCGCCGCCGAACTCGCACTCGCCAAGATGGGCTACGACGACGGGCGGATGTGGTACACGAACGAGTGCCGCGACATGACGTTGGAGGCGATGCGGCTAAGCGGCCTCAAGGCGCTCTATCTCGACTTGCCGAAAGAGGGATATGGAAGCGCCAACTTCTTCTTCCGGGGGCCGTTCTGGGACTTGCACTATTGGGATCCAACATCCCAAAAGAGATTTGTCGATGTCGTCCATAAGATGTGGACAGGGAAATGAAAGGAGAAAGCACATGAGAAACAAAGTTGTTGCGCTCAATCAAAAATACCAGACGGGGGTGGACTTCTATCAGAAGCGGCCTTGGCGGCAGCTCTACCTTGGAGCACCCGAAGGAGCCAAAAGGTATTACGAGATAAGCTTCTACGGAGGAGTCCTCTTTTACGGGGGTATGACCGTCAACCACGATACGGAAGAAGAAAAGCAAGATCTCATTGCCGTCTATCGCAGCCTCACTGACGAGGATTGGGACTATATCATCGGCCACACCCGTTGGGGTATGGCAAAATGGGGACTAAACCAAGCCCGCGAGAAGTACGGCAAAAAATAGAGGTAGTCTATGAAAACTAAAAAACATTTCTACGAGAACATGCAGGCAATGGCGGAATGCCTTGCCAAAGACCCAGAGACAAAAGACCGCTATGACAAGGCCACACACGGCGGCAAGGAGTGGTTTTGCTTCTCAAGTTGGATAAAGGGAAACATGGCAAGGTGGAACGATGCCGAGGCTGTAGAGTATCGTGATGCCCTTGTCGGCAGGCTCATCTCTACCGACATCGCCTATGTTCTCCAATACGAAACTGTCCCTGATGTGGTTGCCTACTTAAAGGGCGAGCTCATCGCCGCCGTAGGGCGGGAGACGTTCCCCGAACAACTCGCGAAGCGAGGCGATTGGACGGCCAATGCACGAATACGATGGAGGCACATAACCGCAAATCCCCCACAGGAGGCCGAGAGTTGGAGCGGTCGCAAGATTCAGATTGGCACTTGCTTCTACTCGAAGATGCTACCAATCAAAGAGGCGCTATCAAAGGATTCGGACACAAAACAGCATTACGAGTTCCTAAGGTACGGCGGCAAGGAATGGCTTTGCTACTCATGGTGGATTTCTGAAGACCGCACACGATGGAACGACCCGGAAGCGGTAGAATACCGCGATTCGCTCACCTCGTGGCTAGACTCTATCGACATCGTATATGTCCTCCAGCTTGAGACGGATACAGAAATCGTGGACTACTTGAGAAACCGCCTTGTTGCCACATTGGAGCGCGAAACGACACCGGGAAGGCTACACCTTAGAAGTACGATTCTTGGACGAGGATTACACAAGCCTTGGAAAGGGCCGGAGGGACTTAAGACCACAAGCCAAGTGGCGGCACAATATGGTAGCGGGTGCGGTATGATATGCAGGTTCTATAGCGCCATGAAAGGTTATGCGGACTATCTCCGGGGCAATGCACCTGGTCCTAGCTTCTGGACACATCCCGACGTCAAACTTCATATCAAGTGGCACAACCGATACAGTTCTCCGACGAACGGGATTTGTCGTGTGCAATGATGCCGCCTCGTGTAGGATTACAGGGGCTTGACAGAGCAACAAAGTCTCATTGCCCGCGCGCATGTGCACGCGCGGGCATTGTTTTTGCCATTGGCCCGTGCCGATGATCGTGCTATACTATTCGCCACTTGGAACACGAGGTGCCGAAAGGTTCTTCGGTCTAGGAGAGCAGAAGATTGTTCGTACTTTTGTACGTACCGCCGCCAAGGAACACCACCTTGCACGAACGGACACGAAGAACGGGCAAGGGCTTCGGGCTTGAGGCGAGAAGAGGCGGAATGTTCGCAGAAAAGCGAAAAGCCCGCCAAACTTGCGGACTTCGGATGCACTTTGAATGGTGGGCGCGACTGGACTCGGACCAGTGACCCCTACCGTGTGAAGGTAGTGCTCTAACCAACTGAGCTACGCGCCCGCACTTTCGCGGTGAAAACGGGTGTAGTATACCAAATACCCCCCGCAAACGCAAGGGCAAATTTGCCTCAACGGAAGATGCGGCCAAACCTAGTTCTCCCCCAAGCATAGCACACACGGCTTGGTCGCATCTTCTGCCAGATCCGTCAGATCTTCACCTTCACGCCCGCATCGCCAGTTGCGGCAGGCGGCGGCTTCGGCAAGCCGCGCCACGGCTCGCCGGGAATCGCGAACTGGTTGTCGCCAAGCGCCGGCATCGGCACGTCGCCTTCCTTCTCGAAGTCCTCGGGCGTGGGCGTGCACGTGAGATCGTAGAACGGAGAGTTCGTGCTCTTGATGATGTCGTTCATCGTCACGAGCTGGCCCGTGTAGGCGGAGATGCGGATCATGATGCCGCATGCGGTGGACATCGCACACGCCTCGCCCTCGTTCAGGTACGGACCCTTCCCGAGGATGGACTTGAGCATGTCCACGTGCTCCTGCACGTACGCGTTCACTTCCGGGAAGTCGCCGGCCAGCTCCACCTTCGTGCCGTCTAGCCGCTTCACGCTCTGCCCGCCTGCGATGATCTCGTTGGCGGTGCGGAAGTACTCGCGCACGTCGCGCTTGCAGCCGTCGATCTGGCGGCACATAGAGTGGATGTGCACGCCGTCGCCGTAGTCGAAGTCGCCGGAGAAGAAGTCGTACTGGTTGCCGGAGTAGCGGCGCATCCGCGCGCCGAACGCGACGACGCTCTTCGGGTAACGACCGAGGAACCAGTTGGCCACATCGATGTTGTGCACGTGCTGCTCGCAGATGTGGTCACCCGAAAGCTCGGTAAAGTTGAGCCAGTTGTTGCAGAGGTAATCCTTGTTCGACTGCCCCGGCGTACGCTCCCGCACCCACGGCACCGCGCTGTTCCAGTACACCTCTCCGCCAATGATCGGGCTGATCACGCCCTCCTTGAGAGCCTTGGCCTGGAGCAGGTAGCCGCGCTGGTGGCGACGCTGCGTGCCACACACGATCGTCAGCTTCTTCTCCTCGGCCTTCTTGGCGGCGGCGATCATCAGGCGCACGCCGGGCGCGTCCACTGCCACGCCCTTCTCGGCGAACACGTGCTTGCCGGCCTCGATGGCGGCCATCGTGTGGCGAGGACGGAAGTTGAGCGGCGTGGTGAGGATCACAACGTCCACGTCGCTGCGCTTCATGATCTCCTTGTAGCCGTTAGCGCCGCCGTAGGCGTTCTCCTTGCCGACGCCGAACTTCTCGGCGGCGAACTGCGCCTTCTCGAGGAAGTAGTCGGCGAACGCCACAGGCTTCACTTCCACCGGCACACCCTGCCCGCGCAACAGCTCGGCGGCGTTCAGCAGGTTGCCGAGCGCGCCCTGGCGGTAGAAGTCCTGCGGACCGTTCGGCTTGCCGCCGCCGCCCGTGCCACGACCGCCGCAGCCGACCACGGCCGCGCGGATCACGCGCTTGTCAGCGGCCTGCACGCCGATGCTCATGGCGCCAGCAGCCAGCGCCGAACCCTTGATGAAGTCTCTTCTGTTCATTTGCTTTTCCTTTGTTTGTTAGAAGTTTCTTATTGACCTAATCGATTGCCTCATAGACAAAAGGCCCCCCTTCACCTTTCACCCTTCACCTTTCACCCTTCACCTTTCACCCTTCACCTTTCACCTCTCACGCTTCCTCCCACTGGCGGCGCAGGAGAGAAACCATGTTCTTGATGAGCACATGCTTCTCGTCGTCGCTTGGCATGATGGGCTTGCCGCGGGCATCCTTGCCCTTTGGCGGGTAGCCGCACTCCATCGACACCGCGCCGCGGTAGCCGATGAACTTGAGTCCCTTGAAGCCGTCAACGTAGTTGTCGAGCTCGCCGTCAGTGCCGGGCACCTTGCGGTTGCCGAGCGAGGCGATGTGGACGTGCTTGAGGAGCTTTCCTGCCGCCACGAACGCGGCGAAGTAGCTTGGCTCCTCCCACATCATGTGCCAGAAATCGCCCATCACCGCGCAGCCCTTGCCGATCTCCTGCGCCATCTTGGCGGCGTCTGCCACCTGGCGCATGAACGGCGTCTCGCCGCGGCGCAGCGGCTCCAGGACGATCTCCGTGCCGCACGCGGCCGCCTTTTCGGCGAGGCGCTTGCCCGTGTTCGTGACGAAGTCCTCGCGGAGCTCCTTCAGGCCCACTTCCGGCTTGCCGCGGGCGGGGCAGATGATGAGTCCGACGCTCTTCATCTGACCGAGGATCTCGAGGACCGGCATGAACCTTTCAACCTCGGCGTCGTTCTTCGACTTGTCGGCGTAGTCGAAGCGGGAAGGCCCGCACGCCGTCGTGAGGAAGAGCTTGCGGCCCTTGAGCGCGTCCACGAGCTTCGGCCCCTGATCGCGCAGCCACTCGAGCTTGGAGGTGATCTCCACCGCCTGGAAGTCGTTCTGCTCAAGGTAGTCAAGCTTCGCGTTGATGTCGTCCTTCGTGGGAATCAGCCACCACTGGAGGCAGAGGTTGAGCTGTGCGGGCTTCGCGGGAGGCGTCAGCTTCGGCATGCCGCTGCAGCAAGGCTTGCAGGCGTCGCCTGCAGCCGGAAGCGCCGCCGCGAGCCCCGCGACCGTGCTCCCTGCCAAGAATTCACGTCGATTCATTCGTCTTTACTCCTTATATGGGGAAAGGTTGATAGGGATTTTAGCCAAAATCGCCGCAGGAATCAAGCCAGAATTGCGCTTTGCAGGCCAAATACATCAGAGCTCGTCGAAGCCGACGGCGCGCACGCCGCATTCCTTCGCCGTCGCAAGGATCCGCTCCAGCCATTCGGTCTTCATGCTGATCCCCTTCGCGCCTGGCGAGATGCCGTGCGAGGTGAGCACGAACGCCTCCTTGCGCTCCGCCGCCCGGCGGATGCACTTCAGGATGTCCTCGATATCGGTGTGGTACGCCTCGCCGGCGATAACCGTGTCGAGACGGAACTGTCCCTTGGCCTTCTCCGCCGGAATGAACGCGCGGTCGACCGTGTGGATCGGCGCAAGGCCCGCCTGCTTCTCGCCCTTCGGGTCGAAGGGCGCAACGCCCTTGTGTCCGCCGCGCACGTGCGCAAAGCCCTTCTTCCGGAACAGCTCGTCCGCCTCGTCCGAACGGCGGCAGTTCGGGTAGGCGAACGACTTGATGGGGATGTACGCGACGCGGCACGCCTCCCGCTGCGGCTCGATCTCTTCCTTGTAGTAGAGTGCCGCGCCCTTCTTCGTGATCGCCTCGTCTGCGTTGGCGTGCCGGAGTCCGTGCAGGCCCACGGAATGCCCCGCCTCGGAGAGACGCTTCATCGCGCGCACGGCCTCGCCGTCGATCGGACCGCACACGAAGAACGTCGCGTGCGCGCCATACTTCTCGAAGATCGGCAGCGCCTTCACCCAGTCGCCGAAGTTGCGGTCGTCGAACGACAGGACGAGCAGGCCCGTCTTCTTCTCCTCTTCCGATGGCTGGCAGTTCTCGACGCGCAGGTTCGTCACCGGACCGCCCTCGATGAACTTCTTCGAGCGGTTTCCGCCCCATCCCCGGCGATTCCGCACGCGCACCCGTTCGAGATGCTTGCGCGAGCAGTTGCGGAACGTGACGTTCTCGGGATGGCGCGACTCGGGGCTGAAGAACGCGATCGGCTGGAGCGACTCGAAGCGGCAGTCCTCGAAGGTGATGTCGCGGATGCGCCAGTCGTCGGAACGGGCGTTGGAGGTCACTGGCCGCGCGCATTCCCTGAACTCGCACCGCGACACGCGGATGTTCTCGATGTACACGCCCTTCTTCCCAGGAATCCACGCCGGCGTGAACCCGACGCCGCTCATCGTTTCGTGGAAGCGGCAGTTCTCGACCGCGACGTCGCGCACCGTGCCCGTGCCGATGCCGAAGCGGACTCCGTAGCAGCAGCTCCAGACGTCGCAGTTGGAGATGCGGATGTTCTCGCACGCGTGCTGTTCGGCGTGGCCCGGCTGCCTGCAGCTCGCGCGGATGGCGAAGCCGTCGTCGCCCGTCTTGATCGTGCAGCCGTCCACCGTGACGTTACGCGTGCAGTCAATGGAGAAGCCGTCGGAATTGGCGATCGTCCGGTCGGCGTCGATCGTCACGTTGCGGATGTCGAGTCCGTCGCAGCAGCGGAAATGCGCCGTCCACGCGGGCGTGTTGGCGAGCGTCTTGGAGAGGAAGAATATCACCATGTGGCCCGGACGGAACCATGAGCGGTCGAGGGGATGCAGCTTGAGGCCGTACTTGTACCCCGGGAACCAGCTGTCCTCCTCGCATTCGCCGAAGAACGCGGGGCCGCTGCCGTCGATCGTTCCCTCGCCGGTGATGGACGCGCCCTCGACCTTGTAACCGAGGACGAGGTGTCCGCCGCTCCACTCCTCGGCGTCGCTCCAGAAGTTTTCGGGGAATGCGTCGTTGCGGTTGTAGTCCGCCTGTCGCGTGCTGCCCTTCAGCACGGCACCCTTCGCGAGGTGCAGCTCCACGTGCGAACGGAGCCAAACCGTGCCGCTCGTCCACGTCCCAGCCGGCACGACCACCCTTCCGCCGCCCGCGGCGTCCGCCGCGTCGAGAGCCTTCTGGATTGCCGCCGTGCACGTCTCGCCCGTGCGGGCGCCATAGTTGCGGATGTCGAAATCCGCCGCCGCGGCCATTGCCGCAATGCCGAGAACCGTCGCAGACGCAAATCTTTTCAATGGCATGTCACAATCTCCTTCCTAGCGTTTCGGGGCGTTGTAGCCGCCGCGGCGGACCCAGCAGGAGTTGCACTCGCAGGCATCGTCGCGGCCGCATGTGCCCTGGATGTCATGCGCGGGCTTCGGCTTGAGCGACGCCTTCACGAGCAGCAGGAAGCGGGCTCGGTCCTCGGGCTTCACGAGCCACAGCACGCGGCTCCGCTCCTCCATGCCGCGGTTCACGAGCGCGTCGAACGGCTGCGCCGCCACCTTCTCGCCCAGCGCCTCCTTCACCGCCGCGCGCAGACGAGCCTCGCCGGCCGGATCTGCCTCGCGCGACTCCGGACGGTTCCACGAATATCCGCCGCCCACGGTGAACTCCGTCACGTTGAGGTCCATCCAGAGCGCTAGCGTCTGGAGCTCGTCCTTGGAGAGCTTCGCGCCGCCGTGGCCGCGCTTCACCTTCTTCCAGAGCGGACTCGCCGCCGCGAAGTAGTCGTACGGCTTCGACTCGCGCGTCTCGCGGTAGCTCGCCACGAACGAGACCTGCTTGCGCTTGATGAGGTTGTAGACGCCGTTCGTGCCGACGAGCGAGAACGCGGGGCGCCGCCCTTCGCCGAGCCCGTGGCATGAGATGCAGTGCCTGTCGAAGATCGGCTGCACGCTCTTCGTGAAGCTGAACGGACCCGTGTAGCCGAGGTCCACCTCGGGCTTCGGGTCATACGTGGTGCGGCCGGCCGGACTCTGCACCGCGTATTTCGCCGCGCCGCTCTTGAACTTGTTCTCGTGGCAGCCCGTGCAGCCCTGCACCTCGCCCTTCTGCGCATAGATGAACGAGCGCATCGTGAACACCGCCACGCCGTTCGTGTCCACGGCCTGCAGCTGGATCGGCACGCCAGCCGGGATGCGGAACTGCGCCGAGCCGTCGGCGGCCACGGGTACCGTGCCGAGCGACTCCTTGTGGAGGTCGAGGTCGTCGTGCTGGTTGAGCGTCTCGCGGCGGCAAGCGCCCATCACGTCGAGCTTGTTGATGCGCAGGCACTTGATCGAGTCCTTCGGCAGCTCGGAGCGGCAGTCGTACACGTTCTCCACGTAGCAGAGGCCCGTGTCCGGCGCCTTGTCGGGCGGCGGCAGGGTGGAGACGAGCGCCGGCGGCATCGGACGCTTCACGAGCGGGATCGGGTTGAAGGTGGAGATCTCGGGATCCTGGTAGATGAGCTCGCGGCCGCCGAGCGTGTCCACGAGCCAGATGCCGAACGCGGCCGGCGACGGCCACGCGGCCATGTACTCCTCGCGGCGGTGGCGGGGGTGATAGTCCGGATAGCCGAGCGTCTCGTCCGAGTACGAGCAGAGGAAGAGCGTGTCGTTCACGGGGAACGGCGAGCAGTAGGCGCCGGGCGTGTTCCAGCCCTCGCTCTCGGGGAACGGCACCTCGGGCGTGACGCGCGTGACAGGCTTGAGTCCGTCCTCGCCCACGCTTGGGTCGAGCAGGAACAGCGATCCGCTCGTGATGTTGTGGTGCGCGCTCGCCGTGCAGAGCAGCAGGCGCGAACCGGGGATCGCCTTCGTCTCGGTGACGACGCCGATGTCCTCCGAGTAGTTGCCGTAGACGTGCGACACGGCCGTGCCGTCGGGACGCGTGGCCCAGAGCGACTGGAACCACACGGCGTGGCGGTTGATGTAGTCCCACCGCGTGTAGGCGATGCGGCCGTCGTTCATCACGGCGGGCTCCCAAGCTGGCGGATGTTCTTCCCGCCCGCGTCGGCGCGGTAGAGGAGGAACGAGGGCACGTAGCGGCCCCAGTGGCAGCGGCCGTAGTTCTGTCCGCGCGTGGACGAGAACACGAACCCGCCGTCCGGCAGGTAGCACGGGTCGATGTCCTCGATCATCGCGGTCTGGCGTCCGCCCTGCGTCTCCATCGGGTCGCCGGGGCAGCCCGTCACCTGGCGCACCCAGCTGCCGTCCGCCGCGCATTCGTAGATGAAGTAGCGGCGGTGGGCGATGGCGCGTTCGCCGCCCGCCTTGAAGCCGGGCCCGTAGATCGGGTGCGTGGGATCGACCTTCTTCACCCACGGGTCGTCGCGCACGATCACCTCGGGCACCTTCAGCTTCTGCGCGTCGGCCGGCGGCTTCGCCGTGTGGTCGCAGAAGGAGAAGAGGATGCGGTCCGCGTTCCAGTGGAGGTCGGGGTTGATCACCGTGCCCGTCGGGAGCTTGTCGCCGAGCAGGGAGGATTT
>CACXPT010000023.1 GCA_902769585.1 uncultured bacterium
GCTGTCCGTTGACTTGTTGTGTCATGTGTTTCCTTTTCTCGACAAAAAGGAAACACTGACGTCATTTACTGCCGTGTCTCAAATCCGGGGAATAGTGCAAATAGCTTCTATCCTATCCTAAAAAATATAGGGTCGAGCGTCCCGCTCGACCGTAATCGTTTGCCTTTACCGAGGTGAGCACAGACTCGGTGTGTAACAATGTTTTGAAACTCAGTCCAGCGTTGCTTTCGTTAGTCACTATTATCTAATTGGTTGCCATAAGGATAATTAAGGTTGAAACTTGGGCGGGTGTATCTTGTAGAATAGCTTCTATCCTAAAGGATATGAGTTCTAGGTTGCTTGTTTACTGAGCTAAGAATGAGATTATGGTGCGTATGAAAAAAAGAAGAAATCTCTTGGGCAGCCATTTGTCAACGCTTCTGCCGGATTTGTGGTGGTTTTGTTTGTTTGGTGAAGGGTGTTATGTGAAATACCGAGAAGTTCAATTGCCATCGACGTTTCTGGCATAATTATTGCTGGTATATTGGTGTCAGCCGGAACGAATTCATTCGCTTCTGCTTTGTAATCCCAAGGGAACGAAAAGCCAAACATGCTTAAACGAAAAGAAGGAGATCCTCGCGGCGGTTTCTCGTGTGCCGAGCGAGTTTGTGGCGGCCGTCAAGGCAACAATCGAGGAATTGAAGCGCCAGGTCGGGTATGCGGACTGGACGCCTTCCGCGATTTGAGGTATGCTAGGTGGGCAGAGGAAGTAAAGGCGAGTTGAGACAATGACAAGACAGGAACTGAAAATCGTTTCCGGCGGACAGACCGGCGTCGACCAAGGGGCGCTTGAGGCGGCGGTTGATCTTGGTGTCGACTGGGGCGGCTGGGTGCCGAAGGGCTGGCGCGCGGAGAACGGGACCGTTCCCGAGCAGTTCCGTGTGCGCATGCAGGAGCACGTGAGCGCGAACTACATCGTGCGGACGCGTCAGAACGTCGCCGATTCCCACGCGACGTTGATCCTGTCCGACGCCTATCCGCTGTCGGGCGGCACGCTGCGTACGCGCGACTTCTGCATGAACATGATGCGCTCGCATTTCGTCGTCACGTTCGGCGAGACGAATGCCGTCGGCAAGGTGCGTCAGTGGCTCGGGCAGTTCTTTGCCGTCGAGCATCCCGTGCCGTTCGTCCTCAACGTCGCCGGCCCGCGCGAAAGCAAAGCGCCCGGCATCCAGTCCCGCACTCGCCTCTTCCTCACCGAGGTGCTCAATGGTCTGTTGGAGGAGTGAACGTTAGAACACAAGGTATACGAGGAATACTACAACCAAGATGGCCAAGGTGATTACGACGGCTTTTCTGGATGTGGATGGCGAGTCCTCTTCATCCAGCAAGATGATCATGCATAGATCGTCGGTTATGTCTTCTTCGTCTTGCACGCGAACATTATACTGTCTCCGATTTTCCGCTGTCAACCGATGACATTCATGCTGTAGTACAGTACTTGTTGGTGCGGTCGGAAAATGGTATACTGTGATTGCGTTTTGAAATCAAAATGAAACGGAGTGAAGAAAATGGCTTGCGTAACGGTGAGAGACTTGCCAGCAAAGACGCTTCGCGCGCTCAAGAAACGGGCGGGTATGAACCGCCGTAGCTTGAACGGTGAGATCCTGTACATCTTCGACCGCGTCGTCTCGGGAGTGTCCGAGTTCGACATCATCCGGGAAATCAGGGCCGCAAAGCAACGGGCCGCGCTGCGGAGCGTCGCCGGGCGATGGGAAGACGATAGGTCCGCTGCGGAAATCATCGCTGAGATCGAGGGCGCGCGCACACCCGGTCGGGAGGTGGACTTTGATCTTGCTTGATACTAACGTCGTTATCCACGTGCTGAAGGGCAACCGGATTGTTGTGCGGAGATACGAAGAACACGCGGGGGACATTGCCATTCCCGCGATGGTGCAGGGCGAGCTGCTGTTCGGCGTTGCGAAGTCCAAGAACCCGACGAGAAACGGGGAACTGCTGAAAAGACTGACCGAGTCCCTGCCGGTCATGCACACAAACGACGCTATCATGCAGACGTTCGCGGAGCAGAAGGCCGCGTTGTCGGGGTGCGGGGAGATCGTCGACGATGCCGATATTCTGATTGCGGCGACCGCGTTGGCATACGGGGCGACGCTGGCGACATGTAATGTTCGCCACTTCGTGAGGTTTGACGGACTGTTCATGGAGGATTGGAACGCGGGGTAATGGCGGAGAAGCCCACTTGTACACGATGTAACAAGGTCATTTCGGGATTGACACGGTTGTAGCTGGTGATTTTTGTAAAGCTTGGTGTAACTCTTTCGCGTCGAATGTGTTTATGCTGGTGAAAGCAAGAGGGAGAAGAGGTTTCAAATTACTCGGAAATCGGGCAGGATGACGAGCGGGCGTGGGCGGCGGTCGTACGCCGCCTTCACGCTCGTCCTGCGCGCGTATGCCGTCCGGCGCGGGTGCGATGAACCGGATGCCGCCGTGCAGGATGTGGTCGTCAAGTTCGGCGTCTCGCTCAGCTTCGTGCGCATCTGATGGGTACATGTCAGGTCAGTATGTCATCTCCAAGAGCGTGTTTTAGACATTTTATAAAACATTAAAAATAAAATAAAGTTTTATAAAACATTGAAAGTCAAGTCTGAGTTCAGGTATAATTCCCGCGTCGAAACTTGCGAAAGGCGTTGACATGTCTGATGTGAAGCTTAAACCGACATATTGGCGTACATGCCGTGCGCTGGCGAACGAAGACCGACTCCGTCTTTTTAAGGCCGTTGTCGAGAACGAGGGGCGCTTCTCGGTGAGGCAGTACGCGCGCCTTCTGGGATTGCAGGACGACGTCGCGTCCGTCTACCTCAGGCAGATGAACGCGCGCGGGCTCCTTGGCGTGACGCGTGAGCACATCAAGGTCTTCTACAATCTCAACCGCGACCGGTCCCTGCCCCAGGCAGCTGAGCTGCAGAAGGCCCTCGCCACATACATGCGCGGCAACCTCCCAGCCGACTGGGAAGACATCCTTGTTCGTATCTTCAAGGGGTTTACCCATTTCAATCGTCTGGCCATAATTGCCCGGCTGGCAAAGGGAGAGGCGACTCTCCCCGAACTTGAACGCGCGGCCGGTACCATCGTGAAATCGACATACCACCACTTGCGGTTTCTGTATGCGGCGGGGGTGGTGGATACATACCGTGTCGGCAGGGGAAGTTCTGTGTACTTCCTCAGGCAGCCAACGCATCCCGTGACGAAAGTGCTGTTGCGGCAGGTCCTTGGTTATGGGCAGGACGGCAAGCCCAATTATAACCCCGTCGCGGGACGTCCGGACAAGGCAAGCCGAATCGTGCTTGCGAAGATCCGCCGGGAGGAAGGCGTGACGGCAACAAATTGGAAGAACAGGCGCGGTACGGGAGTTCCGCATAAGAAGCTGTCGCCGGAGGCGCAACGCGCGATCTTGGAGGCCTGACGCCCCATGCAACTCACGGAAGAGCAGGCAGAGGTCGTGGCGCTCGTTTCTGGACGTCATCTCGTACTTGCCCCGCCAGGATCGGGGAAGACGGAAATGCTCTCGCGCCGCATCTTCTCCGCCGTTCGGAAGGGTGTCGACCCCGACCGGATGTTGTGCGCGACGTTCACGAATAGGGCCGCGTTTGAAATGCGCGAACGGGTAGCACGCGAGGCGGAAAACTTGCGTCTCCCCGACGTCGGGAACATCCATCATTTCTGCCATTCATTTTTGGCCTCAGTCGGTCGGATGCATCCTGGGAAGCACGTGATTGACGAAGTGCAACAGTCGGAATTCGTGCATGAGGTCCTAAACGTGCTCCGGGCTGAACTGCGTATGGGCGCTCCAGCCGATGTGGGTCGGACGCACGGCGTGACCGTTCTGCGCGGTATCCGCGGAGTGTGTGGTCCGTCCCCTGATGACAGTCGGCGCGGACTGCACGAGCTCAATCTGCAACGGGTTGCCCATCTGCACGGCATACTTGAAAACTACATTGCCGACGCGCTCAGGGGCGGACGGGACCCGGATGCGGAAATCCTCGCGGGGGTACTCGTCGCCCATCAGCGCAGGATCGGCATCCCGTCCACGTTGACCCGTCCGTTGCCACATCAAGTCGTCGGTCTCGTCTCCGAAGGCGTTATCGACGCGGTCGCGCGCGCGTATGCAGGGCTCAAGCGGAAGTTTCGCTGTTTTGACTTCGACGACTTGCTGAACGAGACGTACCTTTTTCAGGAGGAGCATCCGCTGCCGGAGGAACGGCGTTTTAGTTGGGTTCAAATAGACGAAGTGCAGGATCTGAATCCGCTCCAATGGCGCATCGTCAAGAACCTGACAGCTGAACGGGGCGTGAGCGTTTACTTTGGAGATCCGGAGCAGGCCATATTCTCGTTCCTCGGTGCATCAGCGACGCATTTCGCCGAAGCGACCGCGGATTGCACGCGCCACTGTTTCAAGACGAATTTCCGGGCGACGCCGTTGCTTCTGGAAGTGTTGATGCGCTACTCGCTCGAATCGCTCGGTTCAGACTGGGAATTCCTGCCGGCACCTGCTGACCCGCATGCCGCCAACGGCGTTTTGGAGCTCTCGGAGGTGCGGCTGGAGGGTGCGAAGTGTGGAATCGACGATGATTTCGACTTCGGCCCTGTCATGCGAAAGGCCGAGGAGCTGCTTTCCGCAGGCATCGCGGAGAATGTCGCCATTCTCGTACGCACAAACTCGGCGGCGGACATCTGCGAGGAATCCGTCAAGCCACTCGGCTACAGGTACGCAAAGGTTTCCGGAACCGACTTGTTCGCATACGCGCCGATGCGTGACTTCATGGCATTCGTGTCGCTATTCGTGGAGAATACGCCGATGACTGCCTGGACAACCCTCCTGTACCGCTTTGGGGGAATGGTGCGTTCGCGGACTTCCGCGCGATACTTCGTGCGTGCGATGTTTGCATCTGGGTGGAATCCGCGTACACTGTTTGACGAAAACGATCCCATCGGACTGCTGCCCGCCGTCCGTTCGCGTGCGGTTCGCTGGGCCTGGTGGCATCGTCGTCCACTCGCGGCCTTGCGCGATACGCTTCGCCCTGCGGTTTGCGCCGTGCGAGCGCGACTCGGCGGAAGCTGCTCGTTCCGGGATGTTTTTTCTTCCTTCGCTGACGTGGCTTTGGGGGATCGGCCAATGTATGCCTTGGGCGAACTGATCCCCGGTGGTCGCCAGGAAGGCGGCGTCCGGCAACAAGAAGAGGTTACTTATGCAACTGCGGTTGCGCGGGCCAAGGAGCGGATAGAGAAGTTCCTCAGGTACATGGATCATGTTTATACCGATGACAACCGCCTCTTAGGACAACGGCTTGCCGAGGATTGGGATAGGGTGTCGAGACTGAAGGAGGCCGATCTCCTGGTTGGAGACGAGAAGATCGTGATCTCGACGATTCATAAGGCGAAGGGCCGGCAATTTGACGCCGTGTTCATTCCCAATGTCAAGGACGTCGTGGATTTCCCGCTGTCCGACCCGGACGAGGCACGGCGGCTCCTGTACGTCGCGATGAGCCGTGCGAAACGTCATCTCTTCCTCTGGGAGGCGGACGACGAGTCCGTGCACCCGCTGAGACCCTGTTTTAAGGCGGGATACGGTGGCTACTACTTCACCAAGACAAGGGGCGGGGACTTGTCCGGCGACTGGCTCGCCGCATGGGAAACACTTGCTGAACAGAACTTGAGTCGGACATGCGACGATGGAACCGTATGCAAGTTTGCGCATCACGCATCGATACCGGTTACGCGAATGGCTTTACGCATGTTACGCTGGTCGCCTGACGCGACACTTCGCAAATCGGTCTATTTGAATGCGTTGGAAAAGGATGTCCGCTCTGGTATCGACGAGTGTGTAATTGGCTGTCTTGCCGACTGCGCCATATTCGAGCCGGAGATCGCGAATGCCGTGAGGGGCACGGCGTTGAGAAGTGGGCGTATCCGAATTGCACGTGCGGCGCTCGCTTATTTCGTCCAGATGTCTGGCTCGTCCACGATTACCGCACAAGAAGCTCTCGGTGATTTCATCTATTCTCGTTTTCCGGAGATCCGCGTCGAAGCAGTTGATCGGCTTTCTGCATGTGGCGTTGTGCGCTGGCAGCGCATCGTGACTGGCTCGAAAGCGGATTTCACGCGCCTTGCGCGAGAGGCCGACCCTGAACACGAGCCTTCGATTCGACAGATACTTGCATCGAAGCCAAGTTCCGCAGAGTATGAGCGCGCGCTCCGTGCCATCATCGCTGGTCGCGCACTTGCCTGACTTTGTTTGCGTCTTTGCGCACGTCGGGTAACGGGGCATCGTTAGCCGCCGAGCCGCACTTTACTTTTAATGTTTTATAAAACGTTTAAAATACGGACGTAGTGGCATGCCAACAAAAACCAGCTAAACTCAAGATCAGAAAGAGTATATAATTGTATAGTATCTATAAATTCGAATATGCTGCTATGCGGTACCTGTTGGAGTTCAAACGACGTCGCTTGTGAGTTTGGAGGTAAGATGACAGAGGTGTCTAAAGATTGTGGGCGGAAGAGTCGTTCCTGATGGCCTTGGCACGGTTGTTGCTAATGTTCGTGTGTCGCTGATGGTTGCTCGAGGGAGTAGCTGTTGAAGAGAACTCAACGGAGAAACAGAAATGGCTGGAAGAATTATACTGATGCGCTCTCACGGAAGGTGCTGGTGGTCAAGGCAATCCGACAAGTATTTTAAGAAGTTCTGGCATGGGAGGATGCGCGCGAGATCGACCGTGCTCTGCAACGCGGCCCGATTGCAGGATGACATCACGGCCATAGATTTTCCGACGAGTAACGAAGTGTCTGAAATCTGGAACTACTCAAAGTATGGCGACTAGGTTGCTGTCTCATGTTCAATATTTGAAGTGTTCCCAATGATTTTGGGTTGTCACTTTCCGACGTCTGGCAATGAAGGATCGAAGCGGATTGCCTCGGCATGTGGGCGGAAGAGACCATTGTTCTCACTTCTATCGTTGTTTTGGCATTTGGGGAAAGCGCGTGATCGTGAAGTTCTTCGCGCCGACGACCGGGAACTGTCCGTCGCCCCACGGCTGGTGCCACACGAGCGAACCGCGCAGGCGGTTCTCGGGATCCTGCACGCCCGTCACGAGTTGCGACACCTTCGGCAGCAGGCCGCGCCCGCTCTCGAAGTTCACCGAGCCGACGGTCACGTTGCACGGCGCGCGGGCGTGCCCGAAGAGGTTCGTCGTGGTGGTGGAGAGAATCACACGATTGTGTTGCGCCACCACGTGGTTGATGACGGAGAGGTGCGTGGCGTCATGGAACACGATCCCCTCCTCGCAATTGTGGACGTAGAGATAGTCGGCCACGACGTGCTCGCCGAGCACGAGTCCGTAGCGGAATCCCTGCACGGCCACGTTGTTCAGCACCTGGTTGTCGTTCTGGTCGCCGGACATCATCAATCCCACGGTGTGGCAGGGGTTCGGCTGGAGCGATTTCTTGAGGATCGTGTCGCCCACGTTGTCGTCCAGGCAGAACTGCGAGTCGCGCACGTTCGCGCGTGAGCTGTTCTGAAGGTTCACGCATCCGCCCTTCGGATACATCGTTTCCTTGTCGAGGTGCGCGCGGAACTCGAGGTTCGCGATGGACACCTGCGCAATCGAGAACTTGCCCTTGCAGGAATTGCCCTGTACCGTCGAGAGGATCGTCCACGGGCGGGCTGTCGGGTCATGCTCCTCGGGCGGCGTCCAGTCCGAGAAGAGGCACGTGTTCGGCATCTTCATTTCCCCGAAGCGCGTCGGCCTGAAGTTGGACTTCACGGACTCCGGCGGACGCACCTGGTAGGAGTAGAGCAGCTTGCACGGCATCTCGCCCTCGAACGCGATGTTGAGACCCGGAATGGGCGGAATGACAAGCTGGCCGCGGCAGGGCTTCCCATCCACGAACTCCCGCCCCGCCCCCGCGATGCGGTAGCCCTTGGGCGAGTAGGGAACGATGATCTTGCCCGCGCCCTGCGCGGCCACCGCGTCGATGGCCGCCTGGAACGCGGCCGTGTCGTCCGTCACGCCGTCGCCCTTCGCGCCGAAGTCGCGCACGTTCACGGCACCACCCGCCGCCAGCGCGAACGCCACCGCCATGCAAACCGTCACTCTCTTCATTTTTTACCTCAGTTGTTTACCGGACAGTATACCACATCTGTTCTAGGCCAACTGGAGACAAACTCTCGCATTTGTAGATATTCCGCTATGGCATTTGTAGTCTTTTTACCATGGCATTTGTAGACATTTCGTCATGGCATTTGTGGACATCCAAATATCGCAGCTCTCGCCGCTACAGCAAAGAGCCGCCGGGACGGCGGCTGACCCTTTCACTTCTCTCACCTGAAAACGTGTTGTTTCTATGCTTGTGAATCCCTTGAAAACGTGTGATTTTTAGGTTTGCGAATCTCTTGAATTCGGCCATATCGAACTTGCGCTTCAAGACTCGGGATGATATAATATGTGCGTCTTTCAAAGAAGGAACAGTGATGAAACGCAAGATATACGACACTCTGCTTGAGTGGAAAAAGACCAGCAACGGCAAGTCAGCCGTCATGCTGGACGGTGCGAGGCGGGTCGGCAAGAGTTGGATTGCCGAGGAGTTTGCCAAAAAAGAATACGCCGCATACCTTGTCGTTGACTTCGCAAAAGCTCCACGGAAGGTGAAACGCTACTTCGAGGAGTACCTTGACGACCTCGATACGTTCTTCATGTATCTTTGCACGGCCTATCACACAACGCTCGTCCCTGGTAACAGCGTCATCATATTCGACGAAGTCCAACGATTTCCACGCGCTCGCGAAGCCATAAAGTATCTCGTCAAGGACGGACGCTTCCACTACATCGAGACCGGTTCTCTCATATCCATTCGCAAGAACGTGAAGAACATCGTAATCCCCTCCGAGGAATACCACGTAAAGATGTTCCCCATGGACTTCGAGGAATTCGCATGGGCGACAGGGAACGAGGCGATGCTGCCGTTGATCGAAAGGAGGTTCAGGGAACGTCTCCCGCTTGGAGCCGACACGCATCGCCAGATCATGGACGTGTTCAGGCAGTACCTTGTCGTCGGTGGGATGCCGCAGGTCGTCGAAGTGTTCGCGATGACACATGACCTGAAGAAGGTCGAGTTCGAGAAGCGCAACATCCTCAGTCTCTACCGTGCCGATATACACAAGTTTGCCGGCGCGTTGAGGGAAAAGGTCGCGTCCATCTTCAGCGAAATACCCGCCCAACTCTCCAAGCATGAGAAGAAGTTCACCGTTTCGGCGTTGAAGGCCGATGCGCGCATCCGCGACTACGACGGCGCATTTGAGTGGCTGAAGGGGGCGATGACCGTAAACATCTGCTACAGCTCGAGCGAACCGAGCATTGGTCTGCGCCTCAATATGGACAGGACGACGCTCAAGTGCTACCTCGGCGACACGGGGCTTCTCGTCAGCCTCGCATTCGATGAAAACGAACTTACCACAGCGGCCATTCACGACAGGATTCTCAATGACGATATCGAGATCAACGAAGGGATGATCGTCGAAAACGTCGTGGCCCAGATGCTCCGCGCCGCCGGGCACAAGCTCTACTTCTATTCCTGCTCCGACAGGATTGACGCCGCGAACCGCATGGAAGTGGATTTCCTCGTGTCAAAGTCTCGCACAATGCCGCAGCACAACGTCTCTCCGATAGAAGTCAAGAGCGGCCGCAAGTACTCTACCGTCTCCATGGACAAGTACAGGGCGAAATACGCGGCGTTCATCGACACGCCGTTTGTTCTCCACAAGAAGGATGTTGCAGTCAAGGACGGGGTCGTGTACCTTCCGCTCTACATGACATACCTTCTCTCGCGAAGAGCATAACGCGGCTCTCCATAATGGCCGCGACAAGCGCGACAGCTCCCGCTGCGGCGGTCGCGGGGCGACCGTCCTACCGATTGGTCGCGACAAGTGCGACCGCATGGCGTGGCGGAAACGTTTGCGGCGCGCCTCGCGCCGCATTGGCCCTTACTGCAATCCGGCGGTGCAGACGAGGCGGAAGCCGCATGTGTAGTATCGAAGCGTCGGTGGGATGCCATTGCGATACGCCGGCCGGCAGGCCGCCGCCGCGTCGCTCCAACTCCCGCTCCGAAATACGCGGTTTGCACCCGACACAGGATTCCCCGAAAGGGTGTTCGGCGGCGTTGTGGGATCAATGTTCACCTTGCCGCCGATTTCCGTGATGTCGTCCGCGTACCAGTCAAGGCACCATTCCCAGATATTGCCGTGCATATCGTAAAGTCCATAGGCGTTTGGCGCGTAGGAGCCAACAATGGCCGTGCCGTTCGTCGCTCCGCACGACTGCGCAGGATTGGCGTAGGACGTGCCGTTCATAACCTGTCCGCCGTTCCGCTGATAGCGCCCCAGCTTGTCAAGTTTCGCGTCGGTGTCGCTGTTCAGGATGCCCGAACCGTCGCCCCACTTCGTGTCCCCGTTACCCGCGCGGGCGGCAAACTCCCACTGCGCCTCCGAGGGGAGGTCGAAGTCGAGGCCCGTCTTCGTACAGAGCTTTCCAAGGAAGGATGACGGGTTGGGATCATGTGGCCAGTTGTAAGTCGAGTCGGCCGAATCATCTGCGGAGTTGCGGATTTCATTATAGCATACTTGTTCCACTGGACGCATCGCGCGGTCTGTGGTGTTGTTGAAGTAGGACGGTGCGAGGCGACTCGGCTGGATCAGGTCCCACTGCGACTGCGTGACGGGGAACACACCGATGTAATAGTTGTTTGTCAGCGTCACCTGATGCGTCGCCTCGCGTGTCGCGTTGCGTTGTGTCTCCAACGTAGTCGAACCCATCGTCCATTCGACGTCCTTCGCCATGATCTTGCGCATGACGAGTTTTGTGGTGCGATAGGTGGTATTGGATAGGATGCCGCCGGGAAGAAACTCGACGGACGGGTAGTACTTCTGCGTGTCCGGCTGTGCGGCGGACGAGACATCCACCACCATGTAGTCGGGCGTGTTGTCCAAGGCCCATGCCGTCATACGGACGGAGACGACGCCTGGGCCAAACTTCTGGTCGGGCCATGAGAGGTACGGATCCCACGTTGCGACGTGATTGTTACCTGCGGCGACTTTCTTGAAGCAGTCGCCGGTCACGGCTTGGATATTCGCGCCGCCGATGGAGACACCGTTCGTCAGCACGTCCATCGTCACGACGGCAGTCTCGTCAAGATCGTACTTCACCGTTACGCGGCGAGAAAGGCTGTTCTGCTCCAGCCGGACATTTGATATCTGCGGGTCTGCGGGATCGGCGCAAACGGCGGCAGCCAGCAGGATCGTGGATAGGGGAATGAGGTTCTTCATGTTTTTGTTCCTTTCAGGTGAAATCATTTGAAAATAATGTAGAGGCCCTTCGGCTCGAAGGAGTTGAACGACGCGAGAGTGTCCGTCTCCTCGATGGAGCGGTAACGCGAGAGGAAGGTTGACGCTTCGGCGATGGCCGAGGTGCGAAACTCTGAACTGAACGAGTCGAACGTCGCTTCGGCAAAGGATGTGCCTTGAGAGGGCAAGGTGGTGAGGATTGCGATGGCGGATGATGCCGCCATTAGGGTTCTTTTCACTTGTGGTTCTCCTTCGGGGGTGGGGTGAGGGGTGCCGCCGCCAAGATAGCGGCTGTCCCAGTCAGAATCGCCGCTCGGAGAGCGGCTTGCAAGACCATTATCGTCGCGGCTTTCCATAGTGGTGCCGATCCAGGCGGCGAGGGCTGCGCCGCCGCAGAGGAGCGCGATGGCCGCCGCGCGCTTTAACCAGAGCGGCACGGTGATGGAACCGGCGCGCCTAGTAGCTGGGATGGCGGCGGCGGCGAGGCTGGCTGCAAGGGCGGCAGTTGGCGTAGCGGGCGGCGGAATGTCGGAAACGTCGTTCAGCGCGCGGAACCATGCGGCATGTTCGGTCTGCTCGGCGGCGAGGAATGCCCGGCACTCCGCGCAACGGGAAAGGTGCAGGTTCACCTTGCGCCGACACGATGTAGAGAGGCGATTCTCTATCGCCTCTTCCACGAGCGCTTGTACTTCCTGACAGTTCACGTTTTGTCTCCATTGTGGTTGAATGCGGCCTCGGTCCGAATCGTTCCCGACAACAGACCGCGAATTCGCTCTTTTGCGCGGTTGAGTCGGCTTTTCACGCTCCCTTCGGGGACGCCCAGCACCTGCGCGATTTCGGGGACGGTGAGATCCTCGAAGTAGCGGAACACGACCACTTCTCGGAAGATTTCTGGCAGGGCGGCGACGGCGGAGCGCACGGCCGCGGCGTCCTCGGCGGCGGCAAGCGTGTCGGCAGCGGACGGCGCGTCGGCGGGCGCGTCCGGCATGTCGTCCGTGAAGTCGAGCATGTTGGCGGCCTTGCGGCGGACGTCCATGCGGCGGAAGTTGACGAGGATCGTGTAGAGCCACTGGAAGAAGTTGCGGTCGGTACGGTAGCTGCCAATGCGTTCGATGGCGCGCTGGAGCGTGCGGAAGGTCAAGTCTTCGGCGTCGACCGCGTTCAGGCACAGGCGATAGGCAACCTGATACAGACGGTCACGGTATTCGGCTACGAGCCGCCGCGCGCCCGCTGCCGGGTTGTGCCTGATTTCGTCCGCAAGGTCTGCCATATCATCAAAGTATATCCTTTAATGATGTAATGCGCAAAGCGCGCAAATCGTTCCCCTAGGAACGACTCGTCGGCAAAGTGTACCCAGTCGGTCGCGACTAGAGTCTTTCGCGCAGCCACTTCTCGGCGTGGCAGTTCGTGCACTTGCCGGGATTCGGCTTGTGGTCTGGCGGGCGCTTGATGGACTCGAATCCGCGCTTCACCTGCTTCTTCGGCGGCGGTATGCCGCGGAACAAGAACTCCTCCGCCGGGACGAGATGCTTCCAGGCGAACGCCTGTTCGTACTCGTCACAGGGCATGACAGGATGGCGAACCGTCTTGCCGCCGATTGTGGCGGAGGCGAAAACCTTGATGGGCTGGACTTCCATCGTGCGCTGCCCGACGTACGTGAGCATGGCAAACGTCGTGTCCACGCCTGAAGTGATCACGCCGCTCTGCACCCGGATGTCCTGCGGGAACTCCAGCTTCACGTCGCCGGCGAAACCGTCCATGCGACGGACGCGGAAGCCGACCTTCACTGGGCGACCGCCCATCATCGGCAACGTCGAACGAGTGGAGAACGCCTCGAAGTCCGGCGTCGGGCTGCGGACTTCCAGCCACCAGACGTAGTCGTCGCCGCCATGCCCCGTGCGGTCCGTGACTTCTGCCAGATACTCGCCAGCCTCCTTGAAGTCGTAGGTTCCGATGGGATCGCACTCGCCCTGCGGAACCGTGCCGGTGAACACCGTGTTCGTAACGTCGTCCCAGTAGCCCAGTACGGGACCGCCTGCAGCCTTGCGCAGCGTTAGCACGGCATCGAGCGGCGATCCCTTGCGGCGCGCCTTCACCTCCAGCACGTGCGGCCCCGGCTTCGCGATGGAGAACTTCTTCGTCGAGACCATGCCGGGGCGAGACACGACGCCGTCGGCCGCGCGTGCCGCTGGCTTCGTCGCGTCGCCGATGTGGATCGTGTAGACGAAGTCCGCGCGGCCACGGTATAGGACATCATGGATCTCCAGCGAGTAGATGCCTTCCTTCAACGGCGCGAACTCGAGGACGGGATCTGGACGGAATCGCGCCTCGTCGTCGGCTACGGCCACCGTGTTGCCCTGATCGTCCTTGAGCGTGATTACGGCGTTGAAGAAGCCAGGCACGGCATCGCCGATGTAAGGCTGCAGCTCGCGGGCTGTCACCCTGAACGCATAGCGCCGCCCGGCTGCGAGGTGCAGACGGAAGGTGTCGGTCGAGCCAGGAAGAATCTGTCCGTCAAGCACCACGCTCCCTTTGCGAACGTCCGCCAGGGGCGTTTCTGGCTGCTTGCGGTGCGGCGGGATGTAGAGCGGCTCCGGCGCGTGGGCCGCCGCCGTGACCTCGAATGGGCGCGGCGCTGACATGCCGCCGCCACCGTAGCCGACCAGCGAGCGCCAGCCGGGCTGGGCGTCTGCATCGGCCGCGACGGTCACGAGAACCATCTGCCGCAGGGACGGCGTCGCCTGCAGGGCGTTCTTCGGGGTGTAGAGATCGTATTCGACGATGGAGAGCTGGCCGATGTCTAGCTTGTCGAGCTTGGTCCACCAGTCGTTGATCCGCCACTCGTCAAGGTGCGGGTCGTTCGGCAGCTGCGGTTCCTCGCGGTTGCCCTCGGCGATGCCGTTGAGCCACTTCTTGAGGTGCCGATCCTGTTGCCAGGTCGGCGGCGGAAAGTTAGGCACGATGTCTATCTTGAGGACATGGAGTCCGCTCTTCGTGAAGTGGTATTTCTGCGCGCCGCCCAAGGCCTGTCCGCCAATGATGAGGCGGTTCGTGGTGCCAGCCTGAATGCCTGCAGGATAGATGTAGCCGACATAGGGGTCTGCCGAGCAGACGAGCGACGCTCCTGCCAGCAGAACGAGGCCGCAAAGGGTCCGTTTCATTTCACGCTCCTTCCGTGTAGAGTTCGCGTAGGCGTCCTGCGGAAGACTGCGGCGGCAGGAGTTGCATCTTCTTGCCCTTGGAGTTGGGGAGGGGGCCTTCCGGATCGATGCCGCAGCAGGCGTAGATGCTGCCGAGGAAGTCCTGCGGGGAGACCGGGCGGCTGACGGGATTGCTGGCGGTCGCGTCGGACTCTCCGACGACCTGTCCGCCCTTAAACCCGCCGCCGGCCAAGAGCGCGGAGAAGCAGCGCGCGTAGTGACCGCGCCCGCCGTTCCATGGCGCCTCCCATCCGACGCGCGGCGTACGTCCGAACTCGCCGCTCATCCACACGACGGTGGAATCGAGCAGTCCCTTCGACTTCATGTCCTGGAGGAACGTGGCGATCGCCATGTCCGTGTCGAGGCTCTTGCGCTTCATCGTCTCGAAGTGGCGCTTGTGCGAGTCCCAGCCCGGCACGTTCACCGTAATGTACGGTACGCCGTACTCTACGAGGCGGCGGGCTACGAGAAGGGTCTGTCCGATCTCGTTGCGGCCGTAGCTGTCGCGCAGCTCCTTGGTTTCGAGGGAAAGGTCGAACACCTTGGCGGCGTCGCCTTCGGCGATGCGGCGCGCCTCCTTGCCTGCGGTGTCGAAGGCGGCGGCCTGCGCGGCGTTCGCGCTCTTGGCGGCAGGCTTCCAGCCGTCGAGCGCGGACAGGAGCTCGAAGCGGGCCTGGGACGCCTCCGGGGTCACGCCCTCTGGCGGCACGATGCCGTCCACTGAGAAGCGCGGGGCGTTGGGACGGCCGCCGGTGACGAGCGGCGCGGCGTCGGTGCCTAGGAACCCGACCTCGCTGAACCGGCCCTTCTCTCGCGTGAGGATGACGTATGGGGGCAGATCGCCCTTGTACTCCTTGCGCTTCACTTGGGAAATCACTGCGCCGATGGCGGGGCACACCTCGCCGCCGCCTGGCATGCGGCCGGTCTGCATCAGGTAGCAGGCCGTCTCGTGCCCGAACTCGGTGTGGGTCATGGTACGGATGACCGAAAAGAGGTCGGCGCACTTCGCCAGCTGCGGCCACCACTCGTGAAGCTCCATGCCGGGCACGTTGGTGGGAATGGACTTCAGGCCGCCGTTGAAGTCGCGATCCGCCTTCGGCTTGGGGTCGAAAGACTCAAGCTGGCTGGGGCCGCCCCACTGCCAGATCTCGACGACGCTCTTGGCTGGTTTCATGGCGCGCTCCTCGCTATACCCTGAATATGAATTCCTTGGAGTTGACGAGGCACCATGCGACGTCGCGAAGCAAGTCGAAAGGACGGACATTGCGCTTCTTCCCGCCACCGCGCTTCTGCCATATGCCTAGGATCAGCTGACGTTCGTGCGATGTTGGTTCGCGGGAAAGCATGCGCCAGTAAAGGTCGTCGATGCGCTTCGGCAGCGGCAGCTGGTAGATGGGGTTGGGGCTGCCGTCCGGCATCTTGCCGGGGGGAGCCACGATCTGGCCGAGCTGCCTGTGGAGCTTGCCGGAGTTGAAGAGGTAGAGCCTCTGCTTGGCCGTCACGTCGCTGCCGCGCTCCTCCAGGAGGCCGGTATCGCGAGACGGGCGCCCGAAGAGAGTAAGGAACCCGTTCGTGATGGAACCATCCTCCACGCAAATTGTCGCCCGCTTTGGCGGCAGGAACGTGAACGGCTCAGGGGCAGGGGACTGGTGGTCGCGGACGCTGCCGCTCAGCGAGCAGATCGCGTCGTCGAGCACTTCGGCGTCGAGCCGGCGGGCAGGGAAGCCGCCCGTGACGGATCCGCGAGCGTACTCGGACGATAGTACGATCTCCCGCAGCATGGTCTTCAGGCGGAACTCGCCTGGAGCCTTGGCTGTGGCGTCTGGGCCGAATATCCACCGGCGGACGGTGCGCGAGAACGCGGCGGCCGTCTCTGCGCGCCTCTTAGAGAACAGGAGGTCGCAGAGCTCGCCGCGGCGGTCCTTCCCGTCCACGAACACGATCTCCTCCTTCCACTCGCGCGTGTCCTTGATCTTCACGTTCGAGAGGAAGGCGGCCAGCTCCGCCTTGCGGGCGGGATCCAGCTTGATCGGGGGTATGCCGAGGAACGTCTGCGCGACGGCCTCGGCCCAGCCGTCGGGCGTGCGCATGTCTGTCGCACGAAAGAAATTGGCCGCAGCGTCGCGGAAGTCACTACCTTGGGAGGTGAGGAGCGTCCTGCCGAAGGCATCCCACGGTTCATTCCGCTCAACAAAGGAGCGGATTCGTGCGTGGTAGACATATACGGCGTTGGGCCAAAGATTGATAGGGAACTCGCTCTTTACGCGAAGGATGTCGCAGAAGCGCATCGCCCAGTAGTCGGCGAAGTCCTGCGAGGCGAGAAGCTTGTCGGCGAGCGCGGCGCGCTTCTTCGGGTCCGAGGAGTAGACGTATGCCTGCGCCTCGTCCCGGGTGGGGATGCGGCCGGCGAGGTCGAGGTAGAGGCGGCGGACCATCACGGCGTCTGTGGCCGTGCCGTCCGGCTTCTCCCATGCGGAGGCTTGGGCGGGAGGAGTCGGCTTGCCACCCTTGCCAGGAGCGCCGAAGAGATCTTTCGGCCACACGGCCCATGCGGCCGCGCTACCGAAGAAGACTCTTCTGGTGAGATTCATGTCCATTGAAATACGCTCCTACCGATAAGTATGCGACGGCGGCGGAGATTCCACAGGGAAAGTTTAAAAATTTTCGATGTGCGCCTCGCCTGCGAAAACGGACGTGCCGCCGACGAGCAGCGTGCCGTCGGGCTGGATTCCGCCGCAGAGACCGGTAACGGGCGCGTCATCGCGATCAGTCTGCAACACCCGGATATTTCGTCCTTTCAGCGCGTCTAGCGGGATAATCAGCGGATAAAGGGCGGCGAAACCGCTTGTGCGCCAGTCTTCCACGAACGGCCCCAGCACGTTCAGGAACGCGCGCCTGACCCGCTCAATGGGCTGTTCGGCGCCGATGGCCTGGTAGAGGCTGGTGGCGCGCAGGGCTATCTCGGGGGCGAAGACCTTCTGGTTGACGTTGATGCCGACGCCCGCGATGACGTTGTCGCCATGGCGTTCGCAGAGGATGCCGGCAATCTTGCGCCCGTCCACCAGCACGTCGTTAGGCCACTTGACGAGAACTGGCAATTTGCCGCGGGAGAGGGCTTCGCGCGGACCGATGAGGCAATCGACGGCGGTGGCGGCGGCAAGACCGACGACAAGCGGGAGCGTGGCGACCTCGGAAGGGGAGAGGCCGTTCACGTCGATGACCGCGGAGAGGGTCAGATTCTGACCTGGCGGCGAGAGCCACCTGTGGTCGAGCCGTCCTCGGCCTGCAGTCTGCTCGTCGGCCGTGAACACGTCGCCAGGCTTGCCCGCGCGCGCATCGATGTTCGTCGATTCCGTGATGGACTTGTGGTGAATCGTCCAGTTCATACTTTGGCTTCCTTTTTCAATATGTTCACAAATTAGGCGCTGTAATTGTTTCTCTTGATGCCTACTTGATGTGAACCGCCAATCGTCATCGGATCATCGGGGCATCGGATCATCCGACCATCGGGGCCGGATGATCGGATGGTCGGATGGTCGGATGGCAATTGAGCGCTCTCCGTTTCAGGCGCTTCGCCTAGGATGGCTCGTGCCTTTCGTGCGAGCATTATGCCTTATCCCTTCAAAAAGGGGTTTATTGCCAACTCGCGTGCGATTGTCGTTGTGCTGCCATGGCCGGGAATGACCTCCGTCTCCGGCGGAAGGGCGGCGAGGCGCTTGAGAGACTTGGATAGCGTCGTCATGCTGCCGCCGGGGAAGTCGGTGCGGCCGCATGAGCCGGCGAAGAGCGTGTCGCCGGTCAGGAGCAGATGCTCCTTTTCGAAATGCAGGCATATTCCGCCTGGTGTGTGGCCGGGCGTGGCGAGAACGTGCGCCGTCAGCCCTCCGGCGGAAAGCGTGGTGCCTTCAACGAGGTCGAGCGCGAGCGTCGCCGGACGGACAGTGGGGGAATAGTATGGAGCCCACGCGTTCTGTGGATGGAAGGCGATCATCTCGTCGGCCGGGGCGAGGTGGACGGGAAGCGTCGGCCACTTGGCCACGAGATCCGTGATGGCGCCGATGTGGTCGAAGTGGGCGTGCGTGAGCGCCACGAGGGCTGGGGACAGACCCTTCTCCGCGAGAAACGCGCACAGGCGGGCGGCGTCTGCGCCCGGATCGACGATCCATGCGGCGCTTGGATCGTCCCACAGTACAATGCAGTTGGCCTCGATGGCCCCCAGCGGCAGTATTTCTTTGTTCATGTCATTCCTCAGCTTTGCAGTGTCTAAGGAGTTCGTCCATCCTGTTGATCTTGATTGTATAGCGGCTTTCGTTCAGGTGGCCGAATCCGAATGTGCAGAAGGCTGTCTTTATGCCGGCAGCTTGGCCGCATTCCATGTCCGTCCAGTTGTCGCCCACCATCCAGTCGTGGGAGGAGAGACGGTGGCCGCGCAGCTGGCTGGCGGCCTGGCGGAGCGGCATGGGGCTGGGCTTCATCTCGGGGCAGTCGCCGCCCGCGACGACGCCGCGTCCGAAGAAGCGCGCCAGGCCGAAGTGCTCGAGGATGGCGTGCGTGGCGAAGTTCGGCTTGTTGGTGTTGATGCCCATCAGCCAGCCGCGGTCGGCCAGTTCGGCGAGCGTTGAGCGCACGCCGGGGTAGAGCGTTGTCGTGTCCAGCATGTGGGCGGCGTATTGCTCCGTGTACATCGGCCAGATCTCGTCGAAGCGTCCGGCGGCCTCCGGGATCGCGTTCTCCAGGAGATGGCGCGCGCCGCGCCCGACGAAGGAGATCGCCTGCTCCATGGGGATCGGCGCGAAACCGAGCTTCTCGCGCGTAGCGTTGACCGCCGCCGCGAGGTCGGCACGCGAGTCGATGATGGTGCCGTCGAGGTCGAAGAATATTGCGTTCATGTCTTGGGCTTCTGGTTTTGTGGTCCGTCGCCGGTAATTATACCAAAAACGCGGTCGGTGCCACGGGCCGCGTTTTTGGTATACTACCAGCCACCGCATCATGAAACGTCTGCGAGAAGCCATATCCATCCTGCTGCTTGCGCTCTGTTGCGTGGCGCTTTGGTTCGTGCCGCCGCCGCGCGCTCTGGCGTCTCCGGAAGGGGAGGCCACGCGCGCACGCGTCGTTTCGGTGGACGACAGCATGCTGGAGACGCACGGGTTCCTGCGGTTCGGCACGCAGCGGCTGGACGTCGAACTGCTGGCGGGGCCGCGCAAGGGACAGACCTTTCATGCCGCCAACGAACTGAGGGCGCAGATGGAGCTGGACAAACTTTTCAGGCCGGGCGACACCGCGCTCGTCATCGTCAAGCCCGGCGACGAGCCGTCCGAGACCACGCTCGTGGCGCGCGACCACTGGCGCCTGGGATGGGCTGGCGCGCTGTTCGCCGCGTTCTGCGTCCTTCTCTGCGCGTTCGGGGGCTGGACGGGCGCGAAGGCGCTCTTCAGCTTCGTGTTCGGATGTTTCGTGGTGTGGAAGGGCGTCATCCCGCTCGCGCTGCGCGGATGGCCCGCGAGCTGGACAGCCTTCGCCGCCACCTGCCTCCTCACGGCCGTCATCATGTATCTCGTCGCGGGTGCGACGCGCAAGGGACTCGCGGCGTTTCTCGGCGCAGCGCTAGGCGTGTTCGCGGGCCTCGCGATGGCGCACCTCTTCGGCCGGCTCATGCACATCAACGGTGCCACGCTGCCGTACGTGCAGGCGCTGCTCAATTCGGGCTACGAGACGCTCGACCTGCCAGACCTCTTCGTTGGCGCGACCGTGCTGGCGAGCTCGGGAGCCGTGATGGACCTCGCGATGGACATAGCGAGCGGCGTCGAGGAGGTGGCGCGCCACAACCCGTCCCTGCCGTCGCGGGAGCTGCTGCTCTCCGGCATGCGCATCGGGCGCAGCGTTACTGGCACGATGACCACGACGCTCCTTCTGGCCTACTCCGGCGGATTCCTGACGCTCCTGATGGTCTTCGCCGCGCAGGGGACGGCGCCGCGGGACTTCCTGAACTCCACGCTCGTCTCAGCCGAGCTGGTGAAGACGCTGATCGGCAGCTTCTCGCTCGTCCTTGTTGCGCCGTTCACGGCGCTCGTGTCGGCGCGCGTCTTCCGCCGCAAAGCCTGAACGGGCGGCTACTCGCGAACGACCTTGACGTTGCGGAACATGTGCTTGTTGGGGCTGAGGACCAGCTCCTTGCCGCTTGCGGTCTTCACGTTCTTGAGTACGACCTCCTCCGTGACGTGGTAGGGGAACTTTTCCACGTAGTCGGCGCTCGTGTTCTTGGAGTTGAACATGCCGAACACGAACGGGCCGTCGTACTTGTCGGGGTGGTTCGAGTCGTCGATCTTCAGCCCGTCGACCACGATGCGGCGCGGCATATGGCACGGATAGCCGAAGTCGTGCCAGTCCGTGCTCGAGCCGTTGACGAGCGTGCCGGTGGCCTTCTTCCCGTTGCGGGGCACGAACGTGCAGTTGCGCACGATGAAGTCGCCCCTCCATGTGCTGCCGTAGTCGCCTCGCAGGTTGAAGAACGAGCCGCAGCGCACCGTCGTGTTCTCCACGAGGAAGGTGCCGAAGCCGATCGCGTTGATGCCCATGTAGCCGAGCTCGGAGTTGCGGATGGTGGCGTTCGCCACGCCCATGTGCGCGTCGAAGCGCGAGAACGTGCAGCCGTCGTATAGCATGTTCTTGCAGTAGTTCGAGCCGAGAAGTCCCCAGTAGCGGCTGTCGTTGATGTCGGTCGTCTGGCGGCAGTTCACGAAGGAGACGTTGACCGAGTTGTTGACGGAGAGGTCGTAGGAGCCCATGCTGACGGGCTTGCCGGCCGCGCCGATGGTGCGGTAGGTCTTGTGCGCGGTGAAGATGCAGTTCGTGACCATGACGTTCGCGGAGAACGCGATGGAGATGAAGCCGCCGTAGGGTGCGCCGTGGTCGCCCTCGCCCGTGATGTCGTGGCGTAGGCCCTCGATGCGCACGTTCGACCGGTTGACGGAGAAGCCTCGCCCGTAGTAGGTGTACTTGGACTCGGCCTGGTTGGCGATCGTCGTGAAGCGCCCGCCCTTGATGACGAGGGTCTTCGCGTCGAGCGGACGCGCGACGGCGTGCGTGACCTTCCCGTAGTCCCAGACGATGGGCGTGGCGGGGTCGACCGTGCCGTCTGCGGCGGCGAGGAACACTTCCCGCTTAGAGCTGCCGTTGTTCTGGTTGAGGCCGTAGCGGATGTACTGACGGACGGTGCTGTCCACCACTTCCACGAGGCAGGGGCCTGGCAGGGACACGCCGATGTTCGCCTGGCAGGAGGCGAGCGTCGTCAGCCCCTTGATCGCGACCGGCTTGGCGGACGGGGCAATCCGGAAGATGGCGGCGGTCCGCTTGGCGACTGGCACCTCGTGGTCGTCGATAACGAACGCCGCCGTGCCGAAGTCGACGTCCGTGCAGATCTCGGCGGTGTCCGTCCCTTTGCCGATGTAGTACGTCTTGCCGTCGCAGGCCTTGACCGGCAGGCCTTTCTTGTTGGCTGCCGCATGGGCGGCGATGATGGCCTTCTGGTCGTCGGTCTTGCCGTCGCCTACGGCGCCAAACTCCTCGTATGTCACGAATTCCTGAGCATTGGCCATGGCGGCGAACGCGCACGAGATAAACAGAGCGGAAATCTTCATTGGTTACTCCTTGTTGATGGGCTTGAGGGGAATCTCGCGGGTGAAGAGGCGCTGTGGCAACTGGCTGTAGGTGACTGTGCCGTCCGGCGCCTCGACGGCGACGGCGCGCGAGTAGACGTTGAAGACGGCCTTGTCGGGATGCATCTCGACGATCGCCCATGACGCCTTGGGACCGGTGACGGTGCCGCAGTTGATGTCCGTCATGCGGCCGGCCTTGGCCGTTGGATACCTGCCGTTGTGCTCGTGTCCGTTGATGAAGAGGTCGCAGCCGTACTTCTCGGCGAGTGCGAGGATCCTCTTGCGGTTGTCGTTGAACTTGTTCTCCTTGCAGGCGTCGATGATGGGGCAGACGAAGTCCTTGCCCTTGGGGGCGATGGCCCAGTGGGAGACCAGCACGATGTGGCGGATCGCCGGATTGGCGGCCGCCGCCGCCATCTCCTTCTCGATGAAGGCGACGGCTTCGTCCGAAACGCGGGCGGTGGAGCGGTACTGGCCCTTGGGGGCGGGCAGCCCCACGTAGCGGGCGAAGAAGGTGATGAAGCGCGTGTCGGCGCACGTGAAGGCGCATTCGCGGTAGAAGTCCTCGACGGCGGTGTCGTGGTTGCCCTGGATGGCGATCACGCGCGAGTCGAGCTTCATGAACGGGATCGGGGCCTTCACGTAGCCCTTTGGGGTGTTGGTGTCGCAGATGAAGGTCGCAGGCGAGTGGAAGTCTAGGTCCGAGATGTCGGTGCCCTTCGAGTTTCGGTAGAGGTCGAGGGATTGGAGAGTGCGGTAGTAGTTGACGCGCTCGGCCTCAAGGAACTGCCTGTGGCTCATGTAGCCGGTGTTGAGCTGGTCGCCGCCGAAGAGGGCGAACTGGATGTCGCGGCAGTAGGGGTCAGTGTTGATGAACTCGTAGGTCTTCACGAGCGCGGCGTGGTTGCCGGGCTTCCACATGGCGTAGGAAGGCGTGCCCTTGTCGGCTCCGAAGTCCTGAATGAAGTTGCTCTCGACGTGGTGGTCCGTCATGAAGAGGAACTTGAGAGGGCGTATCGGTCGCTCAGGACGCGCGACCCTGACGGGGTCGGCAGTTTGTGAAACGCAACCTGGAAGAAATGCGGCAGAGCCCGCGGCGAACGCCCCTGCGACGAATTCTCGTCTTGTCGTATGTTTCATTGTCGAATCCTTTCGTGCTGGAAGGGGATTATAGCAAAATTCCCGATTTTAGGGTTGGCATTCTAGGGAAGGGGTTGGTACAATATGACCCTACATTACGGCGGAGTATCGGCGCGATGGAAAAGGAGCACCAATGATGGCGAAGAGATTTGTTGTGGCGGTAGGCGTTGCGGCGTTTGCGTTGGCAGCGTGCGCGCGTTCGATCACGGGCGCGAGCTTCACGCAGTCGGGCGCGACGACGACGGTGGACGTGACGTTCGAAGCTGGCGCGGCGGGCGATGACCACGCGCTCTACGTGGCGTTCGACGTGCAAGACAGGGGCGCGACGCTCGCGGGCTGGGCGGCGTACCAGCGCGTCGGCCGCGTGGCGGCGGACGCGACGTCCGCCACCTTCTCGCTCCTGCCCTCGTTGACGGGGCGCGGCTACGGCATCTGCCGCGTGTTCCTCGTCGAGTCGACCTACCCGTTCGACACGCTGATCGGGGCGATCCGCCAGACGGGGACGCAGTACATCGACACGGGCATCAACGCAGGTCCGACCACCTTTGTCTCGCTGGACTTCCAGTTCGACAACGTGTCGACGAAGCAGCAGCGCATCTTCGGCGTCGCCTCGGACGACGGCACGTCGCTCTTTTCCTTCGACACCTACATCAACGGCGGCGGCAATTGGGCCAGCGCCTGCTGTAACGGCAAAGGCGACTGGAGCGCGACCGGCTGGGCCGCCTCGCCCGTGCGCCTGACGATGTCGCTTGACGCCGCGACCGGCCTCCATCTCGTTTCGAACTCTATCTCACATGCCGTGACGACACTGTCCCACGCCAAATCGACCCGCACGGCGACGGCGGCCGGCGCGATCACGCTCTTCGCCCGGCGCACGTTCGCCGGCGGCACGCCCCAGATACATCTTTTCGCCAACGGTGGCCTGATCTACGGCGGCGTCATCTCCAACCAAAACACGCTCGCCCGCAACTACCTGCCGTGCGAAAGCAACGGACGCGCGGGCCTGTACGACACGGTCTCCGGAACGGTTTTCTGGTCTGCCGCTGAAAACACCGACTTCCAGACCGCCGGCGACTGCGTGCCGTGCGCGCCGGCCGCGGACGAGACGCTGCTCGCCGGCTCCGACGCGCTCGACCTCCTCAACTCCACGTCGGGCACGTTCTGGAAAGGCTCGGCCAGCGGCAACTGGAACGGCACGGACGCCAACTGGACGGTGGACGGCACGCCCGGCCAGGCGTGGACGGACGGAAGCGACGCGACGTTCAACGACTCCGCCGCGTCCTTCGCCGTCACGATCCCCAACGGCACGGCGGTGACGCCCGCCTCGGTCACCTTCTTCCACACGCAGGGCTACACGCTTGCGGGCGAGGGCGGCATCGCGGGCACGGGCACCTTCGTCAAGAGCGGCGAGGGCACGCTCACGATCTCCGGCGTGAACCACTCCTTCACGGGCGACGTGCTGCTCGCGGGCGGCACGACCGTCCTGACGGGTGACAAGGACACCGCCAACATCACGTCCGGCGCGCTCGGCAACCCGCGCGTGGCGCGCACGATAACCGTCTCCAACGCCACGCTCCGCGTCACGGGCAAGAACCCGTTCGTCGGCAGCGGGCGCAGCTCGACGCGGCCCCAAGCCGCGCTCAAGCTCTACAACTCGACGCTCGACCTGCCGCCCGACTTCCCGTTCAACGTCGGCGACCTGTACCTGCACGACTCGGTCGTGAACTTCCACTACGGCCTCGTCACGGGGACGCACTGGGGTTCGATCGCCGCCGAGAACCTCTACTTCTCCGGCACCAGCCCCATGACGTTTGTCGCAGACGCCGACCTCTCGGTAGCCAATCAGCAGAATGTCGGCCTGCTTCTCGGCAAGTTCGCGCAGGCGACGATCGACGTGCCCGACATCACCGGCAACGCCAACGTCGACGCGTTCATCAAGATGCCGGTCTTCCGCGCGACGGCGAACGGCGCCGATCCGGGATACCCGTCCGGTTTCCGCAAGACAGGCGCGGGGACGCTGGAGCTGGGTGGACGCGACTGGCAGGTCGGGTTCCAGCTCTCCGACTACGTCGGCGACGTCGACGTTGAAACGGGAACGCTGAGGATGACGTACGGTAGTGCGGTGTTTAGCGCGAACCATACCTCCGCTTTTGGCCTCAGCGGCGTGCCGCACACCTTCACCGTCCACCCCGGCGCGACGCTCCAGCTCGCCGCCAGCGACCTGCAGGGGCAGTTCTACTCCACCAACGCCATCACGCTGCGCGTGAACGGCGGCACGCTCGCGCAGAACACTGGCGTTGTCAACGGTCTCGGCAAGCTGATCCTGGAGAACGCGAAGCTGACGTATGCGGGCTACGCCGTCCAGACCCCCTATTACGCCGTGAGCGCGGACGGTACGGAGACCAACCACGTGCCCGTCGTCTGGCCGACGCTCGGCTTCAACGGCGGCGTCGAGTTCCTCGGCACGAACGTCTATACCCTTGCGAACGGCGCCGACGGCAACGGAAACCATGCGCGCCTCTTCTTCGGCACGTTCGACGGGAAACCCTCAGACTGCTACGTGGCGGAAATCTCCGGCAAGGGAACGGCCGATGAAGTGACCGACGTGACGATCAACGCGCGTCTGCAGGACGCGCCGCCGTGGTACAAATACACCGATGCAGACGGCAAGCGCCTCGTCAATGGATACAACTACAACCTCAAGGGCCTGCCGCTCAACATGCGCAAGACGGGTCCGGGCATCCTCCAGCTCAACAGCAAGCTCAGCACCACCACGGGCCGCATCGAGGTGGTCGAGGGCACGTTGAAGATGGGTGGCGGCATGGGCAGCTCCGAGGCCAACTTCGAGTGCCCCACCAACACGTACCTCGGCGACCTGCGCGACCCCAACCGCGTGGCGCTCGTCCTCAACGGCGGCACGCTCTGGATCACGTCGAATGACACCTTCGGGCAGGCGAACACCGTCAACCGGTCGCTGTTCGCCGTCACCAACGGCACGATCCGCACGACGGCAACCTCGTGCACTGCGTTTCCGGCTCTCGATCTCTACGATGCGACGTTCAACTACAGCGGCGCCAACACCGGCCAAGGCGGCGACATCGCCGCCGCCCATCCGTGGGGCACGTACATCTTCGCGCAGCGCGTCCATTTCGACGGCACACGTCCATACGACCTCCAGGACGTCGGCGGCGTCTGCTACTTCTCGCTCGGCTGGCAGTCCGACTCCTACCAGGTGCCGAACGGCAACTACACCGAGCAGCACGGCAAGACCGAGTTCTGCGTGGAGGACATCACCGGCGATGCGAACCCAGACGTGACCATCGGCGTGGTGCTGAAGTTCCCCGACCGCTGGAACGGAAGGGCCGAGTACGGCAACACGCTCTACTCCAAGACGAACTTCCGCACGGGTCTGCTGAAGACCGGCCCCGGCACGCTGCGGCTGAACAACGGCTCCATCCCCAGCAAGTACTACGCCGAGGCGACGCGCGTGAACGGCGGCACGCTGCTC
>CACXPT010000024.1 GCA_902769585.1 uncultured bacterium
GCGCAAGGTCAACGACGCGAAGCGCTTCGCCAATGCCTGGCGCGAACAGTATCCCGGAAAGCCCGTTCCGAAGATGGTGGAATCCTACGAGATCAGCGAGTACGGACGTCCGCCGATCGAAGAGGACTTCGAGCTGCTCATGGGCTAGTTCATGCCGTTCCTCGGCGGGCCGGAGAAGAACTCGCCGATGCGCATGACTGCTATAATACGAGCCATGGCAAAGTGTGTCTTGTTCGTAGAGAAATAGAAAAAGCGAAAGGTAACAAGCGGCAATGAATTTTTCACGAAGGGAATTTGTCGGCGGCGCGCTGGCGTTCGGTACGTTGGGAGGGTCGCAGCTGGCTGCGACCGCGGCGGGCGCAATAAATTGCGCCCCTCCCATTTCGGACGCGCAGGAGCGCGTCCCTCCCAAGTTACGCTTCGGAGTAATGAGCGACGTGCACATCGGCGGAAAGCCGGACGCGGTGGCTACGCTCGAGAAGGCGCTTCGCTGGTTCGCGGCGGAGAATGTGGACGCGGTGCTGTGTCCGGGCGACATCGCGCACTCGGGCCTGATCGACGAGCTGGAGAAGTTCGCCGCCGCCTGGTACAGGGTGTTCCCCGACGGCAAGGCTGCGGACGGACACAAGGTGGAGCTGATGATCGCCACCGGCAACCACGACGTCGACGCCTGGGGCGGTCGCTGGAAGAACTTCTCCGAGGAGCAGCTGCGTGCGCACTGCTTCACCTACAAGGACAACCCGGAGAGGACGTGGCAGCGGCTCTTCGGCCAGAAGTGGGAGGTGATCTGGCGGCGCGAGGTGAAGGGCTACACCTTCATCGGATCGCAGTGGTCCAGCCTCAAGCCGCCCATCGAGGAATACATGCGGAAGAACGCCGCGACGTTTGATCCCTCCAAGCCGTTCTTCTATTCCCAGCACGAGCATCCGAAGGGGACGTGCCACGGTTCCTACTCGATGGGCGACGACCGCGGCGAGTCGGTGCGCGCGCTTTCGCCGTTTCCTAACGCCGTCGCGATCACTGGACATTCCCATTGCGCTATCTCGGACGAGCGCACCGTGTGGCAGGGCGCGTTCACGTCCATCGGCGGCGGCTGCCTGCACGAGGGCGCTGGCGGCTTCGACTACGACAACGTCACGGCCTTCTGGCACCCGAGCAGCAAGACGAAGTTGATGGCGTCGCTGGCCGACCCGAAACCGTGGGGCGGCGACGCAAAGGGCGGCGGATGCGAGCTGGTGGAGGTTTACGACGGGCACCTCGTGGTTCATCGCCGGTCCGTCGCGTTCGACTGCCCGATCGGTCCGGCGTTCGTCGTGCCGATGCCGGCGCGGAAGGACGGTCCGCTCGACTTCGCGCGCCGTGCCGCGCATCGGGATGCGCCGCAGTTCGCTGCCGACGCGAAGATCGCGGCGAAGTACTGTCCTAAAGGCCACGCGCTCGAAAGTGTGGCGCGCAAGGGCGAACCGTGCTTCTACGTGACGTTTCCGCGCGCGAAGACCGTGAAGGGATGCCGGGTGTTCGACTACACGGTTGTGGCGGAGGTTGCGGACGCGCAGGAGCGCGTCCCTCCCGTCACGCGCAAGCTCATCGCGGCTGGGTTTGCCTATCCCGAAGCGTACGCCGACATTCCAGGCGAGTGCCTCTTCTCGGCGAAGGAGCTTCCAGTCGGCAAGCCGATTCGCTTCACCGTCACGCCGCGCGACTGCTTCGGCCTCGCCGGAAAGCCGCTTGTGGCCGTACTGTCTTTGGCATAGACGAAAGGATTCGAAACATGAGAACAATGAATGGATTGCTGTTTGGAGTTGCGCTGTCGCTTGCGGTGCCGACGGAGGCGTATTATCTCGGCGCGCCCGACGCGGAGCACGCGCACGCGACGCGTAGGCACGAGGGCATCCCGTCGATGGCGCGCGACTCGGCCACGGGACGCCTTTGGGCGGTGTGGTACGGCGGTGTCACGCCCTGCGAGGACTCCAACAACTACTTGATGATCGCGACGAGCGAGAACGACGGCGACACTTGGAAGGAAGTGCTCGTGTACGATCCCGACGGCGGCGGCCCCGTGCGCGCCTTCGACCCCGAGATGTGGGTTTCGCCCGACGGCAAGCTGCAGATCACCTGGACAGAGCGCACCGTGCCCATGGCGGAGACGCCGACCAACGGGAAATGGAACTACGCCCGCCTCTCCGGCGCCGACGACCGTGCCCTCGCGAGCAGCGATCGATTGATGATGCTCACGCTCGACGCCTCGAAGGCGCCGTGCGCGCCGTATCCTGCGCCGCGTCAGATCGGCACGGGCGTGATGATGTGCAAGCCCATTGTCGGGCCGAAGGGCGAGTGGATGTTCCCCGTCTCCATCTGGTGGACGAAGGGGAGCGCGGGTCTGCTCGTCTCCGAGGACGGCGGCAAGACGTTCACGCGGCGCGGCGGCGCGACGGTTGCGCCCGAGGAGGGACAGACCTTCGACGAGCACAGCATCGTGCTGATGAAGGACGGATCGATCCACAGCTGGATCCGCACGAACAAGGGCGCTAAGGAATCGTTCTCGACGGACGGCGGCTACACCTGGTCGCCAGTGGTCGAGGGCACTTTCGCCAACACGCCCACGCGCCGTGCGGTGACGCGCCTCGCAAGCGGCAACCTGCTGCTCATCAAGAACGGCGACAAGCCGGACGCCAACCAGGGACGGAAGAACCTGACGGCGTACGTCTCGGACGACGGGGGCAAGACGTGGAAGGGCGGACTGCTCCTCGATGCGCGTCCCAGCGCTACGTATCCCGACTTCGCTCTCGGACAGGACGGCACGATCTATGTGGTATGGGACTACGACCGTTGCGGCGACCGCGAGATCCTATTCGGCCGCTTCACCGAGGCGGACATCCGCGCAGGCAAGCCCGTCTCGCCCCAGACGAAGATCGGCGTGACGGTGACCTCGCGGTTCAAGCCGGCCGTCGGCGGGCGCGACTTCCCCGTCACGGCGCCGGCGGACGGCGCTGACGCGACGGAGCGCGTGCAGGCGGCGTTCGACGAATGCTTCAAGGCGGGCGGCGGAACTGTGACGCTGGCGCCTGGCACGTATAACGTCGGAGGGCTGCGCCTCCGCAGCCGCACGACGCTCCATCTGAAGAGCGGGGCCGTGCTGAAGGGCGCGCGCGACTGCGAGCGCTACCGCATCCTCGCTGGCGACAAGCTGGAGCCTGCGCGCGCGAAGGACCTGCAGTATCCTGGCTTCACGAACCAGCAGGTGAGGAAGGATCCCGCGCTGCGCGGCAAGGTGAAGCTCTCCCGGATCTACGGCAGTCGATGGAGCGACGCGATGATCCGCATCTACGACGCGGTCGACGTGGCGATCATCGGCGAGAAGGGGAGCGCGATCGACGGCGCCAACAGCTACGACGCGACGAACGAGGAGGGGTACCGCGGCGTGCACGGCATCTCGGTGCACTACGCCACGAACCTCGTATTCCGCGGGCTCAACATCCGCCATACTGGCAACTGGTCGTTCTGCGCGTACGAGGACGCGAACATCGTCTTCGACGACCTCGACATCATTGCGGGCCACGACGGGCCGCACTTCTCGGTCTGCAACGACGTGGTCGTGAAGAACTGCCGCATCGCGACGGGCGATGACTGCATCGCGGGTTTCGACAACGAGCACGTGCGCGTGCGCAACTGCGACCTCAACACCGCGTGCAGCGCGTTCCGCTTCGGCGGGTATGACGTGCTCGTGGAGAACACGGTCTGCCACGGCCCGGCGAAGTACCTCTTCCGCGGCTCGCTAACGCAGGAGGAGAAGGCGGCCGGCGCGATGGCGGGCGTGCACGAGCGGCGCAACATGCTCTCGCTTCTCACGTACTACGCCGACTTCTCCATCCAGGTGCGCCGCACGCCGGGGAACATCGTGTTCCGCAACGTGACGTGCCGCGACGTGGACCGTTTCCTCCACTACAACTATTCGGGGAACGAAACCTGGCAGCGCGGCATGCCGCTCAGGAGCGTTCGGTTCGAGAAGGTGAAGGCGACGGGCGTCAAGTTGCCGCTCTGCGCCTACGGCGACAAGGACGTGCCGTTCGACCTGTCCTTCAAGGACGTGTCCGTCTCCTTCGTCGGCGAGCCGCCGGAGTTCATCCGCGGCGCGCACGTGGAGAGGATCAAGGCCGAGAACCTGACGGTGGAGGGCGTGAAGGGGCCGTTCTTCCGCACATGGGGCGGCGAACCCAAGGTCGAGGTCAAGGAAACTAAGGGCATCACGCCGGCTGTGGTGCCCGCCACGGAGCCGTTCCGCGTGCGGCCGATCTGATGGGCTTGCGCGCGTGGAAATTATCGGGTAAAATTACAGAAAACTTTTGAGGCATAGAGGACAATGAAAAACTATCGTTTTTGCTTGATGGGCGCCGCTTGCGCGGCATTGGTGGCAGTGGCTGCGGAGGCCAAGGTCCCGTGGGACCTCTATCCCCGTCCGCAGATGGTGCGCGCGAACTGGACTTGCCTGAACGGCGAGTGGGACTACGCCGTGACGGCGATCTCGAACACGTTCGTGCGTCCGACGTCGTGGCAGGGCAAGATCACCGTGCCGTTCGCCATAGAGTCCAAGCTCTCGGGCGTGGGACGCGACCTGGCGCCTGACGAGTTCCTGTGGTACCGGCGCACGATTGACGTCTCGAAGAAGCCTGGCGTTCGGACGCTTCTCCACTTCGACTCCGTCGACTTCCGCGCGCAGGCGTTCCTCGGGCACGACGAGCTCGACGTGCCGCACGAGTCCATGAACGTGCCGTGGGTCATCGACATCACCGACAAGGCGAAGGAAGGCGCGAACGAGCTGACGGTGCTCGTGTGGGATCCGACGGAGACCGGCGCGTTCGGCTCCACCGGCAAGCAGATTCTCGATCCGTCGTCATGCTTCTACCACCGCTGCTCCGGAATACTTGGGAGCGTCTGGACGGAGGAGGTGCCGGAGGACTACGTGGTCTCATACCGCGTGACGCCTGACATCCACGCGGGGACGGTGACTTTCAAGGTCGACGTGTCGCGTCCGGGCGCGGCGCTCGTGGAGATCGAGGTGCTGAAGGACGGCCATGCGATAGACGCCGTGAAGGGGAAGGGCCTTCCCGGCCGCGACATCGTGGTGAAGATGCCGGAGGGTTTCGCGTGCTGGAGTCCGGAGTCGCCGGCGCTGTACGGTTTCCGCATGCGCTACGGGACGGACGCCATCGAGGGGTACTTCGCGATGCGCTCGCTGGAGAAGCGGCGCGACGAGAACGGCGTCTGGCGCTTCTTCCTGAACGGGAAGCCATACTACGTGATGGGCACGCTCGACCAGGGCTGGTGGCCCGACGGACTTCTCACGCCGCCATCGGAGGCTGCGATGGAGTTCGACATCCGCACGCTCAAGGAGATGGGCTTCAACACGCTGCGCAAGCACATCAAGGTGGAACCTCTGCGCTACTACTCGGTCTGCGACAAGCTGGGCCTGATCGTCCTGCAGGACATGCCGAGCGACGTGCCGCGCGAGCGTCACGGCATGAAGGGCATCGGCGGCAGGGAGGACACCGTGCGCTACGGCTTCTACCGGCGCGACCTGAAGCGCGTGATCGACCATCTCTACAACGTGCCCGCCATCCTGATGTGGATTCCCTACAACGAGGGGTGGGGCCAGCCGCGCGCGCTGCTCACGCACATGACGCTCGACTGGGTGAAGGGCTACGATCCCTCGCGCCTCGTCAACGGCCCGTCAGGCTGGAACGACTCCGAGGGCGGCCAGGTGCTCGGCAATCCGCTCAACAACGACTGGCGCGGCAAGCGCGCGCAGACTGCGCATCGTCCGGCCGGCGAATGCGAGGCGGCGGACGTGGTGGACAGCCACCACTATCCAGACCCGATCCTCTTCGAGGCGAACGACCGTCGCATCTCGTTTGTGGGCGAGTTCGGCGGAATCACGTACATCGTGCCCGGCAAGGAGTGGACTGGCGATACGAAGAAGCAGCACACCTACACGAAGGAGAACTCCGTGGCGGCTGCCGAGGCGCGCTACGGCAAGATGATGGACATGCTTGCCGACTTCGTCGGGAAGGGGCTGGGCGGCAGCATCTACACGCAGACGACAGACGTCGAGCGCGAGATGAACGGGCTGATCACCTACGACCGCATGACCGTAAAGTTCGACAAGGCGCATATCCGCGCCTTCCACCAGAAGGTCTTCGATGCTTTCGAGAAGGCCGTGCGCAAGCCCTGATCAGGGCGTGCTGAGCAGGATTGACGACACCGCGTCTTCGGGAAGAGGCGGCAACGTGCCGCCTTCTTCGACAATCCGTGCGTCGTTGAAGACGTCGTCCCATGTCTGGTAGCGCTGGTCGCGCTCCTTGACCAACATGCCGGCCATGAGGCGGACGAAGCCTTCCGTAAGCAAGGGTGCCATGGACCGAGGGTCGGGAGCCTGCTGTTGCGGATCGACATGCGCGCGAAGGATGTCGTCGTTCGACATGATCGGAAAGAGCATGCGGCCAGTCGTGAGGTGGTACAGCGTGGCGCCGAGGCTGTAGATGTCCGCTCGGCAGTCGAGTTCAACGTCGCCGTATATCTGCTCAGGGCTTATGTAGGCGGGAGTGCCTACGACTTCTTCCGCACGGGTAGTGTTCTTGAGGACGGCCGTTGACTGGCAGAGGCCGAGGTCAAGAACCTTCACTGTGCCGTCGCTATCGACCATGATGTTGTCCGGCTTGATGTCGCAGTGGATGATGCCGAAATGTTCCCAGGCGTACTTCATGGCATCGGCGACGGACTCGCAGATGATGATCGCATCGGCTTGCCGCAAGCGGTTCTTTCGCTTGAGGAGCGAGCCGAACGTGTAGCCGTCCACGTAGTCCATGATGAAGTAATAGCGTCCGTCTGCGTAGTCGGCGCCATAACCTTGCACGATGCCCTGATGGTGCAGGTTGCTCATCGTCTTGACCTCGACCATGAACTGCCGCAGGTCTTTGCCGGTGGCCGCGAAGCTCTTGTCCAGCACCTTGACGGCGACGAATCTCTCAAGCTCCTTGTGCCAAGCGCGCCAGACGACGGCCATGCCACCGCGTCCTACGACACGGTCGAAATGAAGGAAGGGAATGTTCGGCGGCACGTCGCGCGAAATCTTCTTCATCACGCGCGTCGGCTGGATAGTTGTGGTGTCTTCGCTCATTTGCGTTCCTTTCTGGGGACGAATCCCTCGCCGGAGCATTTCTTGCAGATGTTGCCGCCGCGTCCTTCGCACGCAGGACATTCCACCTTCCCGATCCCGCCGCATGTGCCGCAGGGAGAGACGATCTTCTTCACGTGGCGCGAAGTGCGGCCTGACGTGCGTTCCTCCGTGAGAATCCAGCCAGGCTTCTTGCTTTTGTCGCTTTGGCACTTGCTGCACTGGATGTAGCCGGTCTTTTTGCACTTCTGGCAAGGTACCACGCCTGTGCTGAGGCAGTCTATGCACGGCGCGAGGCCGGTCTTGTCCTCTGGCGGCGTTGCAGGCGTCCAACGCTCGTGGCGGCCTGTGCCGTTGCAGAGCGGACACTTGTCGTGCCTCACGTCGAAGCGATGCGTCCTGAACGGCTTGCCTGGCGTCACGCCGATCTCGCCGTCGAACTGCCCGAGGTTTGGCGGCGTGAGGGAGACGGACTTCTTGCCGTGGCAGGCGGGACATGGAGAGGTGCGCACTTGCGGCAAAGCCGCGAGTGCGGTGAAAGGTGAAAGGTGAAAGGTGAAAAGCGAGAACAGCGAGAGTGTGGATGTGCGAAGGATGGAAAGCCAGTTAGATTTGTGACAATTGAGATTTGTGGACAATTGAGATTTGTGAACAATCAGTTTCATGTCATGTCTCCTTCCTTGGCGTATTCGTCTAGCTTGCGGTAGAGGGTGCGGCGCGAGATGCCGAGCACTCGCGCGGCCTTGGAGCGGTTGTTGCCTACGCTCTGCAACGCGGCGAGTATCTTGGCCTTCTCCGTCTCGGCGAGCGTGCCGGTGGCGGCGATCGGGAGGGGAATGGCGGCTGGCGCGCGCATCTCGTCGGGGATGTCGTCGACATCAAGCTGCCCGCCGGAGGAGAGGACGACCATCTTCTCGATGGCGTTGCGCAGCTCGCGCACATTGCCTGGCCAGGAGTAGGCTTCAAGCATCTTCATGGCGGCGGGGGTGATACCGGTGACGGTACCGCCGTTCGCGGCCGACAATTCCTTGATGAAGCGCGAGACGAGAAGCGGGATGTCCTCCACGCGATCCTTTAGGGCCGGGAGATGGATGTCGATAACGTTCAGGCGATAGAATAGGTCCTGGCGGAAGCCGCCGGCGTCCACGAGCGCCTTCAGATCACGGTTCGTGGCGGCGATCACGCGGATGTCCACCTCCACAGGCTGCGACCCGCCAACGCGCGTGAAGCTGCGGTTCTCCAGCGCGCGCAGAAGCTTCACCTGCATGGCGAGCGGGAGCTCTCCTACCTCGTCCAGAAATAGGGTACCGTGGTTGGCGGACTCGAACGAACCGATGTGCTGGGCAACGGCACCTGAGAAGGATCCCTTCTCGTGGCCGAAGAGCTCGCTTTCGATGAGGTTCTCCGGAATCGCTCCGCAGTTCACGGCCACGAACGGGCCTTTCGCCCGTGGCGAGAGGTTGTGGATCGCGTGCGCGATGAGGTCCTTGCCCGTGCCGTTCGGCCCCTGCAGCAGCACCGTGGCGGACGACGGCGCCGCCCGCCGCACCATCTTGAACACGCGCTCCATCGCGGCGGACGAGCCGACCATGTTGTCGAGGCCGTACTTCTCGTCGAGCTGGCTGCGGAGCGAGGCGACCTCGCTTTCGAGCGCGCCAGTCTTGAGCGCCTTGGCGACGCGCAGGTCAAGCTGGTCGAGGTCCACTGGCTTCATTATGAAGTCGTCCGCGCCGTCCTTCATGGCGGCGACGGCCTGGTCCACGGTGCCGAAGGCGGTTAGAAGGATACAGGCGAGGTTCGGGCGCATCTTTTTCGCGGCCTTCAGGAGCTGGAGACCGTCCGCGCCGGGCATGCGGACGTCCGAGAGCATGAGGGCGATGGACGGGTCGGCCTCGAGCGCCTTGATGGCGAGCTCTGCGTCGGCGGCGGTTGTGACATTGTAGTCGGCGCCGAGCGCGCGCGCCATCAGCTCGCGCGTGTCCTTCTCGTCGTCGACTATGAGTATGGATGGTTTCATGTGAGCCTCCTCACGCGCTTCTCGAGGCGCGGGATGCGGACGGTGAAGGTGGTGCCGGCGCCGGGCTTCGACTCTACGTCTATTTCGCCGCCGTGTGCGCGGACTATGCGGCGGCTCACCATGAGGCCGAGTCCCGTGCCTTCTTCCTTTGTGGTGTGGTAAGGTTCGAATATGCGCGATAGCGTCGCCGCGTCCATGCCGCTGCCGTTGTCGCGGAAGAAGACGCGCACGTCGCGGTCGTCCGCCGCCACTGCGATATCGAGCGCGCCGCCGTCCTTCATCGCCTCCAGAGCGTTCTTGACGAGGTTGAAGAATACCTGTTCCATCTGCGCGCGGTCGATAAGGACGGACGGCAGGGCGGACGGCAAGGCGAGCCGCATCTGGATGCGGCGATCCTCGAACTGCGCCTTGAACGCTGCGAGCGTGTCCTTGAGCGGGGCGTCAAGCGAGCCGCGCACGAGGTTGAGCTTCGCCGGGCGAAGGGCGGAGAGGAATCCCTTTATGATGCCTTCGAGCCTCTTGACCTCGTTCTGTGCGGTGGAGATGTCGTTGAGAAGACGTTCGCGGCGTTCCTCGTCAGGCTCGTGGCGGAACTCGCGCGCGAGGAGCTGGAGGTTAAGAGAGAGGGCGTTGAGCGGATTGCCGATCTCGTGGGCGACACCCGCCGCGAGATCGCGCACTGCGTCCGTCCTGCTCGACTCGATCGCGCTCTCGGCGCGCGCGTGCGCGTCCGTCACGTCTCGCACGAGCACAACCGTGCCGTTCTGCGACGGCATGGCGTTCAGCTCGAGTATGCGGTGTTCGGGGTAGAGGACTTCCAGTTCCTGCGCGGATGTCCTGTTCCAGCCTTCGTGGGCGGGGTGGAGAAGGTTGTCCCAGTCCCATCCGGGAATCGTCTTGCGGATTGGCTTGCCGCGCGCCTTCGAGCATGGGCATCCGGTCAACGCCTCGGCGGCGGCGTTGGCATAGAGCAGGTCACCGGTCGGCGAGGCGACAATGACCCCCTCCTTCAACGTGTCGAACACCGACTCGAAGAAGCCGATCTCGTCCGCAAGCTGCCGGAACTGCCGCCGCCTGTCGGCGGCGTCAAGCTTGTCCAGTCGCTGCGCGACCTTATCGAAAAATACGCTCATTGTGTTAAACTTGCTGTGCCAAAACGCTCCAGTGGTTCGTCTCGGCACACATTATACCATTTGCTTATTCGATTGCAACTGTGGCGTGAGGGCGGTAGATTGTGGTAAAATGCGGGGCGCATGGACGAGACGGAGACAATTGCGGCCATATCGACGCCGCCTGGGCGCGGCGGCGTGGCCGTCGTGCGCGTGAGCGGGCCGGCGGCATTTGCGGTTGCTGCGCGGCTCACGGGCCGTCGTGTCGACGCTTCGTTAGCGGGCCGTTTCTTCCACTCGGCCTTCTTTAAGGTCGTTAAGGAGTTTAAGGAATCTAAGGTCGTTAAGGAGTTTAAGGAATCTAAGGTCGTTAATGACTTTAAAGACCTTAAAGACTCTAAAGACCTTAATGACCTTAAAGACCTTAAATTGACTGGGGAGCTGCTGGACGACGGACTAGTCCTTGTCTTTGCCGCTCCGCATTCCTACACTGGCGAGGACGTGGTGGAGTTTCAGTGCCATGGCGGCAGCGTCGCGCCGCGCCGTGTGCTGGAAGCTTGCCTGGCGGCCGGGGCGCGACTGGCAAGGCGTGGCGAGTTCACGCAACGCGCCTTCCTCAACGGGCGGCTAGACCTTTCCGCCGCCGAAGCGGTAATAGATCTCATCGACGCCAAGACCGACCGTGCGGCCGATGACGCAGTGGCTCGCCTGGGCGGCGCGGCATCGGCGGAGTTCGAGGCGCTGTACGCCGCTGCGCTCGACATTTCAGTGCGGTTGGAACACGCGCTCGATTTCAGCGAGGACGAGTTGCCTGGCGACTTTGCGGACAACATTGCTCGCGACATCTCCTCCCTGCGCTCGCGCATTGCCGCCCGCCTCGCTACGGCGCGCGAGGGACGCCTCTTGCGCGAGGGTGCGCTCGTCGTGCTGGCAGGTCCGCCCAACGTCGGCAAGAGTTCTCTCTTGAACGCCCTGCTCGGCGAACGGCGGGCGATCGTCTCCGACACTGCAGGCACCACGCGCGACTTCATCGAGGAGAGCGTGGAGATAGGCGGCTGGCCAGTGCGGCTTGTGGACACGGCAGGTCTGCGTACCGCCGGAGATGTCATCGAGGCCGAGGGCGTTGGCCGCGCCGAGGAACTTATCGCCAAGGCCGATCTGGTGCTGTCGCTCGAGGAGCCCCCTGGAAGCACAAAGAAAGATGATCGGGTACTCCATGTGCTATCCAAGTGCGATTTGCACCCGGCTGTCACAGCTACTCGCTTACTCCCGGTCTCTGCCGTCACGGGCGAGGGATTGCCTGAGCTGAGGGCGGCGATCGCGGATCGCCTCGAAAAGCTCGCGGCGAAGGGTGAGGAGGCGAGCGGCGCCGATGTGACCACTCGCCAGAAGGAGCATTTGCAGGTTGCCGCCGACGCGTTGGCGCGTGTCGATGTAGGCGATCTCGTGGTGGCGGCGAACGAGGCGCGAGTCGCTGCCGAGTCGCTTGGCAAGATACTTGGCAAGGTCTACACGGAAGACCTGCTCGAATCGATCTTCTCGCGCTTCTGCGTGGGGAAATGACAGGGATGGAAGCGAGATGAGAAGGTTGCTGCTTCTAGGTCTGGTCGCGGGCGTGTGCGTGGTGGCGCTGTCGCTGCGCTCGTCGGAGAAGAGTCGCATACGCGACGAATGGACGGCGATGGGGACCGTCGCCGGTCTCACGTTCCGCGGCGACGCGCCGGATCGCGAAGCGGTGAGAGGCTTGGTTCAGGCGCGGTACGAGCGTCTTGAGAGCCTGCTTTCCGCGTGGGACGTCGACTCCGAGCTGAGCCGTCTCTCGCGCGAAGGAGGCACGAACTGGATCGGACGCGTCTCGGCAGAGGTAAAGGAATGCTACCGCGTCGCCATGCTCCTCGCGGAGCGTTCCGGCGGAGCCTTCAATCCGCAGATTGGCGCCCGCATGCGGGAACTCGGCTTCAGCAGCGGCAGGTCGTTCGCAGACTTCGACCTGGGCGCGATCGCGAAGGGATTTGCGGTTGACGCCGCGTGGCAGGACGTGACGCGCCGCTTCGGCGAGCCGGACCTGCTGATCGATCTTGGAGGCAACCTGCGTGTGGTCGGCGGCGAGTGGCGTACCGGAGTGCGCAACCCGTTCGATCAGGGATATGCCGCCACGATCGTGCTCACGAACGGCGAGGCTGTCGCCACGAGCGGAAACTACGAGCGGTTCGTCGTGCACAACGGCGTGCGCCGCTCGCACATCATCGACGGTCGCACGGGCGAACCTGTGACAGGGATGGCGGGCGTGACCGTCGTGGCGCCGACCGCGATGCTGGCGGACGGGCTCTCGACGACGCTGTTCGTTCTTGGGCCGGAGGCGGGGGAACGGTTTCTCGCCAAGTGGCATCACGATGTGCTGGCGCTGTGGATACCTGATACGCCGGAGTCGCCTACCGTGTGCGCCACGCGGGCGATGGCCGCGCGGCTCAAGGACGTGGAATATCCGTTGCGGTTGGTGGCGGACGGCAAGGTGGAGAAGTGAGGAGCTTGCGAATGGTCAGCTGTGAAAACTTGGCGGCCCGTGCCAGCATGATGCGGACGATCCGCGCCTTCTTCGATTCGCGTGGATTCGTGGAGGTGGAGACTCCGGTGCGGATACCCGCTCCCGCGCCGGAACCGCACATAGATTGTCCGGCGAGCGGAGATTGGTTCCTGCGCGCTTCGCCGGAGCTGCAGATGAAGCGTCTGCTCGCCGCCGGGCTTCCGCGCATCTACCAGATCGGACCATGCTTCCGAGAAGGCGAGAGGGGAAGACGCCATGCGCCGGAGTTCACCATGCTCGAATGGTACCGCGCGGAGGCTGGGTACATGGAGATAGCGCGCGACATGGAGGAGCTTGTGGGCGAGGTCCTGCAAGCGCGCTGGGGCGCGTCGGGGCCGCAGCCGTTCGCGTGGATCACGGTCCGCGAGGCGTATCGGCGGTGGGCGGGCTGGGATCCGGTAGAGGAATGGGACCAGGACCGCTTCGACTTCGACATGGCCACCAAGATAGAACCGAATCTTCCGAAGGAGCCGCTGTTCCTTGCAGACTATCCCGCGCCTGCCGCGTCGCTCTCGAAGCTGAAGGAGGGTGATCCGCGAGTGGCGGAACGCTGGGAACTGTACGTCGACGGAATGGAGCTCGCGAACGCGTTCACTGAGCTGACGGATGCCGCCGAGCAGCGGCGGCGCTTCGAGGCCGCGCGCGAGGAGAGGCGTGCCCTCGGCGAGGCCGACTATCCGCTCGACGAGGAATTCCTCGCGGATCTGCAGCGCATGCCGCCAGCCGGCGGCGTGGCGCTTGGGGTGGACCGTCTCGCGATGCTCGCGTGCGGGGCTGCCTCCATCGACGAGGTCAGGGATATGATATACTACCGCAAATGACAAGAATCTTTCTTGAAGGAGCTTTATAAAAAATGAACTTGCGTAGCAAATGGGAATTCGGAGAGGCGCGCGAGTGCCGCCGCGGTCTGCTGTGCGGCATGGGCATCAGTCCGGAGGAGCAGGCGCGTCCGCTCATCGGCATCGTCAACAGCTGGAACGAGTACAACCCCGGCCACGTGCATTTGAAGGCGCTCGCGGAGCGCGTGAAGCAGGGCGTGCGCGACGCGGGCGGCTTCCCCGTGGAGGTGATGACCACCGGCATCTGCGACGGCATGGTGCTGAAGGACCCGAAGTACGTGGAGATCCCCTCGCGCAACTCGATCGCCGACCAGGTGGAGATCACCGCCGAGGGCAACTTCTTCGACGGCATGGTGATGCTCTCTACGTGCGACTCCATCGTGCCCGGACACCTGATGGCGGCGGCGCGGCTCGACATCCCGACCGTGGTGGTGACGGGCGGCTACATGCCGCTCGGCACGTTCCGCGGACGCGAGGTGCTGCACATTCACGCGCAGGACAAGGTAGGCACGATGAAGGCCGGGAAGATCGACCCAGACGAGTACAACGGCCTCATCGAGCACTCCTGGGGCACGTGCGGCGGGTGCACCTCGATGACGACGGCCAACTCCATGTGCATGGTTGCCGAGGCGCTCGGAATGTCGCTCCCCGGCAACTCCACCGTGAGCGCCGTCTCGAGCGAGCTCGCCCTCATCGCTTACCGCGCCGGCGAGCGCGTGATGGCGCTCGTGAAGGATGGGATCACGGCGCGGAAGATCATCACGCCCGCCTCGATCCGCAACGCGATCAAGATGGACATGGCGGTGGCGGCGAGCTCGAACCTCATCCTCCACATCCCGGCCATCGCGCACGAGGCCGGCTACGACGAGCCGTGGTGGAAGTACTTCGACGAGGCGTCGAACGAGATCCCGCTCCTCGCGCACCTCGCGCCGAGCGGTCCGTACAATTTGCATGATCTCGACCTCGCGGGCGGGCTGCCGGCCGTGTTGAAGGAACTGCTGCCGAAGCTCGACGGCGACTGCCTCACTGTGACCGGCAAGACCCTCGCCGAGAACGTTGCGGGTGCGCGGCGGTACCCGATTTCCGGCGCGGGGCGCGCCGGAAACGTTTGCGGTGCCGCTGGGGACAACGTTTGCGGCGCGCCCCGCGCCGCATCAGAGAATGTGATCCACACGCTGGCGGAGCCGGTGATGCGCAAGCCAGGCATCGGCGTCCTCTACGGCAACCTCGCGCCGGAGGGGGCGATCATCAAGATCGCCGCCGTGCCCGAGCACCTTTTCACGTTCACGGGTCCCGCGCGCGTGTTCGACTCGCTCCATGCCGCGCTCGACGCGCTGCGCGCGGGCGAGGTGAAACCGGGCGACGCGTGCGTGCTGCGCTTCATGGGACTCAAGGGACGCTTCGGCACGACGGCGTTCACGTTCCAGGAGGAGCTGAAGGGGCACGCCGAGCTGTACAACTCCTGCGCCGTGATCACGGACGGACGCTTCTCGGGCGGCACTTCGGGCCTCTCGGTGGGATACGTCTCGCCCGAAGCCGCGCTGGTGGGTCCGCTCGGCCTTGTGAAGGACGGCGACACGATCGTGATCGACATCCCGAACCGACGCATCGACATGCAGGTGGACGATGCGGAACTCGCGCGGCGCAAGGCGTCGTTCAGCTGGACGTTCGACGAATCGGCCTATCCGCGCTACCTGCGCCTCTTCGTGAAGAACGTCGGGTCGATGGCCCACGGCGGAATCTGGGAATAGAGAAGAGTGGATAGTGAAGAGTGAATAGGTAAAAAGAAGAACGAGAGATGATGAACACAAGAAGGCAGTTTCTGCAGTTTGCGGGTGGGGGATTTGCGGCCGCATGGGCGACATTTCATGCGCGGGCGCTCGCCGACGTGGCGGCGCCGCGTCCGCCGCTGCGCCTCGGCGTGGTGAGCGACATCCACATCCGCAACAACGGCAAGACGGAGAACGGCTACGTCGCCGGCTCCACCGGCACGTTCCGCGCCGCCCTGGAGTATTTCCGCGAGCGCCGCGTGGACGCCGTGGTGATCGCCGGCGACATGGCCGACACCGGAAAGATGTCCGAGCTGGACCGCGTGGGACAGGTCTGGCGCGAGGTGTTCCCCGACTGCAAAGGGTTGGACGGCGCGCGCGTGGAGCCGATCTTCGTGTACGGCAACCACGACCGCCTCGCGTGGAAGTGGCCCCTGCGGGGGGCGGCCGCCAAGGATCCCGAGAAGGTCGCATACGAGAAGGACATCCCGGCATACGCCGCCGCGCACGCGGCCGAGCTCGACCTGCACGGGCCGCGTCCGTTCTTCTGCGTGCAGCACCCGCATCCGAAGGGGACGCTCTTCAGCTACTGGGGCAAGGGGGCCTCACCGACGACCGTTCCGTGTGGCAGGGCGCGTTCACGGCCGTCAACACGTGCACGCTACTGCAGATCTCGACGCCCTACGGCGGCGAGTGGCAGTGCGTGAATTCGCGCCGCAAGGACACGAGCCAGGCCCGTCACATGGGTGCGACGAGCCGCAAGGGACGTCAGGGCATGGTGATGGACGTGTGGCCCGACCGGCTGGAGATCGAGCGGCGCGAGTTCGCGCTCGGCGAGGTGGCGGGGCCAGTGCGTACGGTGCCGGTACCAGCAAATCCGGCGAATCCCGTCTATGGCTACGCCGCGCAGGCCGCGCGGACCAGTGCGCCGAAGTTCCCTGTGGGCGCGGCGGTGTCTGTGACGCGTCAGCGTGGTCAGAACACGAAGAAGGAGATGGAGGACCAGATCGTGGTCGAGTTCCCCTCCGCGTGCGCCGGCGGCGAGAAAGGCCGCGTGCTGCTCTATGAAATCCGTGCGCTCGTGGAAGAACGCGAGGTGGGCATGTGGAGGCTGGCGCAGGAACTCCACTTCCATCCGCTTGGGCGCGTGCCGACGTCCTCGCGCCTGGTGATCGGCGCAGACGAGGTGCCTGCGGGCGCGGTGACGTTCCGCGTGACGCCAGTCGGGTTCTTCCACAAAGGCGAACCGATCAAAGGCACGTTGCAGGCGAAGCGATCGTGAGTGACGTGTTGGTCATCGGCGGCGGACTGGCCGGGTGGCGCGCGGCGGAGGCCGCCGTGGCGTCGGGTTGTTCCGTGACGCTGGTCGCCAACGGGTCGGGCAATTCGCCGGAGATCCACGCGCTCAATGTGCCGGTGGGGCCGGGCGACTCGGTGGAGCTGTTCGTCGAGGACACACTGAAGAGCGGTGGCGGCTCGTGCGATCCAGCGCTGGTGGAGGTGCTGTGCCGCGAGTCGGTGAAGCTGGCGGACGAGTTTCCGTTCGACCGCAACGCCGACGGATCGTACAAGATGATCCAGCCGCTTGGCTGCAGCGTGCCGCGTTGCGTCTCGATCGACCACAAGATCGGCGCGTGGGCGCTTGCAAAGATCAAGCGCGCACTCGTCGGGAAGGTCGAGGTGGTGGAAGGGCGCGTGACCGGGCTGGAGGCGGGAGGAACCGGCGCGGGGCGCGCCGGTAACGTTTGCGGCGCGCCTCGCGCCGCAATTTCACCTCCGCATCCGTTCTTCCCGGGTCGAGATTATTTCATGCTTTCCCTTGTCAATGTCTCGCGGGGTGAACATGTCGACTATTGGGAACTTCCAAATTGCGTTTATCACGTATGTTTTCGCCTCGCCGATTCCGTCGCTGTGTCCGTAAGGCGCGCATGGTCAGACGAACGCGAGGAGTTGGAAGCTCGTCGACGTGGGGAAGGGCCTCCGCTAAGCGAGGAAGAGTATCGTTCGCTTTTGGGATTACTGTCAGAGAAGATCGGGAGTTACCTCGATGCAGGGAATGGCTCATGCCTTTTGGCTCGGACTGGGATTGCAGATTGGTTGCGTGATGCGATTTTCAACGATGATGGTTTAAGGTATGTCATTCACGCCGTTGGGATCATGCCAAACCATGTGCATGTCATCGTCCAGCCGTTGGAAGGCTTTCGCTTGCGGGAGATCGTCCGGCAGTGGAAGGGGATTAGTGCACACGCAATCAACAAGGTGTTGGGGCGCTCCGGGAAGGTCTGGATGGGCGATTTTTACAATCGGATCATTCGCGATGCCGATGAATATGCCAATCAGGTGGAATACGTGTTTGGGAATGACATGGTCTCGGCGTGGAAGAGGTCCGATCCGGCGCGGGGCGCGCCGGAAACGTGTGGGGTGGTGCCGGCGCGGGGCGCGCCGGAAACGTGTGGGGTGGTGCCGGCGCGGGGCGCGCCGGGAACGTTTGCGGCGCGCCTCGCGCCGCAAAAGGGAGCGGCGGAACGTTGCCTTTTTGCTCGTGCCGTTGTGTTGGCGACGGGCGGATGGTGTGGGAAGTACGCCTTCAGCGACAATCCGCCGGAACTGCGCGGGGATGGCATCGCGCTCGCGCAGTCGCTCGGCGCGGCGGTGCGCGACCTGGACGCCGTGCAGTACGAACCGACCGTCGCGCTCGCGCCGGCGCGATTGCGCGGCATCCCCGTGATCACCACGATGCTCCACGAGGGTGCGACCTTTCGCAATTGCTTCGGCAAGGAATTCCTGCCGGACAAGCACGCCAACAAGGACGCGATCTCGCGGGCGATCCGCAGTGAGATCGAGGCTGGACGTGGTGTTCCGGCGCGGGGCGCGCCGGAAACGTGTGTGGGGAAGCCGGCGCGGGGCGCGCCGGAAACGTGCGGTGTCTGGTACGATGCCACTGGCGTGCCGCGCGAGATTCTCGAAACCCGCTATGCGGACACCGTGCGGCGCTACGCGGCGTGCGGCGTCGACATCACGCGCGAGCCGATGCTCGTGGCGCCTGCGCCTCACACATCGCTTGGCGGCGTCGTCATCGACGCGCGATGCCGCGTGCTGCGTGCGGACAGCACGCCCGTCCCCGGCCTCTTCGCCGCCGGCGAGGTGACGGGTGGCGTGCATGGCCGCAACCGCGTGGGCGGCAACGCAGGCACGGAAGTTCTTGTGTTCGGTCGAATCGCGGGCGAGTCTGCGGCGCAATACGGGAAGCGGCCTCAATGAAGACGGCGAATCAGTTCGCGTAGTCGCTGGAAGATGGCGTAGAGGCCGGGGGTGAAGCAGATGCCTACGAAGGTGGCGGCGAGCATTCCCGAGAAGGTGGAGATGCCGATCGCCTTCTGCGAGCCCGCGCCTGCGCCTGAGGCGAGGACGAGCGGCAGGACGCCGCAGAGGAAGCTCCATGCCGTCATCTGCACGGCGCGGAAGCGGAGGTCCGCGCCCTTCATCGCGGCGTCCGTCACGGATAGGCCCGTATCGCGCTGCTGCTTGGCGAACTCGACCATGAGGATCGCGTTCTTTGCGGAGAGGCCGATCAGCATCACCATGCCGAGCTGCGCGTAGATGCTCATCGGCGTGCCTGTGACCCATAGCCCCACGTACGCGCCGCCGAGCGCGAAGAGGATGGAGCACATCACGGAGAGCGGTACGGTCCAGCTTTCGTACTGCGCCACCAGGAAGAGGTAGGCGAAGAGCGCCGCCATGCCCATCAGGAATCCGAGCCGGCCCTCGTTCTCCTTCTCCTGTCTACTCATCTCGCTCCACTCTATGTGGTATCCCTCTGGCGGCGTAAGCTTCTCGATGGCCTTTATGAGAGTGAGCCCTGCGACTCCAGGTGCGGCCTGCGCATTGAGGCTTGCGGACGGCATCTTGTCGAAGCGCGTCACCTGCTTGGGGCCGACCTCGTAGGTGATGTTCGCGATGGCCGAGAGCGGTACGGACGCGCCGCTCGCTGTCGTAACATGGAGGTCCGCGACATCCTCCACCGAAGCGCGGTACGAGCCGGCAGACTGCACGATCACCTCGTACGCGCTACCGCCGAGCGTGAAGTCGTTCACGTACACGCTCGCGAGCTTGTTCTGGAGCATGGCGAAGACTGCGCTTGGCGAGACGCCGAGGATCTCGGCCTTCCTGCGGTCGAGGGTAAGGCGTAGCTGTGGGGTGTCCGCGCGGAAGGTGTTCATCACCATGGCCGCCTCTGGAAGGGCGGAGACCTGACGAGCGAACTTCTCGGCGGTTGCGGCAAGTTCGGCGCTCGTGGCACCTGCGTCGGAGCAGAGGTTGAAGCCCACGCCGCCCACGCGGCCGAGACCCATGATGGGGGGTGATGTGAAGCAGCGGATGCGCGCGGCGTGGACGTCCGCCGTGCGGCGCATGATCTCGGCGATGATCGCCTTGACGGACTTGTCGGGCGTGCGGCGCATGTCCCAGTGGTCCAGCGCCACCATGCCCTGTCCACAGTTCTCGCCGGAGCCTGACATGGCGCCAGAGCCAGACATGAGCATGATGCCGGCGATTCCGGGGATGTCCTTGATGCGCGCCTGGATGTCCTCCAGCACCTGGTTGGTGCGCTTGAGTGTTGCGCCCTGGGCGAGTTCGATGTCGATGGTGATGTTGCCCTTGTCCTCGTCCGGCAGCAGCGTCTCCTTCACCATGTCCTTCGCGAACCACACGCCGGCGCATGCGGCGGCGAAGAGAAGCGCCGTCACGATGCCGCGCCGCACGAGCAGTCCTGCGACCGCGAGGTATACCTTGCGGGAGCCGTCGATCGCGATGTTGACGGGCGCGAACAGACGGGATGGCTTGCCGGGCTTGCGCAGGAGGAGCGAGCAGAGTACTGGGGAGAGGGTGAGCGCCACGCATGTGGAGAGCGAGAGGGCCACGCACATCGTGAACGCGAACTGGATGTACATCTTGCCGACCATGCCGCCGTAGAAGACGAGCGGGATGTAGCAGGCTATGGTCACGAGCGTGGTGGCGATGACGGCGCTGGTGATCTGGCGCATGGACTTCTTTGCGGCCTCCTTCGCGGAAAGCCCTTCCGTAGCCATGAGGGTCTGGGTGTTCTCCACCACTACGATGGCGTCGTCCACGAGCGAGCCAATCACGAGGATGAGACCGAACATCGTGAGGATGTTGATCGTGTAGCCGAACGCCCACACGAAGATGAAAGTTGCGAGCAGCGATACCGGGATGGCGGCGGCAGGGACGATGGTGGCGCGCCAGTCCTGCAGGAAGAGCCAGGTGATCAGCACGACGAGGCCGAGTGCCATGAAGAGGGTGGAGACGATCGCCTTCATGAAGACGAGCGTGAACGCGGTCGCGTCGTGCACGGTCTCCATCTCCACGCCTGCGGGGAGGCGCTTGTCCCATTCAGCCAGCTCAGCCTTCACGCGCTTGACCACGGCGAGGGCATTCGCCTCTGGCGTCTTGTACACGGAGAGGACGATCGCCTCCTTGCCGTTCATGAGCGACTTGCCGGAATAGCTCTTCGAGCCGAGCTCGATGCGCGCCACGTCGCCGAGCAGCACCTGTCCGCCGGTGGCTGGGTCGCTGCGGACGACAATGTCGGCGAACTCGTCGGCGGATTTCAGCCGGCCTTCGGCGTTGAGCTTGTAGGAGAGGTAGCGGCTCGCGTACTCGCTGCCGACCGTGCCGGCGGCGGCCTGGACGTTCTGCTTCTCGATGGCGGAGGAGACATCGGTGATAGAGAGGTTGAGCGAGGCCATGCGCACTGGGTCGAGCCAGATGCGCATCGCGTACTCGCGCGAGGCCATCACTTCTGCGACGGAGACGCCATCGAGGCGCATGACCGCTTCCTTTATGTTCTTCTCCACGTAGTCGCCGAGCTGCTGGAGGGACTGCTTGGTGCCGTCCGTGGTGAAGGCCCAGAGGGCGAGCATGTCCGAGTTGCGCTTCTGGACGGAGATGCCCTGTTGCTTGACGGTGGAGGGGAGCTTGCGCTCGGCGCGCTTCACGGCGTTCTGTAGGTTGACGAGCGCCATGTCGGTGTCGGCGCCGCTCTTGAACGTGACGGAGCAGGAGTAGCTGCCGTTGTTGTCGCAGGAAGACGAGTAGTAGAGGAGGTTCTCCACGCCGTTGATCTGGTCCTCCACGGGGATGGCGATGGAATCGGCGACGACCTGCGCGCTAGCGCCTGGGTAGGAGGCGGAGACGCGGATCGTGGCGGGGGCGAGCTCAGGGTACTCGGCCACGGGAAGGTCGAAGAGGGCGATGCCTCCGCAGAGGGACATGAGGATGACCAGCACGAACGCGAATCGGGGACGGTCTATGAAGAATTGCGAAATCATGCCTCCATTATAGCATAGTCGCGGCGAGGTTGGACGGGGTGAGGGTATTGTGGTAAAATGTGCGCAAAGGAAACAAGCCATGATGACGAGAAAAGAAGAGAGCAGCGAGTTCTGGATGCTCACGAAGGGCATCTTGCAGGATACGCGCGTCGATACAGACGAGGCGTTGGTCATAAAGCGCTGGCTGGAGGAACATCAACGTGCGGGCGAGTTCGCCCATGTGATCGAGACGCTCGGGAAGTTCTTGACGGACCGCTATATTGATCGTTTCGAGTCTAAGAACTTGTGCGACATGATCGGCGGCGTGCTTACTACGCTTCGCCAGGCCGCGACGTCCGAGCAGGTCTGCTAATCCGTTTTCTGGGATATGCCATGGAGATGAAACTCGTGCGGTTTCTTGGTGTGCTGGCGGCTGGGGTCGCCTGTGCGTCGCATGCGGCGACGGTGACGCTGCCGGTGGCGGAGGTGGCGCAGGCCCCCGATCCGCAGACGAAGACCTTTCCCGCAAAGGTGCTGCCTGTGCAGCGCGTGGACGTGACTCCGGAGGTGAGCGGCGACATCATCGAGGTATGCTTCAAGGACGGTGCGCTCGTGAAGGCGAACGACGTCCTCTACAGGCTTCTCTCGATCAGGTACACGAGCGCTCTCAAGAACGCTCAGGCGAAGGTTGCCGAGTGCAAGGCGAAGAAGGAGTTCGCCGACGCGGCCTACGAACGCCACACGAAGCTTTCCTCGGGGGCCGTCTCGCAGAACGTGATGGATAGCGTCAAGAGCGAGCGCGAGATCGCCACGGCCGCGCTCGCCGCCGCCGAGGCGGAGCTGGCGGTGGCCGACTACAACCTGAAGCGGTGCCAGATACGCACGCCCATCGACGGACGCACCGGCACCACGCGCCTCACGAAAGGCAATCCTGCCTCGCCGTCCACTCCGCTCGTGACGGTGGTGCAGCTCCAGCCTATCCGCGTGCGATTCTCTCTCTCGAACGCGGACTACCTCACGATGTTCGGCGCGCACGGTCGGACGATCGCCGAGAAGGGGGAAGTGACCGTGACGCTTGCGAACGGGACGCCGTACGCCGAGACTGGGACGATCGAGTACACGGAGAACATTACGGACGAGACGACGGACACTATACGCGTGTATGCCACCTTCCCCAATGCCGACTACATCCTCAAGCCCTACGCGGCGGTTGGCGTGACGCTTCGCCACAAGGACGGCGTGAAGAAGTGCGCCGTGCCGCCGTCCGCCGTCATGCAGGACTCGGAAGGGGCATGCGTTTGGGTCGTCGGGAAGGACGGCAAGGCCGAAAAGCGCCGTATCGTGCGCGGACGCCTCTCGGGCGACCTCCAGTTCGTCGAGTCCGGTCTTACGGCCGGCGAGCGCATCGTGACCGACGGCACGCACAAGGTGTCGTCCGGCGATACGGTGACGCCGGCAAAGTGATGGCCGGATCAACGGTGCGTCAGCGCACCGGGGCACGGCACACGTGACGGACAAGTAAAAGGAGAAGCAAAATGACGTGCACAAGCAGAAGAGACTTTATTCTGTCGGCGGCGGCTGCCGCCGCAACGGGAGTCTTGGCCGGCGGCTCTGCGGCGGTCACGCCGGACTGGAATCCGCCGGGACGCTGGCGCGGCGTGAACCTGCTCGGGATGTTCCGGTGCCACTACACCGGTCTGGCGGACGATCCGCGCGTGGACGGACATTTCGTCGAATGGGAGTTCAAGGCGCTGCGCGAGTGGGGCTTCAACTTCGCGCGCCTCCCGCTGGACTACCGCGCCCTGACGGCAGGCGATGACTGGTACAACCTCGCGGAAGACAAGATGCGGTTCCTCGACGAGGCCGTCGGCTGGGGACACCAGTACGGCATCCACGTCCAGCTATGCTTCCACCGCATCCCCGGCTACTGCATCCTGGACCAGTCCGAGGCTTTTCCGCTCGGCACGAGCCCTGTCGCGCAGGATGCCGCGTGCAGGATGTGGGCGGCTTTCGCGAAGCGGTGGAAGGACGTGCCGAACGAGGAGCTCTCCTTCAACCTGTTCAACGAGCCGACGCGGCACACGTCCGGCAAGAACTACCTCCCGCTCGTGAAGATGCTGATCGCCGCGATCCGCAAGGAGGATCCGAAGCGCTACATCATGGTGGACGGCAACTCGTGCGCGTCCACGCCGTTGCCGGAACTCTACTCCTTGCCGGCCGTGGGCCAGGCGTTCCGCGGGTATACGCCGCACGTCATAACGCACTTCGGGGCGGATTACATCGCGGGCATCCCTCCGAACCCGCCGACGTGGCCGCTCGCGCCGGGTTATGGAACGCCCTTCGGACGCAAGTCGCCGGAAGAGTCCGTCGCCAAGTACCAGTCCGCCATCGACGCGGGCGAGTACTGCATGGTCGGCGAGTTCGGCTGCCGGAACAAGACGCCGCACGGCGTGACACTGGCATGGATGGAGCACTGCCTCAAGCTCTGGAAGTCGAAGAACCTAGGCTGGGCGCTCTGGAACCTGCGCGGGCACAACGGTTTCTTGGATTCGGGCCGCATGGACGTCGCCTACGAGGACTTCAACGGGCACAAGCTAGACCGCAAGATGCTCGAACTGCTGCAGCGGTATTGATCCGGCGCGGAATACGGAACCGCAAGACGAAGTCACGTAGTTCCTGCGTACGTCCGGCGGGATTTTGCTATACTATGCGCCATGGAGAACATCAGGCCCATACTGTACGGCGTGGCGGACTATGCCGAGCTGCGCAAGGCGAACGCCTGGTTCGTGGACCGCACCGCGAAGATCCGCGACCTGGAAGCGACGCGCTACGCGATGTTTTTGCGTCCGCGCAGGTTCGGGAAGTCGCTCTGGACGTCCATTCTCGAGGCGTACTACGACGTGCGCTACGCCGACCGTTTCGACGAGTTTTTCTCTGGGACGGACATCGGGGCTAATCCGACGGACGAGCACGGCAAGTATCTTGTGCTGAGATTCGACTTCGCGTCGATCACAAAGGACGAGGAAAAGGTTCAGGGAGACTTCGACTACAAGGCGTCGCTGCAGTGCGACACATTTGCGAGAAACTACAGAGAGATTCTCTCGGACGAGCTCGCAGACCGCATCCTGAACGCGCCGGACATCGGAAAGAAGCTTGCGCAGATATACCTTGGCCTCAAGGGGACGGACAAAAAGCTCTACGTCATCATCGACGAATACGACAACTTCACGAACACCATACTCGCCGAGCATGGACAGGCCGTGTATGACAGTCTCTGCCACGGCGATGGATTCTTCAAGGACTTCTTCACGTCGCTCAAGTCTGCGACTTCCGGTACCGAAGCGCCCGTGACGCGTCTATTCATAACCGGCGTGTCGCCCGTGACGATGGACGACGTGACGAGCGGCTTCAACATCGGGACGAACATCTCGCTCGACCCGCAGTTCGCCGACCTGACCGGATTCCGCCACGATGACCTCCGCGCCATCGCCGACTACTACGCCCCGTGCTGCGGCTTCGACGCCGACAAGGCGTACAACGCAGCGCTCGCATGGTACGACAACTACCGCTTCGGCAGCGTGGACGCGCCGGCGCTCGCCAACACGACGCTCGTCCTCTCGCTTTTCAGCCATCTGTGGCGCACGAAGCAGTTCCCCGACGACTTCATCGACGAGAACCTGCGTACCGACTACGCGAAGATACGCCATCTCATCACGGCGGACAGGCGGCTCAACGGCAACTTCCATGTCCTTGAGAATCTGCTGGCGGGAGGTTCGCTGTCGGAGCGGCTCGTGAAGTCGTTTCAGGCACGGGAGCTTTCGCAGAAGGAGAACTTCACGTCGCTCCTCTATTGGCTCGGCATCACCACGATCACTGGCGGCAAGTTCGGGAAGATGGAGTTCGGCGTCCCGAACGAGACGCTGAAGGAGCTCGCGGCGAAGATCATACCCGCAGCCTACGCCGATGTCCACAAGATCGACGAGAGGGTGTATGGCATCAATGACGGGCTCTGCGAGTTCGCCGACAATGGAAATTGGCGCGGATTTGTCGGGACGCTTGCAGAGATCGCGAAGGAGAACTTCGCGGTGCGCGACGCGGTCGAGGGCGAGAAGGTGGTGCAGTCGACGCTCGTCGCGCTGCTCTGCGCCGCCGGCGGGCCGTATTTCGTCCGGCACGAGCGCGAGGCGGGCGGAGGGTTCTACGACATCGCCCTCGTGCCGCAGCTCTCCCGCTGGCCGGACATCGCGCACGCCGCGCTCATCGAGATGAAGTACGTGAAGGCGGGCGATCCTGCGCCGACGGCGGAAGAGCTCGCGAAGATCAAGGCCGAGGCCATTGAGCAGCTTGATCGGTACTCTTCCGACCCGGCCCTTGTATCTGCTTGGCACCTTGCCCCTCAACCTTCAAACTCTCAACCTTCAAACTCTCAAACTCTCAAACTTTCAAACTTGCAAACAGTTGCCCTCCACCGTCTCGTCCTCGTGTTCCACGGAGGCGATGCGCTGCTGGCGGAAGAGGTGTAGGCAAAAGAAGGGGAATGAATGGCGGGGTTCCGGTCGATGGCGAATAGGAACATGAGGCCACAGACTGGCAACAAGCGCGTGGTGATCGCGCTGCAGATGGCGGGCAAGCCCGGACAACGAAAGATGTCCGGCATTCTAGACTATCTGGCGGAAAAGGATCTGCGCTGGGAAATCCGATTCGTGCGGCATCGCGAAGACTTCTCGCCTGATTTCGTTCGCGCGCTCGCCGCAAATCCGGTAGACGGCATCCTGTATTCGTTCGACACCGTACCGACCGTCGAGGCGGAGCTGGCGAAGATCGACATCCCGACCGTCGGCCTGGACGTGTTCGACCAGTCGCCGCTGTGCGGGCGCACGCGGAATCTGGCGCTTGTGGTCGGAGATTGCGCGGCAGTGGGGCAGGCGGCGGCGGACTTGCTGCTGGATTCAGGCGTCTTTCGCCGTTTCGCGTTTGTGCCGGACGTACATCACCGCATCTGGGGAAAACTTAGGGGTCGGGCATTCATGGAACGTCTGAAGGCGCATGGCTTTTCGGCGGATACCTATCGCCGCTCGCGCGGGGCTGCAAACGATGTCGCTGAGTTGGTGGCGTGGCTGAAGGGACGTCACAAGCCCTGCGGCGTGTTCGTCGCGTTCGACGACCGGGCGCTGGACGTGATGGAGGCCTGCCGCATGGCCGAGATTCGCGTGCCGCAGGATGTCGCCGTCGTCAGCGTGGACAACGACGAGATGCTGTGCGAACATACGGTTCCCGCGTTGACGAGCATCCAGCCCGACCATGTGGCGCAGGGCCGCCTTGCGGCAGAACTGCTGTGCGGGATGATGGAGGGGCATGTCACAACCATGGTTCGCCGCGAAAGTTGCGGCATCAGGCAGGTGGCGGTGCGCGAATCGACGCCGAAGGTCTCGAACGCCGGACGCCTTGTGCAGCGGGCTGTCGCCTATATTCAGTCTCATGCGACGAAGGGGATCGGCGTCAGGGAGGTGGTCGCGCACCTCAAGTGTTCGCGCCGGCTGGCCGATCTCCGCTTCCGCGAACTGCAGGGGATGTCCATCCTCGAGGCCATCCGCAAAGTTCAGATGGACGAGGTGTGCCGCCTCCTGCGCACGACCAATCTTTCTACGTCCGCCATCGCCGCCCAGACGGGCTTTGCCAGCGCGAAGCACCTCCCCGAACAGTTTAAGGCCGCTTTCGGTTGCTCGATGGGCGCGTATAGAACCACGATTGCCTAAAATCGGGTTATTTTTTGCCTGTAACGGGATTGTGCGTGAGGATGGGTCTATGGTAAACTTCTAACCAACCTATGCCAAGAAAGGACATCGTGCGATGATGGAAAAAGGAATGGAAAGAGTTTTCGGCGAAAAGCTGTGTGCGGGTGTGCCGCCTGTATTTGTCGCCATAGCGCTCGCGATAGTCGCGCGGAGTGCGGCAGCCGTTGTGGTTGATGGCGTGGCGTATGATGCCACCACGGGGTACGTGCTGATGAGTGCGAACGATACTGGGGAATACAGTTCCGTGACAGGTGCATTACACTGGGTCGGACAGACGGAGCCGCCTCAACCCGACAAGAACTATTTTATCCAAACTAGCAAAATCTTACGGACTCCGAAGAACGGGAATACCGCCGCATTTCCTCTCCTCACGTTTGCCGGTCAGTCGCTGACGCTTGGCGGCGGACAGATCACGCATGCGCTCAACTCTGGCATGGGCGAGGACAAAACGCCTGGTATTGCATGGGGCAATCTGCGGATATTGGGCGGCAAATACATCGCCGGTTGCCAGTTGAATGTCATTAAGAACAGCCAGATCTCATTTGTGCCGACCAGCTTGGGACCCGTCGAATTTGACTTCAACCAGACTAGTCCTGGAACTAAAGGCACGGGACTCTATTTCAGGCAAACAACATTCTCCAACACTAGTTCGGGCGCGACGGCAATCTTTTACAATTCAAAGCGGACCGACAGTACGGGAATAATCTTCCGCGACTGCGATTTTAGCGGCTTCAATGGATCGTTTCAATTCGGCAAGCAAGGGATAGGCACATCTACATACGCCGACTTCGGCAACGGAACCGTATTCCCCGGTACGGTTGTGATTGAGACCAATGCCGAGTTTCACGCAACGGCAACTTCTGGAAGCCTGACGCTGGACGCCTTGACGATTAAGCAAGGTGGAGTTTTCTATTTTCCAAAGACAGGCGTGACATTGAATGTCGGGACTTTGCGTAACGAGGACGGACGCATGGTGAGTTTAGACAGCGCGTCTGCGCCAGGAATCGTGAACGTGACGAACAATTTCGTGACGGATCGGACGCTTGTCTTGTCGGGGTTTGGCTACACCGTCACTACAGGTACTGCGCAAACGGCGTCGATACCGTTCATGTCGGTTCCCGAGGGGACAACGATACATGACGGTCTGTTCGAGTACAAGCCTGTTTCGGGTGGTCTGCCCAACATCGTCGTATCGTCAGAGACTGTCGGTGGCACGATTTGCCTAAGCGTTGCGAAGAAGGAGATTGAGACGATCAAGAACAGGGATTCCAGCGCGAATGGCGGCTCGTCGTTTCAGGAGTCCAGAACCTCCAACTGGTCGGATGGGCGGCAGCCGCATTCCGGGGTGGACTACGTGGTGGGTCTTTCTGGTTACGGCAACCAGCTGATGACGGGCGACACGACCGGCGCTGCCAACGCGGCGGCTGGTGCCTGCATGTTCGCGGGCGACTCCTTCACGGTGTTGGGCGGGACGATGGCGCTCTGCGACGTCTACCTGAATGTCTTTTCAAACTTGACGGTGGTAGCTGGCGGCACGATATCCGCTTTTACCGGCCAGGGACGCGCTAACGTGTTGCGAGGTAACACGCTGACGCTTTTGCAGTCGTCTACATCGCCCTCTGCGCTGATCTCTTGCCAGGGCGGCGCATGGCTCGTGGTGGAGAATGAACTTCTTGGAAGCGCCGACCTGGACATCTGCCGCCATTCCAACGCTTCGAAAATGTACGCCTGCCTGATTGACCTGCGCGCGTTAAATACGAACTACACGGGGCGCATTACACTGGCTTGTGGCGGCTGGCGCACCGGGACGAACTGGGAAGGGGACAACATGTCCAGGCAAGTCACCCTCAACGTAGACGACGCGCGTAACCTGGGCGGCCCGCTGGCGTCTTTCACGTATGACGCGCTGCGCGTCCGAGATTGCCAGATCCTGTCGGTCACGAACGACGTGGCGTTCACGGAGCAGACGCGCGGGCTCTTCATCGATGGATGCGCCCGCTTCAACGTGGCTTCCGGCAAGACGCTGACGCTGGCGCAGCCGCTGACGTTCGCCGGCAAGTTGCGCAAGGAGGGCGCGGGCATGCTTGCGATGGGCGGCACGGTGGCCTTCACGGCGGACCGTCTTTCCGATCCGGACGGACTTGACGGCACAAACGTGCTGGAGGTGGTCGAAGGTTCCGTCAAACCCCTTTCCAAGACGGCTGCCGACGGTCTTGCCTTCTCGTTCGCAAGCGGAACATCTCTCGCGCTCGACATCGCGCCGTCCAATGCCGACATGGCGCAGTATGGCCTCTACGACGTGAAGGCGGATGCGCCCGTCACGCTAGCCGAGGGCATGCCCACGCTGCCGGTGACGCTCAACACGGACGGAATCGCCGAACCGGCCCCTGTCTACGAAGTGGCGCTTGCGACGGTCAAGGACCGCACGCTGGCCACGGCATTGAAGGGACGGCTGTCCGTGACGAAGCCGTGGCCGAACTACGTGGCCGAGTTGTCCCTGCGCGACAATCCGGGCGATGGGAACAGCTGTACGGTTGTCGCGCGGATTCGTCTGGCCGGGCTGACGGTCATTTTCCGGTAGAACGTCCACGAGAGGAATGTTATGAAGCGACTGATCATTGCCGCCTGTCTTGCATGGGTGGCTGAGGCTGGGTTGTGCGCCGCAGGGCGCGTGACGGTGCTCGACATGGGCCTCGAAGCCGGCGTGACCAACAGGTTCGGCTGCGCGAGCGCGCCGGCGGCGTTCGTGCGCGCCTTGGGCGGCACGTACGACGTGCGGGTCGTTCCCCATGCCACCGCGATTGCCGATGGTGCGTTCGACGCGGCCAAGACAGATCTGCTCGTCATACCTTCGGGTGCGCTCTTCCCGCAGAATGCCGCAAAGGAGATCGTTGGCTACTTGAAGAAGGGCGGCCTTCTGCTCACTTCCGGCGGCTATGCGTTCGACGAGCCGCGGGTGTTCAGGGACGGGGAGTGGAGTCTCTCGGACAGGGCGGCCATTCCAGAGCCTGTCTGCACGAATCCGGTCGCGATGCCGCCGCCGTCCGCATGGACGCATGTGACGTTCCCCGGATCGCGCACTGAGGTTGAAGAGGACCTTGCGCCTGACGGGCGCAAGGTCATGAAGATCTACACGAAGTTGATGCTGCGCTACAATCTGGGGACGATGGCGGTGTCTCCGAAGATGATGGCGGGCAGGAGCGCATTTGGCTTTAGGGCCAAGACGGATGCGGAGTTGAAGACTTTCCGCGTGGAGATCACCGAGCGCGACGGCACCCGCTGGAGGGCGGACCTGCCGGCATCTTCCGAGTGGAAGGACTACCGCCTCGCCTGGGACACGTTTGAGTTCCATGCCGACAGCCCTACGAAGAAGACGCGTGGCAGGAAAGGCGACCACGTCCGCTTTCAGGACGCGGTGCGCCTCAGCTTCGGCGTCACGCATGGCGTCGGAAACAAGCTTCGCGTCCCCCATGCGCTCTGGATTTCCGACGTGAACGTCGGGGACGATCCGTTCGCGGACAAGCGCACGGCCTTGGAGCATCCGGCTTGGATCAACACGCGCAACTATCCGCGAGGCTGGCATGACGAGCCGCGTCCCGACCAGATCGGCGTGTTCTCCCCCGCCTATCGTCTGGAAGGCGTCGCCGGCATCCGAAACGATCCTGCGACGGCAGACCTCTTCGCGCCGTTTGCGCGCACGGGGGACTTCGGCGGCTGGGATGCCTCCGCGATGCTCACGCCAAAGATAAACGCCCATGCCAAGAACAGGGCCGCCTACCGCCCCGTGCTCGCCTGCCGAGACGGCGAAGGGAACCTGCGCGGGCGTGCGGCATGCCTCGTCTACCATTACGACGGGATCTTCAAAGGGTCTTCATGGGCCCTGTTCGGCATCGACAACCGCGACCTTTTCGCGTCGCCGGAGGCGGACGGGCTGCTGCGCAGTATGGTAGACGCGCTCTTCCGGCGCGTCTACCTGTCCGTGACGGCCCCCGTTTGGGCGTGCTATCGTCCCGGGGAAACCGCGACGTTCGCCACGCATGTCAAGAACTTCTCGCCTGTCGCCGCGTCGGGGACGGTCGTGTTCACGCTTGCGGACGAGCAGGGAGAGGTGGTGCAGCGGGCCGAGCGTCCGTTCTCCGCCGCATCGCGCACGGATCAGCGTCTCACGATGGACTGGCCCGTGCCGGCGGATGCGAAGGACTTCTACCGCCTGAAGGCCGAGCTTGTCATGGACGGCCGGATCGTCGATCGCGAGGAGACCGCCATAGCCGTCTGGAACGCGCAGACCATCGCACACGGGCCGAAGGTCGGCATGGACGGCACGTTCTTCACGGTCAACGGGAGAAAGCAGTTCCTCGTCGGCGCCCAGATGTTCCTTGCCCGCCAAACGTCACACACCGCTGGATCGGCGATGCGGTTCTACGACGACTTCAAGGCAATGAATCGGGCGAGCATGACCGTCTCGCGCAACTTCTTCGGCATTGACGCGAGGACGAAAGAGCCGGAGCGCACGCGAGTCGTTCGCCTCATGGACGCCTGCGTGTTGCTCTCGCAGAAGTTCTCCATCGTGAACTACTTCACCCCGTGCTGCGGCAACGCGATTCCGCAGGACGAGGCCGGGCAGAAGGCGGAAGGGGACTTCGTGGCATTCTTTGCCGACCGTTACCGCGACGTCCCCGGATTCATCATGGACGTGCGCAACGAGCCGCGCATTGAGCGCAAGGCGGGCGACGCGCGCAGCCTAAGGGAGATGGGCGAGGTGTTCCTCGCGTGGAGCCGCGCGACGGCGGAGGGCGCGCATCGCGGCAACATGGATGTCATCGCGGCGACGGGCTGGAGCCAGGGGTGGGGCGGCGGTCCGGTCATCAAGGATCCTCCCACGGCGTCCATGCCGTTCGATTTCACCGACTGCCACTATTACGGCGACAACGAGAACCATATTGCGGAAATCAAGAAAATTGATCATCGCGTCTGGGGCAAGCCTGCGGTCATGGGCGAGTTCGGCTGCGCGTTCAACCCGATGCGCATACCGTATTCCGACTCCTTCGCCACCATTGAGGAGGCGTCGCGACGCTACCGCTGTCAGGCCGTCCGTACGTTCGGCTGCGGCTACGCCTTCATGTGCCATTACGGGTGGACCGACCTCATCGAGGGCCTCTGCACGTTCGCCTTGTGCCACTGGGACGGCAATCCACGGCCTGTCGTGGACATCTACTCCAATATCAGTCGCACGTTCTCTTGGCTTACGCCCGTAGAGAACCCGCCGGATACCGTCTTGCTGATTTCCGAAACGCGCCTTGAATACAGTCAGGACAAATGGGACGCGCTGGTCGTGTACCGTGCCGTCTGCAACGCGCTTGCCTGGCATGGCGTGAACTTTTCCGTTCTTCCGGAGTCCGAACGCGCCCGCGTGCCGGCTTCCGTGAAGCTGACGATCTGTTCGGACGAGTTCAATGACGCAAAGTTTGTCGATCCCGTCGACGGCGTGGCGGTGTTGCGCAAGGCGATCGGCGACCGCATTCGCGCGTCTGGCGTGACCTCTACGCGGTTGGCCGGTGATCCCGACACACTTGAGACATACCGTGTTCCCGGCAAGGGAGCGACCGCCTGGCTGTTCTGGAACGGCGACGAGAAAAGGCCGGTGAACGTGGAACGGGACGGCCATCGGCTGACCATCGGAGCAGAGCGCGGCGGCTATCTCCAGATTTCCGATGATGGACGCGTGGAGGTGGCAACCGAACTCTGAACCCTCTGCGGTCCGATGACGGAACTGCATGATATCTTCAATCAAAGGACAAGGAGTGATCGTGAACAACATGAAAACGTTTAGGTTTTGTTATTTGCTGTTGGCGGCGGGGATTTGCCTGTTGGCCGACGTGGCGCGCGCGGAGCGCACGTGGAAAATCCCCGAGGATTTCCAGTGGGGTGTCACGTTTGGGTTCTACGCGACGAACGGCTACTTCTCGTCATCCGTGGCGAAGGACGAGATCGAGGCAATCGCCCGTGCCGGCGCGACGTGGGTAACGGTCGTGCCGACGGTCTGGCAGGACGAGGGGGCGTCCGCGTTCCAGTACAAGGACTTCGCGCACACGCCGAACGACATCGAGCTCATGGACGCCATCGACCTCATCCACGCGAAGGGGATGAAGGTGCAGCTGCGCCCGATGCTGGAGTGCAAGGACGGTTACGGGCGTCTAGGCGTGTGGATGAACAAGGACCGCGAACGCATGCCGGGGCGCGTGAGCGACGGCCGCACGCGCTGGTTCGCCTCCATGCGCGAGCGAAGCGTTTACTATGCGCGGATTGCCCAGCGCACGAAGTGCGAGCTGTTCTGCCTTGACAGCGAGCTGGACAAGATGGTGGAGGAAAGCGCGAAGTGGAAGTCGGTCGTGGCGGCCGTGCGTGGCGTCTACTCCGGTCCTGTGACGAGCTGCCACACGCTCCACACGGGCGAGGTGGACTTCCTCGCCTTCCTGTCGAAGAAGGACCACTGGTTCTACGACCTCGACTTCCTCTCCATCTCCTACTACTGCTCGGCGCGGCGCAAGGACGAAATGGGGAAGGCGCTGACCGTCGACGACATGGTGAATAACCTCGCCGGGGCGCACGCGCGGATGAAGGCGATTGCGGACGCCATGGGAAGGCCGATCATCTTCGGCGAATGCGGGTGCTCGTCCACGCAGGACGGCGCGCGGTCTCCTTCCGGCATCTTCACGGTCGTGGACGAGGACGAGCAGGCCAACTACATGGAGGCGCTCTTCCGCGTGTTCGCGCACGAATCCTGGTGCCGAGGCTTCCACTGGTGGAAGTGGGACCAGAACTCGCCGACGAAGCCGGACAGCACGCGCGAAAGCACGCTCGCCCGCGATTTCACGTTCCGTGGCAAGAAGGCCGAGGCCGTCTTCCGCCGTTGGGCACGGAAATAAAAGGGGAAGACGGCGGCTGGATGATACTGTTGCATGCACAGGGGTGATGTGGTACAATTATCGCGTTTCAAAAACATTGGAAAGCCAAGAAAGAAGAAAGAGCATGATAAAACGCGATTATTATCTTGAGAAAATCAAAGATAAGATGTGGAATGGGGCGGTGAAAATCATCACCGGTATTCGGCGTTGCGGGAAAAGCTACATTCTGAATGAGATATTTCGCGGCTATTTGCTTGAGTCTGGTGTTACGCCAGATCACATCATTTCAGTATCTCTTGAACTTGAGGAATTTGAATCGCTTCAGAATCCCCGTGAATTGAGTAGATATGTTCGTGAGCGTGTCCGTGACGGCGGTCGCTATTACGTCTTCATCGATGAAATACAGGAAGCGCGAAAAGTGTTGAAGGAGGGTGTCGATCCTGCAAAAACGGCCAAGGAGGACGAGCCGGGGATTTGGTTTACGTTCTATGATGTTCTGAATTCCCTGAACGCCAAGGCGAATCTTGACATCTACGTGACAGGCTCTAACTCAAAGATGCTATCAAAAGACGTTGCGACGAATTTCCGTGGCAGGAAAACGGAGATCGAGATGCACCCCTTGTCATTCTCGGAGTTTCACGAATGGAAGGGCGGCGATCTTTTGCGGGATTGGGACGAATACCTGACGTTTGGCGGAATGCCTCAGACAGTGCTGGAGAGGAACGAGAGGGAGAAAGTAGCTGTTCTCAACGAACTTTTCGGCAATGTCTATATCAAGGACGTTGTTGAACGAAACGGGATTGCCGATGCGACGTTGCTGGAGTCGATCATAGACGTGGTGTCGAGTGCCGTCGGTTCGTTGACAAATCCCAAGCGGCTGTCGGACACGATCATCAGCCGCGAGGGAGGAGGGCCGTCTGCGCCGACCGTCAGGAAATATCTTGGGTTCCTCAAGGAGGCATATATCTTCAGGGAGGCAAAACGCTACGATGTCCGTGGCAGAAGATACCTCGACTATCCAATGAAGTATTATGCGGAAGATGTCGGACTGCGGAATGCGCGGCTGGGGTTTCGCGAGCAGGAGGAGACGCATCTGATGGAAAACGTCATTTTCAACGAGCTGGTACGACTCGGCTATTCAGTTGACGTCGGCGTCGTTGAGGTCTGGGACGAGGAAGGCGGGAAGAGCGTTGTGCGGCATCTTGAAATCGACTTCATCGTCAACACGGGATTTGAAAAGATCTACATCCAAAGCGCTTTCAGCGTTTCGGATGCGCAGTACAGGGCGCGGGAAGTGCTTCCTTTCAGCAAGACAGGCGACAACTTCAGGAAAATTGTCGTCACATCCGGGGCATCGCGCCTGTGGACCGACGACATCGGCATCTCTTACGTCGGGGTTCTGACGTTTCTGCTGGATCCCGAAAGTGTGTTGCCGTGAGACGGTCGACCGCTAAACCAGGTTGCGGCCGCAGCACTTCTTGTACTTCTTTCCGCTGCCGCAAGGGCATGGGTCGTTGCGGCCGACGGCTGGCATCGGGGCGCCGCCTGGCGCTGCGGCCGGGTTGCGGACGGCGCGAACAGGCCTGCCGGCCACCTGGCTCATCATCGATGCGAAGACGTCCTGCACTGACTTGCCTTGGGCGGGAGAGGCTGATTGCGCGGGAGCGCGTCCCTGCGGGACGGCTGGTGCGTCCTCGGCCTGCTCCTCGTCGAACGCGCCTGCGTTCGTCCGCATCTGCTGTGCGGCGATCATGCGGCGCATGTTCGTGGCTGTTGTGGCGCGGAACTCCGTGTTGGCCACTTCTGTCTTGATGGTGGTCATCAGGTTCTCGAACATGTTGAACGCCTCGCGCTTGTACTCGATCAGCGGGTCGCGCTGGCCGTAGGAGCGGAGGTTCACGCTGTGGCGAAGGTCGTCCATCGCGCGCAGGTAGTCCTGCCACTGGCGGTCGATGCAGCTTAGGAACACGCCGCGCTCCATGTACGGCAGCACGCGCGGATCCTCGGCGGCGCATTTCGCCTCATAGGCCTCGGCGACCAGGTTGTACACGAACTCGCCCGCCTTGCCGGGCTCGCCGAGGAACGGCTTGATGTCGTCCGCCGTGGCGGTGACGGGGAAGGTTACGCCGAGCCAGTTCAGGAAGTCCTCCATCCCCGCGCCCTTCGGGTCGGAGAGAAAGCGTTCCGCCTGCGAGAGGACGAGGTCGTTGAACACGTCTAGGATGGTGCCGTGGACGTCCTCTGGCTTGCCGGTAAGGATGGTGCCGCGCAGCTCGTAGATGATCGAGCGCTGCTTGTTCATGACGTCGTCGAACTCGAGCGTGCGCTTGCGGATGGCGTAGTGCTGCTGCTCGACGCGCCGCTGGGCCGTCTCGACGCTCTTGTTGAGCCAGCGGTGCTCCATCACCTCGCCTTCCTTCATGCCGAGGCGGAGCATGATGCCGCTGATCTTCTGCGATCCGAAGAGGCGCATGAGGTTGTCCTCTAGCGAGATGAAGAACTGCGAGCTGCCGGGGTCGCCCTGGCGCGAGCAGCGGCCGCGGAGCTGGCGGTCGATGCGCCGCGACTCGTGGCGCTCGGAGCCGATCACGTGCAGGCCCTGCGGCTTGTCGAGCAGAAGCTCGCGGATCGTCTTCTTCTCTCCGGGCATGCGGTCCTCGAGGCGCAGCTGGCTCTTCACAACGTCGGGCGGGAGAGAGACGACGCCCGGCCCGAGCTTGATGTCGGTGCCGCGGCCCGCCATGTTCGTGGCGATGGTGACGGCGCCGGGCTGGCCTGCGAGCATGACGATCTCGGCTTCGCGCGCGTGGTTCTTGGCGTTCAGCACCTCGTGCGGGATCTTCGCCACCTTCAGGAGACGCGAGAGGACCTCGGACGTGTCGACCGTCACGGTACCTAGCAGTACGGGCTGGCCGGCGGCGTGGCGCTGGCGAACCTCCTCGATGATGGCCTTGTACTTCTCGCGCTGCGTGCGGTATATCTGGTCGTTGCCGTCTATGCGGCGGATGGGGCGGTTGGTGGGGATGACCACCACGTCGAGCTTGTAGATGTCCTTGAACTCGCGCGCCTCGGTCTCGGCCGTGCCGGTCATGCCGGCGAGCTTCTTGTAGAGGCGGAAGTAGTTCTGGATGGTGATCGTGGCGAGCGTCTGGCTCTCCTTCTCGATCTCGACGCCCTCCTTGGCCTCGACGGCCTGATGGAGACCGTCGCTCCAGCGGCGGCCGGGCAGGATGCGGCCGGTGAACTCGTCGACGATGTAGACGTTGTTGTCCTGCACCACGTAGTCCACGTCGCGCTCGTAGAGGCAGTAGGCGCGCAGGAGCTGGTTCACCACGTGGACGCGTGCGGAGCGCTCCATGAAGTCGGCCTGTGCGGTGCGCTTGCGCTCGGCGCGCTCGTCCGGAGGCATGTCCTTGTCGCCGTCGATCTGGCTCATCTCGCTCGCCAGGTCTGGGATGACGAACATCTTCGGGTCCTTCGGGTTCATCTTGTCGCAGCCCTTGTCGGTGAGGGCCACCTCGCGCGTGCGCTCGTCGATGGTGAAGTAGAGGTCCTCGCGCAGGCGGATGCCCTCCTCCTTGCGCATCTCGCCGAGCATCTGGAGCTCGACGTCCTCGTGCAGCTTGCGGATGGTGGCCTCCTCGAACATGTGGAGCATCTGCTTGTGCTTAGGCATGGAGTGGTACACCTGGTAGATCTTGCGCTTGCACTCCTCCTCGTCGCCTTCGGCGAGGGCCTTCTTGGCCTGCGCGATGAGGTCGTTGCACTGCATGGTCTGGACGCGCACGATCGCGTCGACGAGCGGCTTCATTGCGGTGTACTGCGCGCTCGTGGAGACCGTGGCTGGGCCGCTGATGATGAGCGGCGTCCGCGCCTCGTCGATCAGGATGGAGTCCACCTCGTCCACGATGGCGAAGTGGTGTCCGTTCTGCACCACCTGATCAGGCTCGACGGCCATGCCGTTGTCGCGGAGGTAGTCGAAGCCGAACTCGCTGTTCGTGCCGTAGGTGATGTCGCAGGCGTACTGGGCGCGGCGCTCGGCGGAGTCCATGGTGTTCTGGATGCAGCCCACGGTGAGGCCGAGGTACTTGTAGAGGTGGCCCATCCACGTGGCGTCGCGGCGTGCGAGGTAGTCGTTCACCGTGACGAGCTGCACGTTCTTGCCGGCGAGCGCGTTGAGGTAGAGGGGAAGGGTGGCGACAAGGGTCTTGCCCTCGCCTGTCTGCATCTCCGCGATCTTGCCCTGATGGAGCACGATGCCGCCCACCAGCTGGCAGTCGAAGGGAATCATGTCCCAGGTGAGCGTGTGGCCACAGACCTCCTCTGTGGTGCCCACGAGGTGGCGGCAGGCGTTCTTGACGAGGGCGAACGCTTCCGGCAGGAGCCCGTCGAGCGTGACCTCCTTGGCCGCGAGGCGACGCTTGAATTCCGCTGTCATGCGGGGGAAGTCCTCCGCGGTGAAGTTCTTCGCCTGGTACTCGGCCTCGATCCGGTTGATCTCGGCCACGATCGGACGGAGCCGCTTGAGGTCGCGCGCGTTCTTCGTCCCAAAGATTTTCTTCAAGATGTTCATAGGAAGCCAAGATTATACCAAATCTTGGCTGTCAGCGGGGGATTTTTTACGCGGTTGCGGTTGGGGCGTAGACTTCGTCGTGCTGGCTGGCGTCGAGGCCGAGGTCCTCGCTTGCGGGCGAGACGCGCATGGGGATCATGCGGTTCGTGATCCAGTAGAGCAGCATGCTCACGATGAACGTGTAGGCTATGACGATGGCCACGCCGGCGACGGCGGCGACGAACTCCATGAATCCCGCGTGCGTCCACGCAATCAGGCCGGTCTGTGCGAACACGCCGGTGAATATGGTCGCCACGATGCCGCCCACGCCGTGCGTGGGGAACACGTCGAGCGCGTCGTCCACGCGCGAGTGCGCCTTCCAGTACACCGCCACGTTGCAGATGAGCGTGGTGAGGAAGGAGATGGTGAACGCCTGCCCCACAGTCACGACGTCGGCGCACGGCGTGATCGCCACGAGACCGACCACCGCGCCCACGGCGGCGCCCATGCCGGACGGCTTGCGGCCGCGCAGGCAGTCGAAGAGAACCCACGCCATCATTGCCGTCGCGCCGGAGGTGTTCGTGTTGAGGAACGCCTTCACCGCGATGCCGTCGGCCGCCAGCGAGGAACCGCCGTTGAAGCCGAACCAGCCGAGCCACAGCATCGCCGCGCCGAGGATGACGAAGGGGATGTTGGCCGGAAGGTTGGGCGCGCCTGGCGTCTTCGTGCGTCGGCCGAGGAAGAGCGCGCCCGCGAGCGCCGCCACGCCGGAGGAGGCGTGCACGACGATACCGCCCGCGAAGTCGTGTATGCCGATGCCCATCAGGTTGTGGAGGAAGCCGTTCGGATGCCACGTCCAGTGCGCGAGCGGGCAGTATATGAACACGCAGAACAGGATCATGAACACGAGGTAGGCAGAGAAGCGCACGCGCTCGGCGAACGCGCCTGTGATCAGGGATGGCGTGATGATGGCGAACTTCATCTGGAAGAGCGCGAAGAGCGCCAGCGGGATGGTCGGCGCGAGGGTAGTGTTCACCTTTGCGCCCACGTCGCGGAACATGAAGAACTGCGCGGGGTTGCCGATGAGGCCGAGACCGCCCACGTCATCGCCGAAGCTCAAGGAAAAGCCGAACACCACCCAGACCATGGATATGATGCCCATCGCAATGAAGCTCTGGAGGATCGTGGAGATTACGTTCTTTCGCCCGACCATGCCGCCGTAGAAGAAGGAGAGACCGGGCGTCATCATCAGCACGAAGATCGTCGCCGTGATCATCCACGCCACGTTCGCCGCGTTGAACTTCTCGTCTGGCTCCCATATGCCGGGCGTCTCGGGAAAGAATGCCCCGATTGCCGCCACCAGTGCCACCAAGCCCATCAGAATCACGTACCGCTTCTTGATCTTCATGTCTGTCCTTTCGGTTTGCGAAAGGTATAGCAAAGCCCGTGCCAACGCGAGACGCGTCGCGCACGGGCGCATTTTGTGGCATGGCCTTTACACGATCCGTCCGGCGGCGGCGGAACGCTTTACACGCCTTGTAGGCGAGGGTCAGAAACGGTAACTGACCGTGACGGCGACAGCATGGGAGAGCCCGTTCGATGTCTCGAGCTTGTAGCGTCCTCCTGTAGAGTCGCTTATGTATAGGGGGTCGCCCTCCATGAAAACAAGACCGTAGCTGGTGGAAATGTCGAGATTGCCCCATGCATATCCAAGACCGAACGTCAGGATATGCCGGTTGCCGGGCGGCAACATGGACGTGCCGTGATACTTGCGGCAGGGATCCTGGTCGAATACGTACGAGCCCATGATTGTGAAGTTCTTCGTGAGGTCGTACGCGGCTCCAAAGCCTACGCGCCAGGCGTCGTTCCACTTGAGCGTCACGGTCTTGTCGTGGTTGCCTGGGAGGTTGAAGTTAATCCCCTCCATGCACGACCATTGCGTCCAGGTCAGTGCCGTTCCGAGATGGAGGTCGTCCAGCACGTCATAGTTCAGACCCATCGTCAGCGACTGCGGTAGACGGACCTTTGCTGATGCCGTACCGTTTGCGGAGGACGCTCCCTGGTCAACTTGACTGTGGGCATTCTGGACGGCATTGTTGTATGCGGTGGCATAGGCGCCTGGGAAATAGGCATCGTACGGTCCCGTGCCAGGAAGAATGCCTAAAGCGGCCAACCTGGCGTTTACGGCAGCCTCCACCTGCGGTCCGATGGCAGAGTCGTCATACCCTTCAACTCTCGTATGGTTGTGGCCTTTGATCTTGCAGTCGATGAACGACTTGTACATGACGCCGGCCGAGAGCTTCTCGGTAATCTTGTAGCGGGACGAGAGTTGCCATCCCAAGTCCGTCATTCCGTTATCGCCCTTTAGGTGATCGTGTATGGTGCCGTATTTGATGCCGTCGCTCACCGCCATCTGGTCGGAGTACTGGTCGAACGAAAAGTACATCAGGCGCATGCCTGCAGATACTGACCAGTCCTCTGTGACGGCATAGGACAGGTTCGGGTTGAATGCGATGCCTTCGATGGTGGTTTCTAGGGTGTCCCACGCCATTGACCAGTACTTATGGTAATGTGTGCCAAGGCCGTATTCCGGCGCCACGCCTAGTCCTAGCGTAAAACCATATGGAAGCGGCTGGGCGACATAGGCATGAGGAAGGATGAAGCAACCCGGATCCATCTTGTAGTCTGAACGCCCATTCACTGATGTGTCCGCCGTCGGGTGCTCCGTCGTCATGCCGATCGTTATCACCGTGTTGGTAAGGTCGCTCAATGTGGCCGGATTGTAGAAGTTTGCCGAAGCGTCCACGGCCTTGCCCATGACACCGCCACCCAATGCATTCCCGCGCGCAGAACCCTCATAAAGGGCAAAGCCGGCCGAAAACGCCATGGATGACACGCCAGATGCCAAAACCAGCAGATAAACCTTCTTCATGAATCATCATTCCTTATTAGGGGTAACGATGTGTGACATTCTACACGATTTTGTCGCAGAAAGCAAGAAGGAATGTGTCAGAAATTGATTTTTTGTCTCAAATGGATAAAAAGTCGCGTGAATTGCTATAATATTAGATATTTTTCGCCTAGCGAACTATGATTGTCGTGCCGCCGGAGGAGACGGTCACGTAGAGGCAGCCGTCCGCGACGACGGTTTTTGCCATCAGGCCCGGCTGCGACAGCTTCTCGGCCGGACGCACGCGAAGCGTCGCTGGCACCGTGATCGCTCCCTCCGCGGCGGCGATGAACAGCGTGTTGCCCGGCGCGATCTCGCCGTCGTCGAACGACGAGACGTCGAGCACCGCGTTGTCCGCCACCGTGAGCGCGCCCGTGATGTAGAAGTAGCCGTCCTGGTTTGCCGCCGGCGCGAGGGCGCCCGTCACCGCGAGGTCGCCGCCCTGCACGATGCCGCCGCCTGCGAGGCCGCCCACCGTGGCCGTGCCGCTCCCGACGGCGAGTCCGCCGCCCGCCAGCTCGACCATCGTGTTCGCGAGCGCCGCGGCCGCATCCACCTTGAGCGCCAGCACGCCCTTCCCGCGCTTCACGAGGCCGCCGTCCGTCGCCCCGCCGAGCGCGGGATCGGTCTCGATCGCCTGCGCGAACGTGAACTCCGCGTCCGACGCGAAGCGGGAGGTGTCGACGACGAGTCCGTTCGTCGACGCGTAGACGTGCGTGAGCGCGCTTACCGTCCGGGCCGCCTCCGTGAGGCCGAGCGGAAGCAGCGTGCCGCCGTTGCCGTAGAGGATGCCCGTCGCGTCCGCGACGCTCTGCGTGAGCGCGCCGCCCACTTCCCACGTCGCGCCCGTGTTCAGGCGCGCCTCGGCGTAGTCGCCCGCGTAGCTGGCGAAATCCACGTTGCCCGTCACGGCGAAAAGACCGCCGTTCAGCTCGACGAAGACGTCGCTCGTGCGCCCGTACGGGCTGAAGGCGAACACGGCCTCGCCGCCGAACGCGAGCGTGCCGCCGTTCACCACGAGGTGGGACGTCGCCGTGCCGGGAGTCTTGACCGCCGTGTACCCCATGCGCAGGTTGCCGGCGAAGAACGCCTCGCCGGTCGCAATACAAGCCACCCGTGTTGACGATCCGTCCGCCGTTCATCTGGAACGTCAGCTCGGTGCCCGCCTGGGAGTAGAAGCTCATGTAGAACTGCGACGTGAGGGAAATCGTGCCGTTGTTGAGAATGAGCGTGGCCTTCGCGTTTTTCGGGGACGAGTAGTTGCCGACGCCGATCTCGCGGCTGTTGACGTCGAGCGTCGGCGCGTTCTCGGGATCGTCCACCTCGCCCACGACGAACGTGCCCTCCGAGACGGAGAATCCGCGCACGGCCTTCGTCGGGCCGTCGCCGTTGGAAAAGCGCGTTCTCGACCCGTCTCCGGAGTTATTCTGCGCCGTATTGACCGCGAGCGTGTCCGTGCCGTGCAGGCGCAGGGTGCCGGTTCCCAGCTTCAGGAATGCGGACGTGCCGGTTCTCTCGATCTTGCCCACCGTCACGTCCGACGCGCTCTCGAACACGGCCGGACGGCCCGCAGCCGCCTTGAACTGGAACCCGGGGATCTCCACGTCAGGCCCCGTGTAGAGGAGCGTGCCGAGGCCGAGCGTGAGCTGGTCGGGCGACTGGATGAACGACAGGTCGTCCATCACCACGCGCCCGCTGCCCGTCGTGACCTTGCCCGTGAAGCCGGGGGCGACCTTCAGGTTCACCTGGCCGGCGTTCGTGACGACATGCGTGTTGACCGTCACGTCCCGGTCTCCCGACACGCCGCCTTCGATGCGCAGCTCGTTTCCGTTCATCGTCTCCAAGGACGTGTTGTCCGCAAGCGTGATGGGCGAGGCCACCGTGTTGGTGCCGGACGTGTTGATGATCCGCGTGCAGCGTCCGCCGCCATCGAGCGTGATGGAGCCGCCGGAAAGCTTGTAGCCGTTCTTCGCCGAGGACGCCGCGAAGTCGAGAGAGCCCACCGTCACGTCGCCCGCGAGCGTCACGGGCACGTTCGCCTTCGTCGCCGGATTGAACACGGCCTTCGCGTTTTCGCCGGAGGGCGGCGCCGCGTTGTTCCAGTTGGCGGAATCCGCCCACGCGCCGCCCGCCGCGACGCTCGTCCACACGGGGACGCCGTCCGCCGCGTTCGCGGCGCTCGCGAACGTCACCACCACGGCCTTCATGCCGTCGAGGTCGCCGCCCGCAATCGTCTCCTGCCGCGCCGTCATCGTGAAGCGCGTCCCGGGAGGGACCCGGAAAAGCGAGAGGTCCACGTCCGCGTTCGAGGCGCTGTACACGAGCGCCGTGTAGGTGCCCACGCGCGGGACGCAGTCGAGGTCGTACTGGCCGCTGCGCGTCGTCACGGCGACGGGCGAGAGGACCGAGAGCGCGTTCGACACGACCACGCCCACGACTCCCTCCAGATCCACGCGCACCTCGAGCGTCACGGGCTCCGTGGCGCCGGCTTCGCCGAGCGTGAGGCTGCCGATCATGTTCGTGGCGACCCAGGTGCTCGCGATCGTTCCAGGGGCGAAGTCCGCCGCGAACGGCGCGGCGTAGACGTCAGAAATTACGTAGCGCGCGCCGTCCCGCACGTGGATGCCGCCCGTGAAGGTGCCGGCGGCGAACGTGGACTCGTACGTCGCCACGGATCCCTTGCCGGTGAACGTGAGGCCGCCGTCCGGTACGCCCTCCGGCAGGGCGGGATCCGGCTCGAACGTCTGCCAGATCGAGACCCAGCGGTCCTCCGTGCCGTCGTACTCGTGCTCGTGCGAGGCGTCGATGATGAGGCCTTTCGCGCCGAGGTAGGCATGCTGGAAGTTGTACAGGTGCGGGGTCGTGCCCGACTTCGTGTACGGCTGGTAGATGCCGCCGTCGAAATACGCCACCGCCGGATACGAGAGCGAGCTCGAATACAGATTCTGGCAGCGGATCGTGCCGCCCGAGGCGAGGACGAGCGTGTTCGTCTCCCGCGTGTTCTTGAAGTTGAGCGTCACGTTTCCGCGCGAGACGACCGTGCCGCCGTTCGTGATGATCACGTCCGCTCCCATCGTTTTGTCGGCGTTGCCGGTGTAGATGTGGTCGCCGCAGGAGATGGTGCCGCCGTCCACGAGGAACGTGGCGCGGTAGACGCCCTGCGTGTGCACGGCCTGGTAGCCGAGGACGATCGCGCCCGCGATGGTGTTCGTGCCGCCATGCTGGATGTAGGACGGAGAATCCGTTTGCCTGGACGCGCCGTGGCCGAGGCGGAGCGCCCCCAGGTACGCCTCGCCGCCGTTCACCGTGACCGTCGGGTAAAGGTGCGTGTCCGGCTGGTCGTCGGGGTTGCCGCTGTAATAGCTGATCAAGAGCGTGTTGGTTACGGCGAGAATGCCGTTGTTGAGCGTCAGCGAGCCGGCGGTCTGCACGCCCTGCCCCGCCTGGTGCGAGCGCGAGCCGACGGACAGCTCGTACGGCACGTCGACGGTCGGGGCGTCCGTCGGGTCGCCGAGCGTACCAATCGTCACCGTGCCCTCGTTCACGTTGAACGCGCGGAACCCGTAGGCGGGGCCGTCGCCGTTCGGCGCCACGCCCGCCTCTTCGGTACTGCTGAAATCGTGGTGGTCCTTGCGCCAGAGGAAGTATCCCGTGCCGCCGAAGTGGAGCGTCCCCTCGCCCATCTTCGTGAAGGCGCCGTAGACGTCGTCCACGGCGGAGATTGAGAGCGTCGCGTCCGGATTCGCCACGTTCAGCACGGCCGAGCGGTAGTTGGCGTTCCCCTGCACGGTGAAGCCGGGAATCGACGCCGACGGGCCGTCGTAGACGAGCGAGCCGGTCGTCAGCACGAGGTCGTCGACGGACTGCACGAACGAGAGGTCGGAGACGCGCGTGGCGCCACTACCCGCGACGAGGCGTCCGCCCGCCGCGAAACCGCCGAGCGCGCCCAGGTTCACCGTACCCGAGCCGGTGTCGCACGGCTGCGGGTTCGCGAGAATGACCGATGCGGCCGCGAGCTGTTCCGCCGTCGGCGCGAGCGGGTTGTCCGTCGTGGACGGCAGGACGAGCGTCGTGCCGTCGGCAACCGCCGCGCCGCCCGCAGTCGTGACGGACACCTTCAGCTTCGCGCGGTTGTCCTCGACAACCACGTAGCAGAGGTACTCCACCCCCTCCGGCTTGTAGGGGAACGTGAACGCCTCCGCCATGTACTGAAGCGCGTGGAACGAGGCGGCGGACGCCGTCACGAGCGTGTACGTGCCGAGCGTCGAAAGGCCGTTGATCACGTTGTTCGTCACGCCGCGCGTCTCGAAGAGGTGGAGCTGCGGCGCGTTCAGGCTTCCAGCGGTCACGTCGCCCGTCACGTCCAGGTGGCTTCCCTTGTCGAAGCCGAGCTTGGGCGAGTAGGGCGTGCCCTCCGTGCCGAAGGTGAGCGAGCCGACGGTCTGGACGCCGTTCGTGACGAGGAGACCGCCGTTGCTCGTCGTGACGGTGAGCGCGGTGCCGGAGGGAAGACGCCCCTCGCCGCCGAGGTACACGCGCCCGGCGGAGATGTACGTGGGGCCGCAGTAGGTGTTCGCGGCACGGATGACGAGCGGCACGGCCGCGCTCCCCAGCGAAACGGAGAGGCCTCCGTCCGTGCCCGAATCGTCGAGCGGCTCAAGCCCCTTGTCCCAGAGGACGACGAGGGGAAGTGCGGCGTCGTGCTGTTGTGGTTGCGGTGCTGCCACACGCCGCCGTCGAAGACCACGTTGAACTTGCCGTTTGCGGAGTTGACGAAGTTGCGCATCTCGAGCTCGCCCCCGTCCGCCAGGCGCAGGTTCGTGGTCATGCCGGCGTTCTGGCGGTCGTTCTCGAAATTCTGGCAAATGAGGTGCGTCCCGCTGCCGGTGATGACGACGTCGTTCGTGGAGGAGGCGTCGGCTGCGGCGGTGCTGGTATTGCCTGCGACGATGCTGCCGTCCTGGTTGTAGAAAAAGCCGCCGTCGTGGACGTACGTCAGGGAGTACGTGTTCTTGTTGTAGGCCGGGCAATAGCCCTTGCACCGGAGCTGCTGCCCGCTGGAGACGTCCACCACGGCCTCCACGCGCAAGTCGTTCGGAATGTTGTTGACGCACGTGTAGAGAATGTTCGCCCCAGTGTTTCCGACGATCAACGTGCCACCCGACACCTCGAGCCGTCCCTTCACGTAGGAACCGCCGGCGGCGCCCTTGCCGTAGCCCCCGCCGACCACGAGCGCGGCGTGCGTGCGGGTGATGCCGTTCGAGACGATGAGCGCGGCCTCGTTGACGGCGTTCGTGGTGCGCGCGGCAATCATTGAGGCGCCGCCGTTGTTGCTGAACTTGTTGGTGACAGACGTGTCGTAGGGGGTGTTGACGACGACCGTTCCCTCGGCGATCGTCGCGCCGGACATGCCAGTCGTGGGCGCGGCCGCGTCGCTCAGGTCGATGAGCGTGTCGCGCGAACCGTGGTTGGTCGTCTCCGCGCCGAGGTAGAACGGCGCGGCGAGCGTGAGCGTGCCGGTGCCGGTCTTGACGAAGAGGCCGTCCGTGGACCAGACGTCTCCCGCCATCTTAAGGTCGCTGTCGATGCGCCAGTTCTGCGACACGACCGCGTTCGGCGCGGAGTTCGTGATCGCGGTCGTCCACACGGCACCCGCCGGGCCGGAGTAGCGGAAGTTGCCGCCGAGAAGCGTGAGCGAGCCGCCGAGCTGCGACTCCTGCTGCACGTCGAGCGTGCCGGAGGAGAGCGTGGTGCCGCCCGTGTGGGCGTTGTGCGGGCTGAGCCGCACCGTGCCGCCCGTCGCGCCCGTGTTGACGGCGACGGTCGTCGCGCCGCTGAACACCTGCGTCACGTTCGTCGACGTGCCCGCCGGCGCATTCACCGTCACGGTCGCCGCCGTTGCGCTAGCAGCGCATCACGCAGCAAATGCCACCATTGTCCGGGCGATTCCGCCTGTCGCCCACATGTCTTCTCTCCTCATGTCACGTTCCTTTCCTTTGTACAGCCCGCCATGCAATACGGCACAAAGACTGCCTAGAACAACGCTTGCGGACAAGATACCATATCTCAGACCTCCCTGTCAATCGCCGCAATGCGCCACGAATCGTCGAAAATTTGTGGCGGCATGTGGCGCACAGGCAGATTTTGCGATTTTGGGCTTGCTACCGGTGGGGCAATTCGGTAAAATATGCGCAAAATCTTTCGTGAAAACAGCAAACTAAGGAGAGCCTCTTGGCTAAGGAAGACGATAGTTCGATAGAAGTTACAGGAACCGTCATCAAGGTTCTGCCGGCGACCATGTACAGGGTTCAGCTGGACAACGGGCACGAGGTGCTTGCGCACATCTCGGGCAAGATGCGCAAGTTTTTCATCAAGATCGCCATCGGCGACAAGGTCACGGTGGAGATTTCCCCGTACGACCTCACCAAGGGGCGCATCACCTATCGGCACAAGGTGTAAAGGTTGAAAGGTGGGGCGTCACCTTTTGACAGTTCAGGATGTCACCCTCGCTTTCGGGGGTGACGCTGTTTTGGAGGGGGTGTCCCTCAACATCGAGGCTGGCATGCGCGCCTGCGTGACCGGGCGCAACGGGGAGGGGAAGTCTACGCTGCTCAAGGTCATCGCCGGGCGGCTGGAGCCGGACACGGGCGAGATCATCCGCGCGCCTGGCCTGAAGACCGCCTTCCTGGAGCAGGAGGTGCCGTCGGATCGGCCCGGCACGGTCGCGGAGATCGCCGGGTCTGGCAAGTACATCTCGCAGCTTGAGCTGAACCCCGCCGCCGAATTCAACTCCCTCTCGGGCGGCATGCGCCGCCGCGTGCTTCTTGCGCGCGTACTGGCGGACGAGCCCGACCTCGTTCTCCTCGACGAACCGACGAACCACCTCGACGTGGCGTCGATCGAGTGGCTGGAGGCGTTCATCCGCCGCCAGACCGAGACAGCATTCCTCTTCGTCACGCACGACCGCGCGTTCCTGAAGTCCGTCTCCACATACGTCTACGACCTCGACCGCGGAATTCTCTCCGGCTGGAACTGCGACTACCGCACCTTCCTTCAGCGCAAGGCCGACCTGCAGGCCGACGAGGCCGCGCTCTGGGCGCGCAAGGCCAAGAAGCTCGCGCAGGAGGAGGCGTGGATCCGCCAGGGCGTGAAGGCCCGCCGCACCCGCAACCAGGGCCGCGTGGAGGCGCTGCGCAAGCTGCGGCTGGAGTTCGCCAACCGCCGCGCGGCCATCGGCACCAGCACGCTCAGGCTCGACACCGCGGCCGCGTCAGGCGACCGCGTGATCAAGATCGAGGATGTGTCGTTCGCGTATGACGGCGGCGAGCCGGTGGTGCGCGGCTTCACGGCGGACGTGCTTCGCGGCGAGCGCATAGGCGTGATCGGCAACAACGGCACCGGCAAGACGACGCTCCTCAAGCTGCTCACCGGCCAACTCGCGCCGACCGCCGGCTCGGTAACGCTCGGCACTCGCGTGGAGATGGCGTTCTTCGACCAACTTCACGCGCAGCTCGACCCGGAATCGACCGTGAAGGAGGTCGTGGCGAAGGACCGCGACGCGGTGACGGTGGGCGGCGTGACGAAGCACGTGTTCGCGTACCTCTCCGATTTTCTCTTCACTCCCGAGCGCGCCCGCACGCCCGTGAAGGCGCTATCCGGCGGCGAGAAGGCCCGCCTGCTGCTCGCGCGCCTATTCCTCAAGCCTTCCAACCTGCTCGTGATGGACGAGCCGACGAACGATCTGGACGTCGAGACGCTGGAACTTCTCGAGGAGCAGCTGATGAACTACAAGGGCACGCTGCTCGTCGTCTCGCACGACCGCGAATTCCTTGACAACGTGGTCACTTCCTCGTACGTGCTCGCTGGCGACGGCGAGGTGCGGACATGCGCTGGCGGATATGCGGAGGCCGCGCGGCTCCTGCGGCGGGTTAAGGTCGATAAGGAGTTTAAGGTCGATAATGTCGTTAAAGACCCTAAAGACCTTACCGACCTTAAAGACCCTAATAATGCACAAGCCGCCGCCATGCCCGCCAAGCCGCGCAAGCTCACCTTCAACGAGAAGCGCGAGCTGGACGCGCTGCCTGAGAAGATCGCCGCGCTCGAGCAGGAGATCGCGGACATTGAGTCCGCTCTGGCCGACCCCGCCATCTACGCCAACGACAGCGCGCGGGCGAAATCGCTTACGGCTCGTCTGCCGCTTGCGCGTGAGGAGCTAGATGCCATGGAGACGCGCTGGCTGGAGCTTTCGGAAAGGGCGTGACCGTTTACGGCTCGATGGCGCCGTGGGCGTAGAGGAGCGTTCCGGGGAACCAGGTCGCCGGATCGAACGTGTTGCCGTAGATGTCGACGAGCGGCGTCCGCGCGTGCAGCGTCGTCGCCTCGCCTGGCGAGAGGTCGGTGTACAGCCTAACGCCGCCGTTGCTTCCGCGGAACGCGAACACGCAGCCCTTTGCGCCGAAATCGGCCTTAGAGACGAAGCGGCGTCCCTCCAGCGTGCGCGTGAAGACGGCGTAGGCGGCGAACGACGGATAGGGGAACCCGTCCGCGCCCACGAGCGTGATGTAGTTCGGCGGCGAGACGAGTCCGCCGTAGCCGTGCGCGGTGTAGAGGAAGATGCGCGCGTTGCCCTCTGCGAGCAGGGAGAGCGTGTAGCGGCAGGTGGCGTCCGCGTTTGCTGCCATGTCCGTCGGCGTCTCCGCCGTCCACGGCACGAGCTTGTCGTAGAGTCCGCTCATGTGCTTGGTGGCCTTCTGGCTGCCGCTGCTCGTGCCTTGGCCCTCGCTCATGTAGACCGGCTTGCCGTCCAGCGACGGGTGCGCGGCGAGAAGGGGAGAGAACGCCTTCTCGGTGAAGCTGGAGTCTCCGCGCGTGGCGCGGGGGTGGGGCGTGTAGACGTGGTAGTCGAGAGCGTCGCACGTCTCCCAGCCGCCGCCTTTTGCGACTCCGCACGACCATTCACCGCCGCTCTTCGCGGCGTACGAATTGAATCCGCTCACGAGGATCTTCGGGTTGACGGCCTTTACCGCCCTGTAGGTGAGGCTCTGGAACTCGCCGAAGTCCTCGGCGGCGCGGCTCTTGTCGTAGTACTTGATGTCGGCGGCCGACATCCACCAGCGGCCCCAAGGCTCGTTCCACACGAAGTACTCGTCGATCACTCCGTCGTACCGCTTCACGAACGTCGTCACGTAGTTGAGCCAGGCGTTCGTGTCCACCGGACGCAGGAACTTCTCGAAGTACCCCATCTGCTTACAGCCGAGGTCGTGGTAGTGCGTTGCCCAGGCAGGTGCCGTGCCGAGTTGGGCGAATATCTTGATGTGGTGGCTGCGGAACCTGGCGATCGCCGCGTCGCGGAACGTCCACACGCCTTTCTCTTTCTCGAGGTTCCACCAGCCTGAACAACCGAGCGCCGCGTCGTGCAGGCGCGTCCAGTTGATGCCGCCAGCCTTCATCGCGCGGATCATCGCGTCGCGCGGCTCCATGTGGATGCCGAACGGAGAGTCGGGCAGGTCGCGCCCCCAGCCGACAGGGCGAGGGATGCGGGTGAAGACGAACTCGTCAGGGGCGGATGCCGCCTTGCCGCCCGCGCGCACCTCGCCCGTCACGCGGAACTGGCCCGTAAGTCCGTCAAGCGCCTGCGCCAGGTCAAGCGTGCCTTTGGCGAAGGGCCCCTCGCGAAGCGGGATCTCCTTCAGCGGACGCGTCCGCCCGTATAGGTCCGTTAGCGAGAGGCAGAGGACGGCGCCGGCGGGGACGTCGGCCGCGGCCCAGGCGAGCACGGGCTTCTCGTCCACGAAGAAGATGCGTGTGTCGGACGCAATCTCGCCGCCTGATGGACCGAGTGCGAGCGCAGACGGGAATGGGCGCGGCGGCATCTTCGCCCCGTACCAAACGCGAAGGTCGTCCAGGAACAGCTCGCCGGAACCTGTGAACTTGACGGCAAAAGCCTTGGCGAGGTCTTTAGGGCGGAAGGTGAACGAGAAGTCCTGCCATGTGGACGAGACCGGGATCTGGGTCGACTTCACCCAGGCGCGCGTTTCCGTCAGCACCTGCGCGGACCATGCTCCGGTGCCGCGGCAGCGGAACGATACGACGTGGTTCGTGTAGGGATCGCTCGTCTGGAATGGCTCGCTCCAGACTGCGAACGGCTCGCCTTCACCGGATACGAGGCGGAGGACTGGAACCGTCGAACCGGCGTCTTGCGCTGCGGTGGCCGTGCCTGTCTCGGCGTCGCGGTCGAGGTTCCAGCCGTTCGGCAGGCCGAGCGGGAATCGGCGGTCGATGAACGAAACCTGGCCCTTGGGAGGACGCGGGATCTCCGCCACCAGCGCGCTGCGGTCGACCCGCTCCACCTTTATGCGGCAGAGGTCGGTCTCGCCCGTGGAAGGGTAGAGGTAGAGTCCGACGCTGGCGTCCGCTTTCGCATGGATCATGCCGAGAAAGCTTTCCGTCTTCCATCCGGCCGATTTGAAGCTATGTGAGGAGAAGGTGGTGTATGGGGCGGGATTGAGCCTGAATCCTAGCCCGAGGGCGTTGCCGCGCGTGCGGCCTTCGACGGTGATGCGAAAGTAAGATGGCGGGGCGAGCTTCGAGCATGGGATCGAGAACTGTACGACACCCTTGCCGGAGTCGGCGGCGAACCTGAGGAAAGTGCGGCCGTCCTCCGTCATGAGCTTCGTCTCGCATTGGCCTTCGCTCCAGCTGGAGAAGTTGTCGTTGACGTTTTTCGGCAGCACTCCGCGGCATGCACCGACCTTGGCGTTGTCCACGGGACGCGTGTCCTTGGTGAAGTCGATGTTGACGACCGTCTCGGCCGAAATCGCCAGACTCGCGGATGCCACAAGCAGTTGCAGCAGGCTTCTCATCGCGTTTCTCCTTCAAACGGCCGTGTCAACGGGCAATGCGGTCGAGCGGCAGGAGCTGGAAGCCGGGACACACCTTCAGGATCTCCGCACCGGGAAGGAAACGGAAGTCGCCGTTCGCCGCGTCCGCGAACCCGAACGCGCATGGTGCGTTGGTCGAACCGTTGAGAACTGTGAAGCCGGCGGCGATGCGCGCGTCGATCGAAGCTGCCTTCACGCCGTCCGTGCCGCGCGTGTTCACCACCACGTTGTTCGCGATCGGTGCCATGCGCGCCATCGGCGCCTCCTTGCCGAGGGCGAGGATCTGCTGCTTGCAGTCGATGAAGACGTTGTTTTCCACGGGGTTGTAGAGCGGCTCGCGCGGGTGGTCGTTCATGATGTCCGCGAGGCGCGGATAGCGCGCCGCCCACACGCCGTTCGTGTAGTCGAATGCCTTCGCCTTGTCCTCCAGCAACCAGGACGAGCCGCCCACGGACACGCTGTTCCAGTGCTTCCATGTCATTCCGCGGCAGTCGATGGACATGCCGATGAGGCAGCGCGAGAAGATGTTGTTGCGGATCGGATGCTCGCGTCCGCCGCCCACCATGATGCCGCGCGAGACGTTGTGGAACACGTTGCCGTACACCTCGTCGCCGCAGTCGCAGTCGTCGAAGTAGAAGCCCATCGTGTTGGCCATCTCGCCCTCCGCGCCGAGGTCGTGCGTGTAGTTGAAGCGCAGCAGGTTGCCCTGCGTGGTCCAGTCGCGTCCCGTGTAGTACGCGCCCGCGTCGCCGGTCTCCAGCAGCACGCGGTAGACGTTGTTGTACTCGAAGAGGTGCTCGTTACCGCCGTAGAGGACGGCCGAGTGCGGCGCGTCGTGCATCACGTTCGCGCGCAGCGTGATGCCGCAGCCGTTGACGCCGAAGCCCGGCGCGTACGTGCGCTGGAACACGCCGAAGTCGTGCACGTGGTTGCCCTCGAACACGGACTCCGCGCGGCGGAGCGTCTTCCGGTCGCCGCCGCCGGCCGAGACGCCCGAGCGGCCGATCTGCGCCAC
>CACXPT010000025.1 GCA_902769585.1 uncultured bacterium
TTCCACTTGCCGGGCTTGTAGAGGTCGTACCACAGCTGGTCCACCGTGATCTCCGCGCGCTGGGGATGGCCGCCGGCGGTGAACGGACAGATGAACGCGATCTGCGGCGTAGGCGTGCCCTGCTCGCGCAGACGCGTCCAGGCGCGGCAGAGCGCCTCGTACTGCTCCTTGAACGTCCACGGCGGGTTCGTGGTGTCGAAGAGCACCGCATCCACGCCCGCCGCCGCGAGCAGGATCGCGTGGTGCGTGAGCACGTACTCGTCATCCGCGCGGTAGTAGCCGTATTCGCTCTCGCCCCACCAGTGCGACGCGCACGGCGGCCAGCTCACGATGCCGTTGCGCGCGCCGGCGGTGAGCTTCGTGTTGTCGTAGGGGCCGCGCGCGTCGCGGTGCCATGTCCAGTAGAAGATGCCCACGCTGCGGTTCGCGCGCGGCGCGCCGACCGCGGCGGCGCCCGGCAGTTCGCGGTTGAGGCCGTCCACGGCCGCCCACGTGTCGCTCATGAGGTCGCGGGAGGGTCGCGCTCCCGCGCGACCGTTTCGGGCGCAATAAATTGCGCCCCTCCCATCGCACACCCGGGAGGGTCGCAATTCATTGCGACCGCCCCCATCGCACACCCGGGAGGGTCGCAATTTATTGCGACCGCCCCCATCGCACACCTCGATGCTGAGCCCGTACAGGTGAAATCCCATGGCGGGGTCGAGGTTGCGGATGCGCAGCGTGAGCGAATCCTCCTCGACCGCGTAGAAATCGTACTCGATGCGCGATACGGGATAGAGGTTCTGCCATACGGTGATCGACGCGGACGGAATCGGACCGTCGCCGTCCATGTCGAACGAGAGCACCGCACCACGCCGGCGGTTGCCGGGCTGCTCGAAGGCGCGCTGGTAGATCGTGATGCGGTGCCAATGTCCTTTCTTGAGGCGCTTGAACCTCAACGGCTTGTCGGGGACGAATCCCACGGCGAAGTCGCTGAAGAGATGGTAGAGGCCATGGTGGCGCGGCACGCCGATGTTCTCCATCCGCATGAGGTTCCCGCTTCCGCACGGCACCTTGTCCATGCCGACCGTGATCGCGCCGCCAACCCGGTTGAACTTCACGAAGTTCGCCATGGCGTTCGTCGGGTTCGGACCGAAGTCGTACAGATGCGTGTACGTCTTGTTGGTGGAGAGTCCGCTGTCGAAATCGTTCTTGAACGGGATGAGGCGCGGGCTTGGAAGCCCACCACGCCAAACGCGCCCCGCCCCGGAAAGCTCCTTGAATGCAAGATCCTTCGTCGTATTGAGGTAACCCGCCTCCCCCACGTTCATCTTCGCCGCCACGCCGTCGTCCGCGATGCGCACGAAGCCATCCTCGATGTCAAGCGCGTCGAAGCGCGCGCTCGCCGCGCACACGACCATGCCGCAGCCGCGCACCGTTGCGCGCGGCGCAGCGTCCACGAATGCCACTGTGTTGGAAGTCCCCCCGTCTGCGATGAGCACGGGAATCTCAGCCTCGCCCTCCAGGCACACGCCGTTCGCGCGGAACCGCACGCTCGCCGCCTTCACGCCCTTCGCCACGCACACGCGGCACGCCGATCCGGCGAACACGGCCTCCGCGCCATCCTTCCAGGCGCAGATTTGCCCCTGCTCGTCCATCCAGTTTTTCACCACGCCACCCCACGTGTCGCCATCCTTGCCGTTCCACGTTAACGTCTCGGCCCCTGCACTAACCACCCACGCGCACAATCCTGCGCAACAGATTCGTCTAATCATGTATCTGACCTCGTCTTGTCGGAATGGTCAATCCACGCCTGCAGTTTCTCGAGCATGTCCGTGCCGACGCGCCTGCCGATCTCGTACACGCGCCGCATGCGGTCAGGATCGTGGCAGACGCGGGATATCGGCAGCGGCTCCGGTGGCGAGACGAGCAGCGCCGCGCCCACAGCCACGCGCTCGTCTATGTAGGCCAACGTGCGGTTGTACCATTCGTAGCGTGTGGCAAGCGCGGCATAGACCGCCGGCCATTTCCGCAGGAACGGCTTTGCCAGGCGATGCTTCCACGACGGAAACTTGCGGTAGCCGTGCGGCCGCGTCGTGATCACCACGTTCCGCCCGTAGCCGAGCGACTCGAAGTAGGCGAGCGGGATGCCGTCGGAAAGCCCACCGTCGAAATATACGCCGCCGCCCACCTCCACTGGGCGCGACACGAGCGGCATCGACGCCGACGCGCGGATCCACTCGAACGCATCCGCATCCACCTTGTCGATCTTGCGGTAGACTGGCTTGCCTGTCTTTGCGTCCGTCACAGAGAGGTGGAACTCCATCGGGTCAGACTCGAACATCGCCGCGTCGAACGGGTCAAGTTCCTCCGGAAGCGTGTGGTAGCAGAACTCAGCATTGAAGATGTCGCCCGTCCTAAAGAGCGACCGCCAGCTGCAGTAGCGTGGATCTTTCGCGAAGCGCGTGTTGTACCTGATGACGCGGCCAGGCTGCCGGCTCTTGTAGTTGCAACCGAAGCAGGCGCCGGCGGACACACCCACGAGCCCGTCGAACTTGACGCCCGCCTCCATCCAGACGTCAATCACGCCTGCCGTGAAGAGGCCGCGCATCGCGCCCCCTTCCAGCACCAGCCCCGTCTTCATCTGCCGAACCTGCCTTTCATCGCCGCATGGCCGAATGTCACTAGGCGTTCAACTTGTAGGCCAGCCAGGCCGCAAGGGTCTTCGCGTCGAAGATCGTCCCGTTGCGGATACCGTCCTCCACCTCCTGCTCCGTCAGGACGACCGGATAGACGTTTTCGTCCGGATCCTGGTCCTGCGCGTGCGGTGACGCGGAGAGTTCGGCCAGGTAGATATGTATCCGCTCCTCGCAGTAGCCAGGCGTGCAGATGATCGTCGTGAGGAAGCGGATGCCGGTCACGTCATATCCCGTCTCCTCCGCCGTTTCACGACGAGCGCCCTCTTCGGGATCTTCGCCCGCCTCTAGCCCGCCGGCGATCGCCTCTATCAGCGCTTCTTCCGCCGCCTTCCGGTATTGCTTCACGAAGACGAACTTGCCGTCCGCCCGTCGTGCGAGTACAGCGACGGCGTTCCCATGGCGAATCACCTCACGCTTGGCCCGCCGGCCATCCGGCAGCTCTATGTCGAGCAGATCAACGCTGATGATCTTGCCCGTGTACTTCCGCTCGCACGCGAGCGTCTTCTCCGTCAAATCCGGCATGTTTGCATTTTCCATCATTGGCTCCTATCGGTTCCTTGCCGACAGTCTACCAAACCGCCCTCCGCCGGGCAAACATTACTCTCCGCCAGAATAATGGCGGGCGATTGCCGCGGCGGCAAGGGAGAGATCGGCGCGCGTGTGGGCGCTCATGACGGCCACGCGCAGGCGCGCCGCGCCGCGGGCCACGGTAGGATAGCGTATCGCCGGGACCAGAAAGCCTTCCGCGCGAAGCGACTCGGCCATCCGCACGGCCCACCGCTCGTCGCCGACAAGAATCGGCACGATAGCGCTTTGCGTCGCCGCCTTCACGCCAAGCCTGGCAAGCTCCTCCACCAGGAACGCCGCATTCTCGCGAACGCGCGCCACCCGCTCCGGCTCCGCCTCCAGCACCGACAGCGCGGCGTCTGCCGCCGCCATCGCCGACGCGCCAGGTGCCGTGGAGAAGATGAACGAGCGCGACCTGTTGCGTAGCCAGTCGACCAGCAGTTTCGTTCCGCACACGTACCCGCCCTCGCTTCCGAGCGCCTTGGAAAGTGTACCCATCAGGACATCGGGATGGCCACACCCGAAGTGCTCGCAGAGGCCGCGCCCCGTCGCCCCGACGACACCCGTCGCATGCGCCTCGTCGATCATCGAGAAGGCATCATGCCGATGGCAGATCTCCAGAAAGCGCGGCAGGTCAAGCATGTCGCCGTCCATGGAGAACACCGCATCGGACACGACGAGCCGCCGCCTGCAGACGCCTAGCCCGGCAAGCCTGCGCTCAAGGTCATCCATGTCGTTGTGGCGATAGACCATGACCGTCGCGCCAGAAAGCCGGCACCCGTCGATGATCGAGGCGTGGTTCAGCTCGTCCGATAGCACCACGTCCCCCTTCCCTACAAGCGCCCCAATCGTTCCCACGTTCGCCATGTAGCCCGTCGCGTACGTCAGCGCGGCTTCCGTTCCCTTGAAACGGGCAAGATGCGCCTCCAGCGCCACATGCGGCGGCTGCGTGCCTGTCGTCAGACGTGCCCCGCCAGATCCCGCGCCCCAGCGCCGCGCCGCCTCGGCCGCCGCCGCAGTCACGCGCGAATCACGCGCCAGGTCGAGATAGTCGTTCGAGGACAGCACAAGGAGCGGCTTGCCGTCGATCACCGTTGTCGGTCCAGTTGGCGCGTCCGACACCTGGCACCGCCGTCCCAGCCCCGCCGCCTCCACAGCGGCAAGCTCGTCGGCAAGAATGTCCATGCGGGAGGGACGCGCTCTCGCGCGTCCAACATGACACATGTCCAACGACGGCACATCCTCAACCATTACCGCCTGTTGTTCCAGGAAGCGAATCGTCTCCGGCACCTGCTCACGCGGACCGCGATAGAGGAAGATGCGCCCACCAGACGGATCGCCCTTCTCCTTGACCACGGTGATGCGCTGGTATCCGATTCCGCGCGTCGCGACGTACCCGGTCACGTAGTCAGGATCGTCCGATACGCATATCTCGGCGACAATGCCCGGCGCATGCTGCACCTTGGTGGCGAGCACGATCGCCTCCGCGTAGTGGTTCTTGTCGGCGGCAGACCCCTTGGCGATCGAGTCGGCGGCATCCATGCATGTGGCACGCACGCCGCGTGCACGGTCTGGCTCTAGCCGCTCCAGCGTGTCAGCATCAAGCAACATCGCGCCGCGCATCGAGTATGTCTCGCGAAACAGCGCCATGATCTCGTCGATCCGCCCGATGCCGGCGCCGCGCAGCAGGTCGGCCGCCAGGGCGCGTCCCTCGGCAGGCGTGCGCGTGACGTTGGTCGCGACAGGAAGCGCCTTGAGACGCACGATCTCGCCAGGCCTCTCCACCTTCACGTTGACGAAGTCCGGCACGCCCTTGGAGTGTTTGAGTGCGCGTGCGGCAAGCTGCGCAACCACGGACGGCACGGCGGCGGACGGCACGATCCGCTCTGCACCCGAAATATGCCGTCCCTCCTGGGACGCGCGCATCTTCACGCAGTAAAGACCTTCAGCCATCGCGTCACTTCCCGTCCGGCAACAGTTGCGGACGCCCTTCGGGCGCGGAGAAGCTGCGCATCTCGTATGGCTTCAGCTGGAGCGTGAGCGTCTCTTCCGAGAAAACCCCGCCCACGCGCTCGTCAGTCACGAGGTCGTGCGTACGCTTCGGCACGGAAAGCTTGACCCGCGCCGGCTTCATGTCCGTGTTGACGATGTAGAACCAGCTCCGTCCGTCGAAGTCCTTGTGGCGCAGCTTGACGGTCTCGGTGCCGCCCACGTCGTCGAACACGACTGCCGGCAGCGCGCGGAACGCCTGCACGAACGGCACGAGCACGTTCTCCATGCCGTACGTGCCGATCAGGAAGCCGCCCTTCGACATGCCTAGCACGTCGCCGTACCTGAGAGGCAGCACGAAGTGACGCAAGGCGTGGATTCCGCTCGGGTTCAGCGTCGAGACGCGCCACGTGCACTCGTCCAGCCAGTCGCACGAGAGCGTGTTCGCTCCACCCTTCACGCTCGCGCGCCCGATGGGGCTTTCCCAATAGCGGTCGTGCTGGTTCACCCACGGATACTTCGCTCCGCGCAGGAGCGAGTAGAAGCCTGGCAGGGTGTCGAGCACGCGCTGGTGCGCGCGCGTCTCAGGCGACGGGAAGTAGTTGGCATGGCGGAAACGGTAGTCGGCCGGCACAAGCGTCTGGCAGAGTATGAGGTTGGGGATTGCCGCTGTCAGCGCGTCGCGGTCGAGTCCGCAGGCGCGGTTAGCGCGCTCCATGAAGTCCGGACGCATGAAGTCGGGATGACGCACGTTCGCAGGCACAAAGCTGTTCATCCACAGCTTGAGGTCGGGGCGCGCAGCAGCGAGCTTGCGCGCGACGCCGGCATAGAACGCGGTCACTTCGTCGCACCGCCACTGGATCCAGTCGTTCCAGGCGTTCGCGCGCAACCACTCGGCGTACGCCTTGCCGCGCATCGGTTCGCCCTTCTTCACCGGGATCTTCAGGCCTTTCGCCTTCGCGAACGCCGCCACAGTGTAGTCGTTGTAGCCGCTCTCCTCGTCGCCGAACCACAGCATGCAATGGCGCGTCATGTGTAGGCACACGCCCTTGAACGACGGATGTCTCTTGCCCTGCGCGACCAGGTCGTCGATCATGCGGGAGATGTACTTGCGCACCTTGGGGTGGTGGAAGTTGAAGTTCGGCGGCGTGTCGTGCCACCCGCCCCAGTTGGGCTTGCCGGTGGAGTGGATGGCGATCGGCGTGCCGTGCAACGACCCGTCGACCATCGAGGAGCGCGTCACGAGGCCGTCCGGCACGGGCATCGTGTTCGGGTTCACGGTCGGCATGAGGAAGAGCTTCTCCTGGTCGAACTTCGCGTACCACGCGCTCAGGAAGTCGGGCGCATGGCTGCGCGGATTGTACTGCTCGCCGATGAGGCCGTGGTACCATGCGCCCGGGTAGGCGAAGATGTTCTGCCCCGTGAACTTCATCAGCGCGGCCGTGCGGTCGATCAGATCCTCCAGGCTTGCCGCATCGTGTCCGCGCGTGGCGAAATCGTAGCCGATCGCGGGATCCTCGAAGTAGAGGCCGAAGGAGCGCTTCCAGCCGTTGGCTTCAGGATGTGCGGGCAGGCGGTCCTCGCCCTTCGTCTTGATGTCGTGCCACAGGCGCGCCCAGTCGCTCGGGCCGTCTGCCGGCTTCGGTTCTCGGATCGCCGCCGCCGGCAGCGCTCCGCCCTTCACGCGGTAGATGCGCACGGCCGCGATCGCCGCCGGCGCGCCGGCGCGCGCCGTCATCGCCACCAGCGCCACCTCCGGCTCGCTCGTCCAGTAGAGGCAGCGATGCGTCAGCATGCGGCCCGTGTTGGGATACTCGTCGCCCGTCACGTAGCCCACCTGCATCGTGTAGTCGCTGCCTGGCTTCTTAGCGCGCTGGACTATCAGATCCGCAGTGCGCACCGCATCGTCAGGATAGTCGATCTCGAAGCAGTAGAGCGGCGCGTTGGTGTCGAGGTTGAAGCGAAGCGCGAAGCGGTTCCCTTCGTCAGGCCCCGCCTCCAGGTACGGCACGCCTCCAAGGTGCTTCACCTGGGTCGGACCCACCGCGCGGAAGCAGTCCGGGGACGGCACCTTGTCGAGTTTCAGCGACCGGACAAGCTCCAGCCCCTCTAGCCGTCCCGGCGCACGCGTCGCCTTCTCGGCGGCATCGCCCGTCAGCTCGTATGGATTGTCGCGCCGCATCACGAGGATAGGCACGGTGCCGTAGAACCACACGCCGTCCGTGGCGCGGAGAGCGTAGCGTCCGGCGGGAAGATTCACCGCGAGCGAAACATGCTTGCCGGAAAGCTTCTCGCGGTAGCGGCAGACCACCTTTCCCGACTCGTCGCACAGGCAGTACGTCAGCTTGGAGATGTCGCATCCGGCCGGACTCGTGGCCCTCACCGTCAGCTCGCCCGGCGTGTCCGCGAGCGAATAGCACCCGCGCGCCGTCAGCTCCACCACCGACTCCTTCTTCCACAGCTCGCGTATCTGGTCCGCCGAAAGCGGTGCAGAGTATATGCGCAACTCGTCCACGAGGCCGTCGAACTGCCGCCCGGTGCCGCAGTGTCCCACGCAGAACGTGGCGAACAGCTCGCGGTCGAAGCTCAAGAGATCGTGTGCCCTCAGGGCGCTGGCCATCGGAGATACGCCGTCGGAAATGCCATGTCCGCTCTTGCCGTTCAGATAGATGCGCACGCCGGTCTCGTCCCACGTCACGGCAAGATGGTTCCAGCCGTCCTCCGGCGCGGCGCCCCCCCATATCGCGTGCTCGTCATCGTCGTCTCCCTGGTCGGCGCGCAGGCGATCCGCCCACCACCAGAACATGAGCTGGCCGGAACCGATGCGCGGACGCGTCTTCGGATCCGGATTCGCGAAAAGCGTCCGCCAAATCTCCTTCCCGTCCTTGGTGCGTCCGCCGTCCCGCCACTCGCGACGGAACCAAAGGCTCACCGTGCCTCGCTCCTGGACCAGGTTGCCCGCCGAGACGTATTCAAGCGAGCTCCTCGCCGCCTTCGTCAGTCGCACAGCCTTCCCGCGCTTGCCTTCGTCGTAGTCTAGTCCCCATGCGAGAATCGGCTTCGGCGAACCCTTCGCGAACTCCGCGTCCGGCGTTCCGTCGAATGGCGCGTAGAACAGGAGTTCCGGTTCGACGACCTTCTTGTCCCCAGATGCCGTCGGCAGCTCGGAAGAAAGCGCGTAGGTTGCGCCAAACAGCTCTATCGGTCCCTTGGCCTCGGAGATATCCCACCGCAGGTGGAGCGAACCGATGTCGTCGGGGATGGCCTGGACCATCGGATACGATTTCCGGTGGCCCTTGGTCGCGAACGGACGGCTCTTGTAGTAGTGCCGTCCGCTCTTCGTGTGGCCCTCGAAGTAGAGAAGCCCCTTCGCTCCTCGTACGCCGCCCATCTCGCCTACAAGCGCCGCGTCGCGTCCGGCGAACGGCGCCGAGGCGAAGTCGGGCGTGACGAATACGAGCTTTGACATGCCGTCCGCAAACGCGCCACGCGCGTCGACAACCAGTCGGTCCACGGCCTGCGACACGACGAGCCGCGCGAGCGACGTTCCGCGCGGTTCGCCCATGAAAGACAATAAGGTGCGTCCTTTTGCGTCAGTCACCGTCACGCGCTGCGCGTCGGCCTTGACCTTCGTCTCGCTCCAAGGACAACCGGGAAACGATGTCACATCCGCATGCGCTGCGAGAGTCATCGCCAGCGCAAACCACAGTACTGGAAAATTGCTGTTCATGCCGCCTAAAGTATACCACATGATGCCTCAGGCACACAATGCCGCCAACGCGAATGCCGGTTGCGGCGAGGGCGGCGTTTCGGTTATAATACCGGCGACAAGGAAAAGGACAGGCACGACATGATGACGCCAGAAACGATAGCGAAGATCAAGGACCTTATGGCACAGGCCTCCGTCTACGAGGAGGACCTGGAGGAGTCTTTCATCCTCGGCGGCGGTCCCGGAGGACAGAAGACCAACAAGACGTCGAACGTCGTGCGGCTGCTGCACCCGCCAAGCGGAATCCAGGTGCGCTGCGGCGAGAACCGGTCGCGCGAGATAAACCGCTGGCTCGCGCGGCGCATGCTGGCCGAGAAGATACTGGAGCGCGAGCAGGGACGCAAGACGGCTCTCCAGCAGGAGCGCGAGAAGAAGCGCCGCCAAAAGCGGCGCCGCTCGCGAAAGCAGAAGCAGAAGATGCTCGACGACAAGCACGCGCACGCCGAGAAGAAGGCGATGCGCAAGCCCGTCGACTACTAGCGCCGCTTCTTCTGGGCGGCGAACCAGGCCTTTTCGGCCTTCACGGCCTCTGGATCTGCCGAGAGGCGCTTGAAGTCTTCCTCGTACGTCTTGCGCTCCGAGGGCCATGTGGTGATATACCAGCGGATGTCGCGCAACGCCATGCCCTTGTCGCCGGCGGCAAGGTCTTCCTTGATGTCATCCGCAAGTCTAGCCTTTGCCTTCTCGATGGAGTCCAGGATCGCCTGTGCCTCCTCCACCTCGGCAGGCTTCTTGCTCTTGAGCGCGGCCTTGAAAGGCGCGAGCGCGTAGCCCTCCGCCTTTTTGCCCATCACGAGAGTCTTCTGGTACTGCTTGAACTTCTTCAGCACCACGCCGCCGCCGATCAGCTGTCCGGGTATGGGCAGGTTGGTGAGCGTATCGACCATCGCGACGATGGCCTCGTTCTTGTCGCCGCCAGCATAGACCTCCGCGCCGTTCGGGTCAGTCACGGTGATGCGCATCGCGTCGCCTGACTTCTCCTCGTACGTCACAGGATGCCCGTTTGCCGCATATCCCTTCGCGTTCTTCCTCACGAACGCTACCTCCTCGGCGGTGCCGCCCTCCACGACCACCGCAACTTTCCGCTCGCGCGCAAATGCCCCCAGCGCGAGAATGCCGGCGCATGCGGCGCACAAAACCATCTTGCTCACTTTATCTCCTTCTCGTATGGAATCTCTATCTTGTAATGGTTTGCGAAGATGCGCATGTCGCGCAGAGTCTCTTCCTTGGGATTGGCCGTATAGGCGGCGATGAGCGCGTAGATGCGGCGAGTGGCCCATTCGCGGCGCACCGACTCGTCCAGCTCCTCCGCCGTCGCGAACGGGATGCGGAACAGGTTCTCGAACACGGTAGACCCATTCAGCCCACGCATCTGAAAAACGATCTCCTTCTGGTCTGCCGGACAGACGCCGTAGATCTCGATCGGCGCATCCTCGCACAGGTTGCTGACCAGCTTCGGATACGTCTCGGCGTGCGACGACGAAGCGAAGATCACCGACACGTCTGAGAGAACCGGCCGCTCGAACTTCTTCGAGAGCGCGGGAATCCCGGCCGCCGCAGACCAGCGCAGACCCTCGTGGCGTGCCCAGCTGCCGCGGTTGCCGCGCGTGAGCATGTCCATGAGGTAGGCGTTCGCCGTGTCCTTCACGCCATACATGAACACCGAGATCAACCCGCCGTTAAGCTCGGAGAAGCTCGAGATGATCTCCGCGTTCCGCGTGAGGCCGCTAGTAGCCTCGCCATCCGTCACCACCAGCGCGACAACGGGCCGCGCAGGATCGCGCGGCAACGTCAGCACGCTGCGCAAAGTGCGGAACACGTCCGTCTGCCCGTGCGCCGTCAGTCGGCCCAGCCACTTGTCCGCATGCTCCAGCGTCTCGGCCGTCACTTCCTTCCATGCGGCCTCTGGAAAGGCGTACGAGAACTTGTCGCGGAACGCCACCACGTTGAACCTGTCGCCGGTGTTCAGCAGGCGCAATGCCTCGGACACCGCATCGCGGCACTTTCTCAGTCGGTCGTTCGCAATGGAACCTGACGCGTCGAGCATGAACACTATGTCCTTCGACACCACAGGCAACGGCTTCTCGGCGCGAGACGACACGACTATGCGGAAATACTTGAACTTCGGATGCTCTGGATCGATCCAGGCCCCAAGCCCCACGCGCACGTGCTGGTCGAACGGCTCGCCCATCGGCACCTGCTCGTCGCGGAGGACGCGCACGGCCTCCTTCTCCTTCACCACCTTGCTCTCGTCCACCCGCGCGTTCGGCGGCGGCGCGGGTGGCGACGGGGCGGCAACCGGCTTCTCCTTCTTCTTGTCATTGCCGGCACTTTCCTGCGACTTCTTCTCCGCCTCGGATACGGCCAGCAGCGATGGTGCGCCAAGCCCGAACGACGATCCGCCACCTCCCGAGGTGCCACCGATTTTCGGAGGAACCGGCGCCAGATGCGCAAGAGCCGCGTTTCCGCCGCCAACACCACCCAAACCCTTCGTGGAAAGAAGCGGCGCATCGGTCACAGGCGCACCAGACATCCCAGTGCCGCCCGAAGACAGCAGCTCGAACGCCGGAGTTATGTCGGACGCATGCGCAACGCGCTCCACCTTCGGAATCACCAGTCGCGGCAACGCAGCTTCATCGTCCGGCACCTTCGGCAGCTCTATCGCCATGATATCCTGCCTCGGCTTCCATTCAGCAGCTGCCACTGGCGTCGGTTCCGGCGGCGCCTCTACTCGTGGAGCAGCCTCCGAGACGGGCGTCGGCATGTCTGGCACGACGGTCTTCGCGGTCGCGTCCGCCAGCCGATCCACGCGGTCCTCCGGCTTCTCCGCGTCCGGCGCCGGCGGCGGGGGAGGCGGTGGCATCTCGGTCAGCAACGGATCCTTCGCCATCTTCTCGACATGCATCACCGGCATGTCCTTCGTCCAGCGCCTGTCGCTCTTCACGGACTCCGGCAACGGCGCGAATGCGCAGTCCGCAAGCCCGATCATCAACCCGACATGGGCGACGGCGGACAAAAGGATCGCCACGATGATCAGCGCGTTCAGACCATCGTCCACACCTGCAGACACCTTGTCGAAATCAGGATTCATCTTGCTGGTTCCAGAAAAGTTTGTCCTATTCTACCAAAAAAAGGCACACCGCGCGATGTAGAACTCTCCTTAGTAGAAGTTCGCAGGCTTGTCGTACCAGAACGTCACCTTGCGACCGTCATGCATCTTTACGCGCTCGGTCCAGTTCTTCGGACGCGGCTTGTCCTGCCAGCGGCGGTTGAAGTAGAAGTCGGTCTGCCGTACCGTCAGCTCGGCACGGTCCTCGAACGTCTTGAAGAGCGCATAGCCGATGTCGCCCCAGAAGCCGCCGGATGGGAGCGTGGCCGTCTGGACGGTCCGCGAATCGCTGTAGCCGTAGTGCAGGAAACTCTCGTCCCACACATGCTCATGCCCGAAGATGTAGCCGAAGACCGTTGGCGTTGTGACGATCTCCTTGACGATGCCGACCTCCCGCGCGTCGTGATGTGCGCCGACGAACGTAGGCCGAGTCGCGGAGGCAAGCGTCTCGCGCAGCCATGTGCGCTGAGTGGCGTCGATCGTGCCCTCCACGTGGCTGCCCTTGTTCGTCGGCTCCGCCCAGTCCTCGCCATCGCGCGACTTGAGCGTATCGAGAAGAATCAGGTCGGCGTTCGGCGTTGAGACATTCGAGACGATACGCCCCGGCACGAGACACCGTTTCTTGTAATCGGGGAAAACCTGCATGAAGCTCTGACGGTTGTCGTGGTTGCCCATGCCGAGCGCCAGCGTTATGCCAGCGTCGGAAAGCGGCTTCAGCGCCGCGGCGGCAAGGCGGAAGTCCTCGATCCAACCGCACGACGCCGAAAAGTCGCCAAACACGACCGCATGCGCCGGCAGCGGACGGAGCGTCAGAATCTCCTTCACCAGTTGCGGCAGCACCACGTTCGCCTGCGTCGGGCCATTCTTCCACCGCACCGTGTTGTCGTGCTGGTGGATGTCCGAAAGGAACACCATCAGGTTCGGGTCGTGTCCGTCGCCGCCAAGATGGCGGCTCTCCATACGGGGAGCCACCGAATTGGGAGCCGTTGCATGGAGAGCCGCCGTCTCGGCGGCTGCACCAAAACACGTAGCGCCCGCACCCGCAAGAAAAACTCGTCTCGTCAGCGCCACTGTCTTCTCCGTTGTAGATTTCTAGGCATCACTCTTTCCGGTACTGCGCGGAGGCATCGCGGGGATCGTTGACGTTCTGGCAGTCGGCGTCCTTGATGTAGCCCTTGCCGTCCGGTGCGCCCACCTCCACGAGGCAGTTCGTCGAGCCATTGTTCCGGAACACCACCGTCGGACTCTGCACCTTGGCGTTGAACTTCCCGACCGACGAGAAGCCGACGTGGCGCATCCCCGGCTTCGACAGATACCAATAGCAGAAGCACTTGTCCAGCACGCCGCCGCCGCGCGGACCGAACTTGAAGCCCGTGCAGAACTGGTCGCTGTAGCAGAAGTCCATCCAGTTGTGCAGGGCGTTGATCTCGAATCCGATGGTGCTGTCGTAGAATCCCTTTTCCCTCTTCATCGCGACGAGCGGATGGATGTCGCGGAGGCAGTTGCCGCCGCTGTTGACCACCACGCCCTTTATGACGGCGTAGATGCGCATGTTCGCGAGCGTGTTGTCGTAGCCGTCGATCAGGACGCCGATCGAGTTCGTCGCGTTGTTGCCTACGATGTTGACGTTGCGGATGTCGGAGTCGGACGAGCCGCTGTTCGCCCCGCGCTTGATGTGGAGGCCCACGAGCACTCCCTTCATCGAGACGTCCGCGACGAGCGTCTCGCGTCCGCCGTCGATCGACACGCCCTTCGCGACGCCGCTACCGTCGATGATGCCGCCCTTGAGCCAGTACCAGCTGCCCGGCAGCATGATGTTGTTCGCCGGATGGATGCCGCCGAGGCGCACCATCGCCTCCGTGTTTGTCCACCCCGGCGCGGCCTTGAACTTCGCGTAGGTCGAGAGGCGCAGGGCCACGCTCTTCTCCGGGTGCGCGGGCGTGCAGATCGGCTTGTCGAGGAGGTAGGTGCCGTCGGGGAAGAAAATCTCCCGGTTGGGGTTCTGGTCGATCAAGCGCTGGATGGCGTCGGAGCACGGGACGGTTCCGTCGCCAGCTATGCCTGCGGCTGACACCACATCGCCTGCTGCAACCGCAGACGCAATAAACAACCCAACGACGCCCAGCGACGCCTTCCATGCGATCTCTCGGCTCATGCTATTATTCCTTTCGCGGGAATATCATACCACATTGCCGCCCAATGCGAAAGCCGCCATCCAGCCGAGCCAGGGGACTAGCGCCCCATGCCGCCGCGGATCGCGCGCGCAACGAGCGCGAGCGAAGTCGGCACAGCCACGAGGAGGACGAACGCGAGCGCGCCGAGCGTTCCTTCCGCCAGTACCTGCCACGGGACCACGAAGTAGTGCGGGAGGCCAGGCCACACGGACCCGGTCTTGATGGCGAACAGCCACCCCACAAGCGCCCCGACAGGCAATCCGAACACTATTCCCCACGCGGCAGTTCGCAATGCGCCGCGCGCAAGCCGCGCGGTCAGCTGGCCACGCGTGGCACCCACTGCGCGAAGGACAGCGAACTCGCGCTTGGCCGCGTCGGCGTCCGCCACGAGCATGGCGACGAACCCGAACGCGAGCACGAGAAGGAACACGAACGGCACCCGCGCCGCCTGCCCGATGAGGTCCGAACCGTGCGCTAGCGTCCCGTCCGCGATCTCGTCGCGCGCATGCAGGCGCACGGTCGACTCCACTGGATTGCCTAGCGCGTCGGCGATCGACTTCTCCACCTCGCGCCCTGCAGGGAACACGCCCTTCTCCGCCAGGAACTTCGGCTCGTACTCCACCCACAGGTGCGTCATCGGCACCATCTCGGTCGGCCGCGCGTCGAGCGACTCGATGGTGTCGAGCGACACGAACACCGGACCGTCCGTCATCACGGGCATCCTGTTCATCCCGCGCACGAGCCCGCGGCTCGTCACCATGTGCCAGTTGAGGTCCACCACCCCGGCGATCGGCAGCTCAACGGGCGTCTTCGGTCCGCGTCCGCCCATCGCCACGCGCAGCTTGTCGCCCTTGTGAAGCTTCCGCGCACGCGACATCATCTCCGTGATCACGCAGGCATCCGAAGAGAGGATCGCCTTCTCACACTCCTCGTGCGTTCCCTCCAGGAAACGGAATTCCGGCAGCCACTCCGCCGCCAGGAAGAGCGCGTTGCGGCACGGCTTCGGACCGAAACCGCCTCGGGAGGGTCGCGCTCCTGCGCGACCGCCTCCCGGCATCTCCATCGGCTCCTCCGGATCGAAGTTGAGCTGGAGCGGATAAAGCTCGGAGATGCGCTTCACGCCCGGCAGGCTTCGCATCTTTTCGACGTCGAAGGCACTTGCGCCGTCCGGCAGTATCGAGACGATGGCATCCGGCCACTCCGGAGACGGCACAAACGCGCGCATGAGCGACGCGCCCCACACCTCCACCGCAACGAACGCCGCGAACCCGCACGCGAACGCGATCGCCATGCCGCGCCGACGGCGGCGAGGACGCTCCTCGCAGGCGTCGAGCGGACGCACCGCCAAGGCCGGCCACAGCGCGAACAGCACCGCCACGAACGCCACAACGATCGCGAGGACGCACACCACGAGGATCGTCCCGCAGTCGACGGATGGTCCCGTAGGGAACGCCACGGGATCAGCCGCCACGTATATCGCAAGCGCACCCAGCGCGACGCCACAGCCCGCAAGCAGTCCAACTATCGTCGCCGCCAGCGATTCCGCCGTCACGAGCCGCACCACGCCGCTGCGCGTGATGCCGACCGTGCGCAGGATGGCGAGCGGACGGCGGTTCGCCTCCACGGAGAGCAGCAGCGAATTGACGAGCAGGCAGAGCGCCAGAAGGATGGCCCCTGCAAGGAGAAGCGGCCTCGCATAATCCATCCGCCGCTGCTCGTCGCCCGTGAATCCGCGCACCACGGATTCCGACGTCGGCGTCAGCAGCTCGCCATCTCCCTCGCGAGACGGACGCAATAAATTGCGTCCCTCCCCTGGGAGGTGCGCAACTTGTTGCGACCGAGAATCCGCAAGATTTTCACTCCCTTCCTTATACAAGGCCAAAGTGCCGTGCGGCTCGTCTGCAAAGGCATCGAAAGCCGCCTTGTTCACGAACACGCCCGGCCACCCCATCGGCAGCTTTGCGTCGTCAAGGTAGCCGACCACCTTCGCCGTCATCGTCCCTCTCATGCCGACGAACTTCACGGCGCTTCCCAGCGGCGGCGGCTTGCCCCGTCCGAACCGCACGAGCGTATTGCGCGTGCAGACCATCTCGCGGTTCGTGGCGGCGGGTTCGATCCACCGCCCTTCGGCAAGCTTCGTGCAGCCGTATGGGGTCTCGGCCGGTGCCAGGGCAAGAACGGCCCGCATTGGCGGACCTTGGAGGACGCGCCCGCCAGGGCGCAGGTCAATCGTCGCGCCAATCAATTGCAAGGTCAGGTCGGCCTTAAGGTCTTTAAGGTCTTTAGGGTCTTTAAGGCCCTTGGAGTCCTTAAACCCCTTAGACTCCTTAATGACCTTAGACCCCTTAAACTCCTTAACCCCCTTAGACTCCTTAAACTCCTTAACCCCCTTAGACTCCTTACCAACCTTAGATTCTTTAAACCCCTTAGACTCCTTAATGACCTTAGACTCCTTAAACCCACCGCGCGGACCCATGGGCCAGTCGAAGCGCCACGCCGCCCACGGGGCTGCGGCGCGCGCCGCCAATGCAGGCGCCTGCGCACGGTTCGTGGCCGTAAGCGAGAACATGAACACCACCGCCCCTGCGGCAACCGCCACGCCCGCCGCCGCGCACGCGAACCGCACCTTCCCGCCTCTCCTAATCAGATTCCCAAGCATAACCCTTCACCTTTCACCCTTCACCTTTCACCCTTCACCTTTCACCCGTACACTTCCAGATACTTTCTGGCCACCTTCTCAGCCTCTCCCTCCGTATCGCACGAGGCGGCGATGCGGCCGTCCTTCAGGAAGTGGACCTTCGAAGCGGCGGCGGCCACCACAGGGTCATGCGTCACGAGCAGGATGGCGCTCTTCTCGTCGGCGTTCAACTCGGCCAACAGCGCGCAAAGGCTGCGCGATGCGGCCACGTCCAGGTTGCCCGTCGGCTCGTCGGCGAGAATCACGTCCGGCTCCGCGAAGAGCGCGCGGGCGATGGCAACGCGCTGGCGTTCCCCGCCGGAGAGCTCGGGCGGACGGCGGTTCTCCTTGCCGTCGAGGCCAAGCTTCTTCACGAGTGCGGCGAGGCGTGCAGGATCTGCTCGGCCATGGTCGAGCTTTACCGGCAGGACGATGTTCTCGGCCACGGTAAGGGCGTCGAGCAGGTTGAAGCTCTGGAACACCACGCCCACATGCCGGCGGCGGAACTTTGCGGCGGCGCTGTCGGAGAGCGCCGTCACGTCGGTGCCGCCGATCTCGATGCGTCCGGCGGACGGGGTGATCAGTCCGGCGGCGAGATGCAGGAAGGTTGACTTCCCGCTGCCGCTCGGCCCCATGAGCGCCTCGAACGCGCCCGGCGCGAGCGCGAGGTCGAAATCCTTCAGCACGTCCGTCCGCGCCGCGCCCTTGCCGTACGCGTGCGCCAACCCTGTCGCCTTCAATGCATCCATCTTCTCGTCCTTGATTGTCTGATACGTTTAAATTAAACGCCATTCAGCACCCAAAGGTTCACACGATCGAAAAGTCAAATCGCTTCGCGTTGCCTGCATGACGGAATTCTGTTATCATACCTTTCGGTGAGCAAGAAACGATATCCGCTGAGAGTGGCGAGAGGCGCGCACGGTATCCGTGCGCAGGATTTGCGCACGCTCGCGCGCACCGTCTGGTGGGCGCGCAGGTGGATCGCCTCGCTGGAGGCGATGCGCCTGGGTCCGCGCTTCGGGCGAGGGCGGCAATATGCCGTTGCGGGACAGGTGACCGAATTGGTGCTGGAAGGTCCGCACGTGGAAGCGACAGTCGTCGGCTCGCGCGAAGACCCATACCGCCTCACGCTCGACTTCACGACGCCCGACTCGATGGCGCGCGAACGGATTGCCGACGCTATCGCCGCGGAACCGATGACGCTTGGCCGTCTCCTGACCGACGACCTGCCAACCGAGATCGAGTCCCTCTTCCGCGCCGAAGGCATTCCCCTCTTCCCGCAGGCCGAACCTCTGGCAGTGCGCGGCGTCCTTGACGTGCCAGCGAAACCCGTCTACGACGTCAAGATGCACTGCTCATGCCCGGACTGGGCGCGCCCATGCAAGCACCTCGTCGCCGTTCTGCTGCTGCTTGGCGAAGAGATCGCACAGCGCCCTTCCACCCTCCTCTCGCTACGCGGCATAGAGGTGGAAGACCTGGTATTGAAGATTGTAGATTGTAGATTGAAGATTGAGGATTTAGGAATGAAGATTGATTCGTGCAATCCACAATCCTCAATCTCCAATCTCCAATCTCCAATCCTCAATCCTCAATCTTCAATCTCCAATCTCCAATCCTCAATCCTCAAGCGTCTCGGCCCGATTCCTTTCTGGCGGGGAACGGCCCGGTGCGTGGACTCGCTTGCGCGCATCTACGGCCGTTGCCAGCCTGTCGCGGCAGATGCCTCAGCCGGCAAGTCCATCGACTTGCGCGGCTAAGGCAACATCCGTCCATTGATCCGTCACCACCAGAACCGAGGCGGAGGAGGGGGCGGAGGAGGAGGCAGGGAATATCCCCAGTACCGCGGCGGAGGCGGAGGCGGGGGGGCGTAGCCCCAAGGCCGTCCGTAGTGGTGGTGGTGGCGCGGAGGAGGCCCGCCCCAATGACGGCCACCATGAAAGTGATGACCGATACCGCCCATCGGCGCATGGGCAAAGCCTGGAGCAGCGATTGCCGTGCCAGCGAATGCGATTGCGCCCATGAGGGCCAGGAGTGTCTTTGTCGTCTTGTTCATGATTCACCTTCACTTTCGTTTACGTGCAGGTCGCACATACGGGTAAGGAGATGACGACAAGCGAATCTGACGTCTTCCTGAAAATATTTTTCGCTCGCCTATCGAGCTGCCGTCTCAGGCATCGTCCCCCGTCATGCGAATGCGCATATCATCGTGAAGTTGTCGGCCGCACCGGCGTTCCGAACAGCCGCAGACAAGCTAGTGATGGCTGCCGACGGCGCGGATGCGCCCTTCAACAGGGAGGCGATCTCGGCGTCCTCCAGCATGTCGTGCACGCCATCTGAACAGAACAGGAAACGGTCTCCTCGCTTGACATCCGTCTCGGACAAGTCCGGACGGGCGCGCAGTTCCGTGCCGATGGCGCGAGTGAGAATGTGCGTGAGCGGGTTGCGGCGACTCTGCAGGTCGGCCGCACGCGCGGCGGCATTCTCGGAGAGCGCTCTCCCCAGCTCGTTCCCGACCGTATGGTCGCGCGTGAGCTGCTTCAGCTCGCCGCCGCGCAGGCGGTAGATGCGGCTGTCGCCCGCGTAGCAGATGAGCGCCCTTGCGGGATTCGCCACGTCCACAAGCATCAGCGCAAGGGTGGCGCCCATCATCCGATAGCCGTTTTCGCGGGCATACGCACGTATCCGGTCGTTGACGCGCTGAATCTCCTTGACGAGCGCAAACTGCTTGATCTCGTAGGCGGAATCCTTCTCCGCGTCCATCACCACGGCAAAGGAGTCGCATATCCACCGGCTTGCCAGCGCACCGCCCTCGCCGCCGCCCATGCCGTCCGACACGCAGAAGAACCCGTCCTCGTCCCTGCACAGCAGACTGTCCTCGTTCGCCTTCCGGACAAAGCCACGATCGGTCACCGTCGCCGACGCGAACGGGAACCTAGGTTTTTCGTTTCTGCCAAACAGGTTGAACATTGGTTTTCAATTATACTACTAGACGGCGACGGATGCAACCTCCCCTTCAGCCAGGCGCGTCGTGAGCCTGTCGCCGGGCCTCACGGCGTTCGCGCTTCTGACCACGTGCCCGTCTGCGTCCGTCGTGATCGAGTAGCCGCGCGTCAGCACGGCGTATGGGTTGAGCAGGTCCAGCCTCGCCGCCTGCTCGCGCAGCGCGCCCTCTGCTCGGTGCAGCGCCGTGGGGATTGGCTGCTCCAGCCGCAACGCCGCCCGCTGAACGCGCATTTCCATGCGCGCGACCGTCTCCTTCAGCGCCGGCGCGAGGCGGGCAGACGCATCGCGCAGACGCCGCTCCGCGCGCGCGGCAACGCCCTCCAGCGCCTTGCCGAGCCGCAGCGAAAGGTAGTCGAGCTGCTGGACCTGCCCCTCCGCATGCTGCCGAGGCGCGCGGGAGAGGCGCGCGGCAAGGTCTGCCAGCTGGGCCGCAAGCTCCGCCTTCACCGGAACGGCCCGCTCGGCGGCAATCGAGGGCGTGCCCGCGCGAAGGTCCGCCACGTGGTCGCATAGCGTGGTGTCCGACTCGTGCCCCACCGCGGAGATGACCGGCACGGCGGATTCCGCCACCGCCCGTACCACAGGCTCCTCGTTGAACGCCCACAGGTCCTCCACCGAACCGCCGCCGCGTCCGACGATGAGCACGTCGGGCCGCCAGGCGCTGGTCTGGAAGTACCGGATGCCGCCCACGATCTCGTTTGCCGCGCCATCCCCCTGCACCTTCACGGGGAAGAGACGTATCTCGATGTTCGGGAACCGGCGCGTGAGGACGTTGCACATGTCGTGGATCACGGCACCTGCGGAAGACGTGACGATCCCGATGCGGTGAGGAAGGAACGGCAACGGACGCCGAAGCTCCGGATGGTCGAGCTTGTTCAGACCCTCCGCTTCCAGCTTCGACTTTAGCGCGTTGTACTGGGCCATGCGGTCGCCCAGGCCGGCGAGACGCACGCGCGTCACCTTGAACGAGTACTGACCGCGCGACATGTTGAGATCAAGTTCACCCGTCACCTGCACCTTCAGGCCGTTCGGCGCCTCGTCCCCTTCCGCGAGTTTCGCGCGGAAGCCCTCGTCGCATCCGGTCACGCGGAACGAGAACAGCACGCAGGAAATCTGCGCGTCCTTATCCTTCAGCGTGAAGTAGCGATGCCCCGAGGAGTAGGTCTTGAGGCCGCTCACCTCCCCCTCGATCCACACGCCGGCGAGCTTCGCGTTGTTGGCGAGCAGGTTCTTGCGTATGGAGAGGGTCAGTTTCCCGACGCTGAATATCTTTTCTGGTGCGGCTTCTGCCATGTCGCTACTTCGAGGCGCTGCCGACCTGTCCGCGGAACGGCCCGAGCGGGAGCCCCGCCTCGTTCTTCAGGAATCCGTGCACGCAGCTCCTGCGCATGTAGGCCACGCCGTTCGGCTTCATGCCATCCGGCACCACCAGATCGATAGTCTTGACGTTGGACTTGATGACGCTCTTGACGGCGGCATACACGCCATTGGTCCCCGCCAGCTCGAATCTCGGCTCATACGTCCCCTTCATGCACCAGCCGTCGACATTGTGGAACGAGAGCGTTACGCGCTTCCCGTCGGCGGAAAGAACCGCCTTGTCGAACACGGGCGCGTCGCACTTAAGGTTCTTCTTGCCGTATATCCTGTTCAGCGCGAGCGCCGCAAGTCGCGTGCCGACCGTGCGCTTGTCGCCGGGATGGATGCAGTCGAGCTCGCCGATGTCCGAAAGGATCGCGCAGCCGACGTTGTTGCCGTTGGAGCGTCCGAAGCGCTCCATCTCCTCGCGGATCTGCACTTCTCCGGGATCCGCCTCTTCCGTCTTGAAGCCGTAGCCATACGGCGTGATCTGGCAGAGGAAGAAAGGCATGTCGGCCACTTCGAAACGCTTGGACCAGCCAGTCCTCAGCGCGGTCAGCATCTCGTAGTACTCTTTCCACTTCCCGCGGTTGGTGCAGCCCTGATACCAGATCGCGCCCTCGATTCCGTAAGGCGCCAGCGGATAGATCATCGCATTCCAGCAGGCCCTGGGCTGCTGGTGCAGCGAAGGCTTCCTGCCGGACTTCTTTGCCTGTGCGACCTGTTCCGGGGTCGCCTCGGTGGCGATCTTGCGCGTGGCGAGTCCCTTGAAGTTCTCGCTCGCAAGGTAACCGTCAGGCGGAATCCACGTCTCGATGCAGCTGCCGCCCCATGCGGACTCGATAACGCCCACGGGAATCTTCAGCGCCTGGTTGAGACGGACAGCGAAGTGCCAGGCCGCGCCCGAGAACACCATGGCGTCCCTTGCATTCTCCGGGGTGAACGCAAACCACTTGAGCTTGGCGTGGTCCTTTTCCTCCGCGCTCCAGCACTGGGGCATGTTCACGCCGCGAACGAGCGGCGCGTCCGTGAGCATGATGTCGTAGTATCCGTTCATCTCGCGTCCGGCGTGCGTGCCGATCCTCGGTTCAGGCCACATCGCGAACGTCATGTTCGACTGCCCGCCGCAGAGCCACACGACGCCAACCAGCACGTCCTTAAGCACGACCTCCTCGTGCGCCGCCCCGTCGGCGGCGATCCGCATCTCGCGCGGATCGCACGACACCTCGAGAGGATCGAGATCGACCCGCCAGCATCCGGCCGCGTCCGCCTTCGCCTGCTTCTTCTGGCCGGCGAACTCCACCGTGACGGTCGCGTTCGGATCCGCCTTGCCCCATACGGGAACCTTCTTGCCGCGCTGCAGCACGCAATGGTCGCTGAACAGCGTCGCCGGCGTCAACGCCGCATGCATCGCAATGGCAGCCATGACGGCCGCAAGTGTCATAAGTTTCTTCATGTCTGATTGTCCTTTGTTTGCGGATGATTCTACAGCACAGACGTTGAAACGTCAACTGGCAATCGGGCCAGGCTCTGGCCGGAGTCTACAGCAAGCACCTGCCCTGTCACGGCATCGGCCTCAAGGAGAAACGCGACAGCGGACGCCACGTCGGACGGCGTCGGACGGCGCGGCAGGAGGATGTCGCCGCCCTTCTCGCGGTTGGCAGGGTCCGTTGGCGGCAAAACCGGCCCAGGTGCCACGCCATTGACGCGCAGCGTTGGAGCAAGGCGGCGCGCCTGATCCACCGTGGCCCGCGCCAGCGCCAGCTTGCTGGCGGCATAAGGAGCAAGACTCTTAAGGTCGTTAAGGCCTTTAGAGCCATCAAATCCCTTAAGGCCCTTAAACACGTTAAAGTCCTTAAGGATGCGCGTATCGAGCAGGTGGACTGCGGCACCAACAGAATGTCGCTTCGCGAGGTGCGCCGCAAGCAGCTCCGTCAACCGGACCGGCACCGCCACGTTCACAGACCAGAGTGCTTTTGACTCATCCGGCGGCAAATCGGCCGCCTTGGAGAATACGGCTGCGTTGTTCACGATAGCGCAGAGATCAGGAGCAACCTTGAGCGCGACGGCGAAAAGCCGATCTGCGGCTGCATCGCATCTTGCGAAATCCGATGCAAGAGGATTTTCCGGATCGCGGGAATGCGACAGCACGTTCCAGCCGCACGCCGACAGCTCCTCGCATATCGCAAGGCCGATGCGGCGCGCGCCGCCCGTGACGAGAACGCTCCCCTTCATCAGTCTACTACTTCAGCATGAGCGTCGTCAGAAGCTTCGTGAACCGTCCAGGATCGGGGATGGCCGAACCTTCCGCGATCAGCGCCTGATCGTAGAGCAACTCCACCGCGTCCTTCAGCTCGTCCCCGGAAAGTCCCTTCATCTTCTCAACGAGCGGATGCACGGCGTTGATCTCCAGCGTGCGCTTCTCGTGCGGGACGTCCTGCTTCATCGCGCGGAGCATCCGCTCCATCGACGCGCTCATCGCGTGCTCGCCGGCAACCAGGCAGCACGGAGAATCCGCCAGGCGCGTGGAGACGCGCACGTCCGCCACCTGCTCCTTCAGCTGCTCCTTCACCGCGTCGAGGAACGGCTTGAGGTCGGCAGACGCCTTCTCGTTCGCCTCCTTCTCCGCCTTCTGCTCCTCCTCGCTGCCGAACTGCACGTCGCCCTTCGCGATGTCCACGAGCTTCTTGCCCTCGTACTCGCGGAAGGAATCAACAAGCCACTCGTCCACGGGATCGACGAAGAACAGCACGTCGCAGCCGTGCTTGAGCGCCTGCTCGATCTGCGGCGAGTGGCGCGCCTCCTCCAGGCGCTCGGCGGCGAGGTAGTAGATGTCCTTCTGGTCCTTCGGCATCGCCTTCACGTACTCGTCGAGGGAGATCATCTTGCCCTCTTCCGTCTTCGCGCTCGGATAGAGCACCAGCTTCTTGATGCGGTCGGCGTTCTCCCAGTCGGTGTGGATGCCCTCCTTCACGATGCGGCCGAAGGCCTCGTAGAACTCCTTGTACTTGTCGGCCTTCTTGTCCTTCATCTCCTGGAGAGTCGAGAGGATCTTCGAGGTGACGGCCGCCTTGATCTTGCGGATAACGGCGTCGTCCTGCAGCATCTCGCGGCTGACGTTGAGCGGCAGGTCGGACGAGTCCACAACGCCCTTCGTGAAGCGCAGGTACTCCGGGAGCAGCATCTCGAAGTCGTTGCCGATGAAGACGTTGCGCACGTAGAGCGAAAGGCCGCGCTTGGTCTGCGGCATGTAGATGTCCATCCCCGCCCTCTTCGGCAGGAAGAGGAGCGCCTTGAACTCCACCTGCCCCTCGCCGGAGAAGTGGATCGTCTCGATCGGCTCGTCGTAGTCGTGCGTGAGATGGCGGTAGAACTCGGTGTACTCCTCCGGCTTCACGTCCTTCTTCGGACGCTTCCAGAGGGCGACCATCGTGTTGAGTGGCTTGGGGGCTTCCGGTGCCTTCTTCTCGTCGTCCTTCTTGTCGTCGTCCTTCTTCTCGGGCAGGCCCTTGAAGTAGATCGGGTAGGCGATGAAGTCCGAGTAGCTCTTCACGAGCTCGCTGATGCGCCACTCGTCGAGGTACTCCTCGAACTCCGGGCGCAGGTGCAGCATCACGCTCGTGCCGCACGCGTCGCGCGCGCCGTCCTCCACGGAGTACGAGCCCGTGCCGTCGCTCTCCCACTGGTAGGCGGCGTCCTCGCCGCGCTTCTTCGAGACGACGCGCACCCTGTCCGCCACCATGAACGCCGCGTAGAAGCCGACGCCGAACTGTCCGATCAGCTCGGGCAGGTTGGCGCCGCCCTTCTCCTTGAGCGCGGCGCGGAACGCCTTGGTGCCGGAGGAGGCGATCACGCCGAGGTTCTTCTCGAGATCCTCGGCGTTCATGCCGGATCCGTTGTCGGAGATCATGAGGGTCTTGGCGTCCTTGTCGGCGACAATGTCGATCTGCCAGGTCGGGTTGTCGGCCACCAGCTCGGGCTGCGTGAGGCCCTGGTACTTCGCGCGGTCGATGGCGTCGGATGCGTTGGACAGCAGCTCGCGCAGGAATATCTCCTTCTTCGAGTAGAGCGAATTCACCACGAGATCGAGTATCTCCTTGATCTCGGCCTTGAACAGATGGTTCTTCTTTTCCATTGTGCTTCCTTGTGCTTGTTCAGATTTGGAGGCGATATTATACCCTTTTTCCCGCCCGATGCAAGGCGGATGCGGATTGTGGTATAATTGGTGCATGGACAAGCTTACACTCATCGCAGGGCTCTGCGGCGTGGCGCTGTGCGCCGGCGCGGCGGAGCGTGGTATATTCGGCCTGTACGGAGACACGCCCGACGCCAAGCACGCCTGGGCGGTGCACGACCTCAACCGTCCCTACCCCAAGCAGGTGGAGACGCCGGAGGGCAAGCCGCCGTCCGACGCGATCGTCCTCTTCGACGGCACGCAGAAGAGCGTGGACGAGAACTGGTG
>CACXPT010000026.1 GCA_902769585.1 uncultured bacterium
ACCGGATGGCAACACGGCGGCCCTGAAGACGGACGGGACGTATCCCGTCCTCTCCGTGCCGCTCGCGGACAAGGCGGCGCTCGAGGAGCTTGCGACGCGCGTGTCGCTCGTCTCGCCGTCCACGGCGACGTCGGCCGTGTTCTCCGTCGTCGAGAGCGCCGACGCGGCGGAACTGCGGCTCGCCGTCGCGTTCCCCGCGCCCGATCCCGTCGTCACGCGCGAACAGACGGCCGGCACGTGGACGAACGGGACGCTCGACGGCCTCTGGGCGACGGGCGGGAACTGGGAGGACGGCGCGGCGCTCGACGCCGCCGGTGCCACGGCCACGTTCCCCGACCTCGAGGAAGGCGTCGCGCGCACGGTGTCGATCGGTGCGGACGCGAATGTCACGGTAGGCGGGCTCGCGTTCACGGGCACGGGGGACTACACGATCTCCGGCGGGACGCTCACGCTCGACAACGGCACGGCGGGAGCGCAGATCACCTCGCTTGGCGGCGCGTCGCACACGGTGTCCAGTACGTTCGCCGGGACATGGCCCGTCAAGGTGAACCCTGCCGCGACCGGGGGCGGCCATGTCACGCTCGCGAATGTCGGCAGCGGTTTCACGGGACCGCTCACGACGGGCAGCGGCACCACGGAGCTCGGCTCGCTCGCGTTCGTGCGCGGCGCGGACGACCTCGTAATCGGACCCGGTACGCTGAAGTACACCGGCACGGGCGAGACGGTTCCCGGCCTCACGATCAACGCGGGTTCCGCCAAGGCGGCGATCCTTGACGTCGAGCACGACCTCACGCTCCTCTCCATGGCGCGCGGCGGCACGTCGGCGTTCTTCAAGACGGGCGGCGGCGACCTCGTCCTGAAGGGGAACGGGACGTTCGAGCTGGGCAACAGCAACAAGAGCGCCGGTTCGAAAAACGGCATCGGCGCGTACGGCGACTCGCCCGTGGACACGCTCCAGTCGGTCACGCTCGCGAACGGGCGCCTTGTGATCGGCACGGTTGGCGACGACGCGGACGCGCCCACGGTTTCCCAGTCCGGCGAAACCGACATCGGCGGTTGCACGGCGTCCGAGACGAACGGGCGGTGCGAGACGGCGGGCGAGCTCGTCATGAACAACGGCACCTACACGCTCGGCATCATCGAGCTCGGCTACTACGCGGGCAACACGAACGTGACGGGCGACGCGCGCGAGGACGCCCTCGTACCGCGCTTCGAGATGAACGGCGGCACGGTCTCCTGCGCGGGCATCTCCACGGCCTGGGATGGCGCGTATCTCCAGAACATCCGCCCCGAGATCGCCATCCACGGCGGAACCGTGAACGTGAACGGCGACTTGCGCCTGAACAGCTATCCGTCCGTCACCACGAACCTGCTCACCACATGGACGCAGGACGGTGGCGCGGTGACCTCCACCTCGATGACGGTGGCGTCGAAGGCCGGCTCCAACGCCACGCGCCACGTGGGCGAGCTCGTGATGGACCTCAACGGCGGCACGCTGGCCGTCAACGGCACGACGACGTTCTACAACAACGCGCCGGTGACGATCAACGTGTACACGGGCGCGGTCTACCAAACCGGGACGATCTCCGCCTCCTCCTGCACGAGCAACACGGCGGCGATCTACTTCAGGGGCGGACGCTACAGCGGCTGGACATCGGCGACGGGCAATACGACGTTGAACAACAACACGGGCTGGCGGATGTTCCTCGCGGACGACCTCGTGTTCGACACGTCGGCGAACGAGGGGCTCGGCACGCCGCGCTACTACTGGACGTACGTCAACAAGCCGATCCTGGCCGATCCCGAGTCGGAACGGACGGACTTCGGCATCACCGTGGTCGGCGGCGGGCGCGTCGCCTTCGGCACCGTGTTCGCGAACAGCACGATCACCGGCGCGATCACGGCGTCGGAAGGCTCCACGCTCATCCCGCTTACGACGGCCTTCTCGAATGCGACCGTGGTGGTGGAGCCGGGCGGCACGCTCCAGCAGTACAACGTCCTTTACGCGAAGCGGACGGGCGCGCCGATCAAGAACCTCACGCTTGGCAAGGCGGGCGAGGACGGAATCGTCTACCTCGACCTCTTCAACGGCACCGTGAACTCCGCGCGCACGAACTACGCGTTCGCCGTGACGGGCGACCTCGCGGTGAACGGCCCCGTGGCCGTGACGACGCACACGGACAACTCGCGCGCGATGCCGGGCGTGGTGGCGGGCACCTACACGGCGCTCGTCTACCGGGCGGAGATCTCGCTCGACGTGTCGAAGTTCACGACGGGCCGGTACGACGGCGCGCTCGCGGCGACATACAAGGAGGTCACGCTGCCGGACAACGAGCCGAACTACCCCGGCTGGCACGCGCTCGTCTGCACCGTCACCTCGGAGTCCGCCGGCTACGACGGCGCCGGCGAGGGGGCGCGCGAGTGGAGCGCCGTCACGTCGGGCGGCGACTGGAGCACGGCGGCGAACTGGAACGGGTTCGACCCGCCGGAGGGGACGGACGCGGACGCCGTGTTCCGTCCGGCCAAGGCCGCGAACGTGCCCGTGGCGCTCGACGCGCCGGTCACGGTGCGGGGCCTCACGCTCGCCGCGTCGTCCGCGAAGAACGGCTACCGCCTGTCCGGTTCGCCGCTCACCGTCTCGACGGGAAGCAAGAGCACGGCGGCGATCTACGCGAACAGCGGCACGAACACGTTTGCGTGCGACGTCGGGATCCGTCAGCGCACGCTGGTGCAGACGGCAACCGGCGCGAAGACGACATTCGCCGGAACGGTCGACGGAGGCGGCGCACTCCTGGGCGTGAACTACGCCGAGCCGACGGGCGGTGGCACGGTGGAGTTCGGGATGGTTACCAACATCGCGAACCTGGTCATCCGCTCCGGCCGGATGATCCTCCCGACCGTGGCCGGCATCACCGGTCCGTCCGCCCTGAGGCTCGCCGGCGGCACGCTGAAGTACACGGGCACGGGCGAGACGCTGCCGGGAATCTACCTTTACGGCCTCACCGCCAACAAGTGCAGCGTCCTGGACGTGGACCGCGACCTCACGCTTCTTTCGATGACGACCAACGCCACGGCGACCGCCTTCTCGAAGATCGGCGCGGGTGACCTGATTCTCAAGGGCAACGGCACGTTCAAGGGCGGCAATGGCGCGATAAACCGCGGCTCCCAGAACGAGACCTACGTCCGGGCGAACGGCGACGGCCCCGTTGCGACGTTCCGCCGGTTCAACGTGTCCGAGGGGCGCGTGATCCAGGGCACCGCGGGCGACCCGAACGACGCGCCGAACTTCATCTGCTCCGACTTCTGCGTGGGCGTGGACACGGTGAACGGCAAGAACTGCGAATACGTGATGAACAACGGCACGATGACGCTCGGATCCTGCTACATCAACTACTATCATGGATCGGCGACCGCGGTCTGCACGGGCAAGTTCACGGTGAACGGCGGCACGGTGAACGCAACCTGGATCCGCTTCAGCCAAAGCGGCAGCAATGCGATGAAATCCACGGGCATTCTGGAGATCAACGGCGGCGAAGTCACAACGACGGAGGCGCTCATGCTCGGTTACCAGCGGATGCGCAACGCGGATATCGGCTCCTACCTCTACATGAACGGCGGCACGCTGAAGGTGGGCACGTCGCTGTACCTCGTGTACCTGACGGCGGCGGGCACCGGCACGGACTACAAAGCGACGGACGGATATCTGCACATGAACGGCGGCACGGTGGACGTCACCAGCATGCTTTCGCTTTGCAACGACAAGAACAGCACGGGACGCCTGTTCCTGAACGGTGGATCGATCAGCACGAAGGCCATCTCGCATAACAACGGCAAGGCGTACGTCACATTCAACGGCGGCACGCTCGGCCTGAAGGAGAGCGGCACGCTGCCGGCGCTCGACGGCGCGTACGTCTCCACGAACGGCGCGACGATCTTGGTGCCCGCCGGCGTGACCTACACGATCTCCCAGGCGCTGACGACCGACGCGCTCCTCAACGGCGCGCCGGACGGCGGCCTCACAAAGGTCGGGCCGGGCACGCTCGTCCTCTCCGGCGCGAACACGTTCACAGGGCCGACCACGATCGCGGGCGGTGTGCTGCAGGCGACGGCGGACGAGGCGCTCTCCGGTCGCGTGGTGGTGACGCCGAGCGGTGTCCTCGACTGCGCGGGCGGCACGCGCATCGTGGGCGAGATCAATCTGCGCGGTCTCGTCCAGAACGGCACGCTCCGCGTGGCGGGCGCGCTCGTGGCGGACCTCTCGCGCGACCTGTTCATGAACGTGGACGGCGACCTTGAGGTGGCTGCGGGGGCGAAGCTCGACCTCGGCCTCTCTGCAGGGGATTCGTTGCCATACGGCACGTCCATTCCACTGGCAGCAGTCTCCGGTACGATGTCGGTGCCCGGTAGCTTGAAGGTACTCAACGGCGGCGACGACGTCAAGTCTGTGAAGCTGAAGGTCGTCGACGGCATGCTCTACGCCGTGGCCTCCGATTCCGGCACAATGGTCCTTTTCCGGTGATGGGGCTCACCTCCGTTATTCACCCGAGCGTATTGAGAATTGGAAACAACCTTAACAACTTGAAAAAACAACTTTGCGAGGTGCGCGGGCGAGTTAGCCCGCGCGCCAAAGGCAAGTTGTTTCAAGCAAGTTGTTTCCAATCCACGGGGGATACGGCGTGGATCGTGCGCTAGCGGGTCGAGCGGGTCGGGATAGACAGCGAAAAGGGGAAGTGCTATAATATAGCAACCGTGGTTGCTGTAACCGTGGTTGCTATAGATGGACGAAGGAGTTTGCCATGAGGTTTTTTGACAGGAAGAGAGAACTTGCAGATCTGCAGGAGATTCGCGAACGAAGCGAGGATGTCGCGCAGTTCACGGTCGTGACGGGCCGCAGGAGAGTGGGCAAGACGTCGCTTGTCGCGAAATCGCTGGAGGGCGAGACGTATGTCTATCTCTTTGTCGAGCGAAAAAGCGAGAAGGATCTCTGTGAGACGTTCACCCGGGAGATCAACGAGAAGCTCGGCGATGTCGTGCTCGGCGTACCGGAACGGTTCGAGGAGGTGTTCGGCGCCCTCATGAAGCTCGCCGCAACGCGTCATCTCAACGTCGTCATCGACGAGTTCCAGGAATTCCGGAAGATCAACATCGGCATATTTTCGTCCATTCAGAAGCTTTGGGATCTCCACAAGTGCCGTGCACGCATCAACCTCGTCGTCACGGGCAGCGTGAACACGCTGATGGCCAGGATATTCCGCAACAAGCGTGCGCCGCTCTACGGGCGCGAGACGTCCTTCATGGTCGTAGAGCCGTTCGCCACGGACGTTCTGAAGGAGATCATGTCCGCCTACCATCCCGCGTACCGTGCCGAGGACCTTCTCGCGCTGTGGACGTTCACCGGCGGCGTCGCCAAGTACGTGGAGCTTCTGATCGATTCCAAGAGCTGGACGCGCGAGTCTATGATCAAGGAGATCGTCCGTGCGAATTCGGTTTTCCTGGACGAGGGGCGGGCCGTGCTCGTCGAGGAGTTCGACAAGGAATACGGCGTTTATTTCTCGATTCTCTGCGCGATCGCCCGCGGCAAGACCTCGCGAAACGAAATCGAGCAGACGGTCGGGAGGCAGGTGGGCGGCTACCTCGCGCGGCTTGAGGAAGACTATGCGCTGATCCGGAAGCGCCAGCCCCTCTTCGCCAAGACAGCCGCGAAGACGGCGCGGTACGAGCTGAACGACAACTTCCTCCGATTCTGGTTCCGGTTCATGTACCGCTATAGCTACATACTCGAACTTAAGGGGTATGAACAGCTGCGGGAAATCATCCGGCGCGAGTATCCGGTCTTGAGCGGACATGCGCTTGAAGAGTACTTCAAGAGGAAGTTCGCCGAATCCGGGAAATGGACGCGAATCGGCTCCTGGTGGGATCGAAAGGGGGAAAACGAGCTGGACATGCTTGTGGAAAACGAGCTGACCGGCACGTACGCCGTTTGCGAGGTTAAGCGCCAGGGATTGAAGATCGATCTGGATGCCGTCGCCGACAAGTTTGCGGCGTTCCAGAGGGCTACAGGCGAATGGCGGAACGTCAAGCCGACTTACCTTGCGTTGTCGATGTCTGACATGTAACGCGCTTAAAAAAACGCAGTTGCAAATCGGGAGGGGGAAATGGTAGAATACAAGCACTTTTACCAATGAGGAGACTGTGCCCATGACAAAGAGGATGGCGATGTCCGCCGCAATCGCGGCGCTGGCACTGGGGATGGCGCATGCCACGACCTACACGAGCGCGAGCTACGTGCAGGACGGGTTGATTGCGCAGTGGGACGGCATCGACAACGTCGGCACTGGCACGCACGATCCGAACGCGACCGTCTGGAAGGACCTCGCCGGCCACAATGACCTGACCCTCACCAACAGCGCGGCGTGGCGGCGCGGCATCTGCTTCTCCATGAACACGAGGTCGGACGGTCTGGCGGCGGCCTACGGAACGGAGGCCGCGACCACGTATAAGACGATCGAGATCCTTTTCAAGAAGACGTCGTGGGGCAGCCGCATCTTGTTCTGGGGCGGCACAAAGTCGAGGTACGTCGTGTTCGACAACAAGGATCAAAACCCGTTCCACTGGGTCTATTTCGACGGGGATAAGCGCACGCTCTATGCGAAGACAAGATGCTACGAGCCGAATGCCCTCGTGGCGACGTATGACGACAACAACGCCGTCACCCAGATCTACTCCGACGGCGCGCCGAAGGTGACTTCTACCTTGATCAACACCTGGAGTCCGGGCGACAACTGCGTCACGCTCGGTTGGCGTTCGGTGACTACGGCGGCCAAGGACTACGGCTGGGATGGCGAGGTCTATTCCATCCGCCTCTACAACCGCGCGCTGACGCCGGAGGAGGTCGCCCGCAACCACGCGATCGACGTGAAGCGCTTCTTCACGTCCGCGATGTACGACACGAGCGGGCTGGTTTCGTTCTGGGACGCGAAAGACAACGTGGGCGAGGGGCAGCACAGTTCCACGACGAACATCTGGAAGAACCTTGTCGCCGGCGAGCAGGACCTGACGCTCAACAAGAGCGTTTGGTCAGGCGACGCGCTCCTCTGCGACGGCACGGAGAAATCCGGCGCCTACGGCACCGCGGCGCGGGCGTGGAAGTCGGTGGAAGTCCTTTTCCGCAACGAGAAGTATGATGCCAACGCCTTTCTTTTCTCAAGCGGCAATTCCCGCTACTGCGTGCTCGCCACGACGCGAACACAATGGTATGACTACTACGGCGTCTATGCGACGACGGCAGACCGCCCGATTTCCAAGACATTCGGCGGCCTGCACTCCCTGACGTGCGCGACCGAGTATGACGTACCGACGAATGCGACCGTGTACCTAGACGGCGAAAAGATGGTGTATGAGAAGCGGGCCAGTCCCGCGCGCAATGCCGACCTTGACAACTGGGGGTCTGGCGACGTCGTGGGCGTCGGCGGCCGCTCAACCGGCGGGCAAAACTTCAAGGGGCGCATCTACGCCGCGCGTCTCTACGACGGCGCGCTTTCCAAGGAGCGGGTGTTGCAGAACAACAAGATCGACAAGGTGCGCTACGCGAACGCGCTCAGGTGGGCCGGCGGCGACGGCGCGTTCGAGACGCTCGGCAACTGGCGCGATGTCGACGCGGCGGACGCGCTCCCCGGTACTGACAACACGGTGGAACTGCCGTTTGGCACCTACAAGATATCCCTCGGCCAGAACCAGACGATTGGCGCGATGCGCGCGCGTAACGGCGGCATCAGCTACACCCCGCGCATCGACGTGACGGTGGACATGTGCGGACACAAGCTCACGGTGATGGGCAACGTCGAGGCACAAGGAGCGTACGGCTACTCGGAGAACCGCTATGCCCGCCTGACGCTCACCAACGGCACGTTCCAGGCCGAGGAACTCAAACTGGGGGCCTTTTCCGATTATATTATCGACCGGACAGCAACCACGATCGGCTACAATGGCACCGACTCCGGCGTGGCACGGCCTTTCATGGCCGGCACGGGTTCGCTGTGCGTGGAAGGGCCGGGCACGACCGCGACGATCCGCAAGGACATTACGATGCTGGGCGCATTCACGCGCCTGCGCGTGGCAGGCGGCGCGACGTTCTCCTGCAAGGGAGTCCGCGCCTACGCCGAACAGGACCGGATGAACAGCTATCCGGCCGGCGTGTACGACAGAATGCAGATCGAGATCACGGGCGCGGGCACGACGGCCAACATCAACGACATATGGATTCACCGCGACGTGGACTTCACGGTCAGCGACGGCGCGGCGGCGACCGTGGCCGCCGGCTCGGAATCTTTTGCTTCGGTCGGCTGCGACATCAGCTGCATCGGACGGAGCTTCGAGAACGTCGGTGGCAACAGCACGCGGATGGTCGTGGACAACGCGTCGCTGACGCTCAAGAGTCAGGGCTTCGCCGTCGGCGTCGTGTACAAGGGCGAGGGCGGCCCCGGCACGTCGATGACGGTGCGGAATGGCGGCACGGTGACGCTCTCGGGCATGAGCCGCTTCTTCGTGGGCGTGGCACGGTATGTGAGCGGGTCCAGCTTCAATTCGACGAACTGCGTCCTGAACGTGCAGGGCGGCTCGACTTTCACGGCAGGTTCGGCGAAGGTCGAGATCGGCGCGACCGGCGATTCCTCGTACAGCGGCATCAACGTGGACGATTCGATGATGTCCGGCTGCAAGGTCATTTACATCGGGTCGAAGGAAAACGGGCGCTGCAGCTCGAACGACTACTTCCACGTGTCCGGTGCGGCGGCAAGCGTCGCCGTGACCGGCACGGGCGCGGATTCGATCAAGCTGCGCGCGGGCGCGCAGCTTTGGTTCACGCTCCCGGCGAATGGATTCAACGCCACACCGATCACGACTGCAGGCGGCGTTACAGTAATCGCCGACGCGGACGAGACCGTGCAGACCTATTCCGTCGTCCCGTCGAAGCTCGTGATCGACGCCTCGGCGTTCGACCCTGAGCGCATCGGCCGCAAGCAGACGCTCCTCACGTGCGCGACGGACTCCACGGCCGCGCTCGAGAGTCTCGTGGCGAACGTCGAGTTCGTCAACACGCCACGCCGTAGCCAGGGAACGTTGTTCGTCGAGGACAACGGCACGAAGCTCGTCTACAAGTCGATCGGCGGCGGCACGATAATCGTAGTGCATTAACGAACTGGCACATAACTGGTAAAAATCGCATCCTTCTCGCGAAAGGATGCGATTTTGCCGTTCGCAATTCTCCTTTACGCGGCAAGGGGGAAATTGATATAATTTATGCGACAGGGCATGTAAGGTGTTTCTGTCGAAAGAGACAACAAAATAGAGTAGTGTGATGAAAACAGCAAAAATCCTTTGCGTCTTGAAGGGCAAGGGCAGATTATCCTTATTTGCCGCTCTTCTCTTCGCATGGTCTGCCGAAGCGGCGCTGCCGCATACCTCACAAAACATCTCTCTCGTATCCGGCTGGAACGCCGTCTACATTGAGGTATCGCCAGAACAGACGGCCGACGAGCTGTTCGCCGCCTGGCCGGTGGACCACGTGGGCCTCTACGATCCCGCCTCGTTCCTCGCTACGCGTCAGTTCTCCGCCGACTGGACCTCGCAGGGCCTCCGCCGGGAGGCCATGGCCGCGTGGTACCGTGAAGCCCCGGAGGCATCGACGCTCAAGCGCGTTCCAGCCGGATCGGTGCTCGTGACGTTCTGCAAGAGCTCCAGCTTCCTCGCCACGCTTCGCGGCGCTCCCGCCGCGCCGCGCACGACATGGCATGTAACGGGCACGAACACCGTCTACAACTTTGTGGGCTTTTCCGTCTCCCAGACGACGGACATCACCGCCTACCTGGAGGGGTCGCCGTGCGAGAACGCCAAGAGCCTCGCCTACTACCGCATCGGCGGCAACGATTCCAACGCGTCCCCTCAATCGCTCGAGGTGCGCACCTGGAACAAAAACGTCTCGGACGGCGATGTGCTGCTTCTGCCGTCCGACGAGATCAGCGACTGGTCTGGCGTCCTGCACGTCTCGCCCGTCAGCGGCGTCAATTTCGGGCAGAACAGCAACAAGGAGAAGCTCTCCATCCGGAACGACGGCAAGACGAGCCGCGAGGTCCGCTTGTCGATCGAGCAGGCCCTCAACCACGACGAGCTCTTCAGTTCGGAAAGAATGCCCGTATGCGTCACGTTCCGCGACATGGACGTGGCGGTCACCAACGCCGACTGGTGGGGGTGGGAAATCTACGGAAGTGCGGCGTACAAGACGCTTGCGCCCGGCGAGACGTGGAATCTTGAAGTTGGACTCTACCGTTCGGTGCTGCAGGAAGGTGAAACGCGCAAGGGCCTCCCGTTCGGCGCGCTCCTCAAGGTCAGCGATACCAGCGCCGCGCACGCAAAGGTCGTCGTTCCGATCTACGGGGAGACTTCCGGGGAGGTGACCGAGGATTGGCAGAACGGGCTCTGGGTGGCCGACGTGGAGTTCAACATGGTCCGCATGGTGGATCTGACGCGGGTCATCACGACCAACGAGGTGGACGACGTGGAAGTGGTAACGACCAACGTGGTGGAGGTCGCCCTCAGCGAGAACACGAAATCCGGCGGGAAGTTCAAGCTGCGCCTTCCGGTCCACCGCGACCGGGAAGGGCGGACGCGGCTCCTTCAGCGCGTCGTGGCGGCGGGTTCAACGACGGAGGACGGCACCTTCAACTATAAGCTCTACGCGGGTGCGGCCAAGCCGCCCGACATGTCCAAGACGCTCATGCGCATTTCCGCCGTCTGCCTGCCCACGGAGACGCCGGTCATCGAGGCATCCGAGGGCGATTTGTGGAAACGGTACTGGGATTTCGATGATGGGGAGAAGAGGCGCGGGACGGTAAAGTTCGATTTCACGGTCGCGCCAGACGGGGCGACGAGCCTTCTGCGGCATCCGTACCATCCCCAGCATGACGGCCTGCGGTGGGACTTCAAGACAAAGGCGCCCGACGGCGACGACGTCTACAACTACAAGTTCGACGTCAAGCCCGAGACGTTCTCGGTGAAGAGCGAGATCAAGCTCACGATCGTCTACGACTCCGGGATTACGGAATGGAATCCCACGGATACGTTCAACGGCACGTGCGAGTGGCTGCTTTCCGGGCTTCGCCACGACGGTGACATCGTGGTGAGCGGACCGATGGTCCTCAAGCGCGTTTCGTCCGTTGAGCAGCTCGTTCTCAAGTAAATTTCAACATTCAAACGAATTTAAAGGAAAGGTAAAACGAAATGAAAAAACTGATGGTTCTTGTGGCAGCGCTCTCCCTGGCGGCGGCGTCGCAGGCCGTACCGGCCCAGTTCTCCTACCAGGGCGTTCTGCACGATTCGGCCGGAGCGCCGATGTCGGGTCCTCAGCAGGTGGAGCTGCGCCTCTACGACGTCGCCAGCGGGTCCAAGTCCGCCCTATGGGGACGCACGTACGCCGTTCAGCTCGACGCGAACGGGCTTTTCAACATCGAGGTGTCGGACACCACGGGGACTGCGATTTCGGGCGAGCAGTACGATCAGCTTGCCAGCGTGTTTGCCACGACCAACACCCTCTACATCGGCCTGAAGGTGAACGGTTCGTCAGGCGAGATCGTGCCGCGCCAGAAATTGCTGCCCGTGCCGTTTGCGGCGGTTGCGGGCGACGTCTCCCGCGCGAGCGGCAACTTCACCATTTCGGGCCGTCTGGTGGCGCAGAGCGCCGATTTCACGAGCGATCTCACGGCATCCAACGTGAACGTGTCCTCGTCGGTTTCGGCGCAATCGCTCGAAGTGCGTGGAGACGCCACCGTCCAGGGCGCGTTGAGCGTCCAGGGGACGATCACGGGTTTCGGGACCGTGCCGCCCGGCGCCATCATCATGTGGAGCGGACAGGAGAACGAAATCCCCGAAGGGTGGTATCTCTGCAACGGCAAGAATGGCACGCCCGACCTGCGAAACAGGTTCATCGTCGGCGCCGGCACCGGCAGCGAATACACCATCGGAAAGACGGGTGGTGAAAAAAACGTCACGCTCACTGAGAAACAGATTCCGAGCCACAGCCACACGTACAAGTTCAAGGCCGCGTCCTTTTCCGGCGCCTGGAAATATGCAAAGGACTTCTACAGCATTGCAAGCGGCTGGGACGAACTCCAGGCCAGCGCGACCACCGAAACCGCAGGCAGCGGCCAGGCGCACGAGAACCGGCCGCCATTCTATCCGCTCTGCTTCATCATGAGGGGACAGTAAGGGAATCGGAACCATGAAGACCGGATTTCGAAATACCGTGGCGGCGGCGCTTCTACTGGTTGCGCCGGTCGCAGGATCGGGGGCAGACGTGTCGTTCGCCTATCAGGGGCTTCTTCTGGACGAGCTGGGGAACCCGACCGCGACGAACCGCTATTCCATCGTGTTCCGCATCTACGACCAGGCGGCGGGCGGATCGCCGCTGTGGAGCTGCACGAAAGACGTCCTTCTCGACGAGAAGGGGCAGTTCTCCGTGGAACTTTCCGGGAATGGGCCTTTTGGCAACAGCCTGGGCGAGCTGTTTGCCGCGAACGCGCAGAAGACGCTCTTCATCGGGCTTACGGTGGATAATGACGCAGGGGAGATCTCGCCGCGCCAGAAGCTGCTGTCCGTGCCGAGGGCCCTCTGGGCGACCGACAGCCTGGCCGCGCAGAAAGGCATGACGGTTGCCGGCGCGTTGCACGGAGGCGCGGCATCCCTGCAGGACACCGGGGCGCGCTCGCTTGCGGTGTCCGACAAGCTGACGTGCGGTTCGCTGCAGGTAACCCCCATGACGTGCTCGAATCTCTCCGTGAGCGGCCCCATCACCGGAAAGAGCGTGATTCCGGTCCGCGGAATCGTCGTTTGGAGCGGTAGTCAGGAAAGCATTCCCCTCGGATGGGCGCTCTGCGACGGGAAAACGCACAATGGCATAACGACGCCCGACCTGCGCAACAGGTTCATCGTCGGCGCCGGCACCGGCAGCGAATACACCATCGGAAAGCCGGGCGGTGAAAAATACGTCACGCTCACAGAGAAACAGCTTCCGGTCCACAGCCACACGTACAAGTTCAAGGCCGCCGCCCCGGCGCTGGCGCTAAACAGTTCAACGGATCTCTACTACGTTCCGGGAGGCTCGTCGTACAAGCAGAAGAGCGCGAGCACCCTTACCGCCGGCGGGGGGCAGGCGCATGAGAACCGGCCTCCCTACTACGCGCTTTGCTACATCATGAGGGTCAACTGATGAAACGAAAGATTTCTCTGTCAGTTGCGGTGATCGCGCTGCCGTTCGCGGCGGCGCTGGGCGCGGCAGCCCATTACTCGCTTGGGCTGCCGGGCGCGCCGACGATCTGCACGAACCTGAACAAGAACGCCTGGCTGGAATCCAACAGCGCATATGCCGTCATGAGCGTGGTGACGCCCGGAACGAACAACGCGGTTTCGGCTGTCACGGTCGCAGGCGCGCCGCAGGTGAAGCTGGCCGCCGTGGAGGCGGGATTTGCGCTGGAACGCACGAAGCCGGAGTACTTCCTGGGCGACCGCATCGTCCCTCCGGGCGGCGTGGACTGGCCGGCCACCTATGAGCTCTGCGGCATGGCCTCTCCCCCCGGCTTCCTTTTCGACCCCAAGGGGGAGGCCGTCTATGTCGCCGCCGGCGGGACGCTTTCCTTCACATGGGTGCTGACGGACGGGAGCAGGCTCCCGATGACCTACGTCACATCCTCGTCGTGCCAGGGGCGTCCACGCCGCATCTACTGGACGGACAAGCCATACAACGCCCCCTGCATCGACCTCACGGGCAAGTTCGTGAAGTTCTTCGGGTCCGATGAGATACTTGGCCTGGACTACACCACTCCGGCGGTTGCGGGCGGCCTTACGAACGTCATCAAGGGACTCTACATCGACGAGGACACGCATCTGCTCAACGCCTGCGGCGGGATAGAGGGCCAGGTCATCATGGCCTACTACGACGCCGGAACGTACGAGAACCTGCTGCATATCCAGACGGTCGAGGTCTGCCGTCCGCAGGTGAACGTCCTTTCCGGGGAGATCGGGCGCGCTCTCAAACCAGACGGCCGCGGCTACGACACGACCGGCCTGCGCGCCCGCCCGACGGTGGTGGCCGTCTCTGACGACCGAGGCGACTACCTCTACCAGCACAAGGGGCAATACTCCTACAGCCCGAAGAACGGGAACGTCTATCCGCTCCGGCCCACGATGGACTGCCGCTGGAACGCGGAAGTCTACTGGATGGAGACCGACGAGATGGAGGTGCAGTGGCCGTTCGAGCTTGACCACTACGAGTGCGACTGGCCGAAGGACACGACGGTGTTCGTGCGTGGCGACGCCCCCGGCAGCGACGGCGGCCGGCCTATCTACATTCCCTCGGACTACATGGCCACGCTCATGTCCTACCAGGAGCCGGAAGGCCATGCGCTTGCACCTGGGGCGGACGGCACGTTCACGTCCGTCGGCGAGGGCTATTCGCTTCTGCGTCTCATCTCTGACGACAACATCTGGTTCGTGCCGATCCATTCGGTGCTGCGCTCCAATCGCGCCTACTTCACGCTCGCGCCGGCGGATGTCGCCGTCGGCAGCGAACTGCGGCTTCGCGAGGGCGCCAGCGACGGGACGGCGGAAGGCTTTTCGCCCGTGTGCGACCCCGAAAGCCCCGGCTCGATCTACGAGGCGACGAGCGCGCGCATCTGGAATGAAAACCTCTATTCGCCCGCACAGCCAGACACGGGAACCTCCGGTACGGTTGACCCCTCGAGCCTTGCCGAATCGGGCGGCGACACGAACATGTACGAATCCGTGATCTACGCCGTCACGGCAAAGGCAGACGATCCGAAGATCGAGGTGTGGTGGAACACGACGATCCAGGCGGAGGACATGCCTACGGCGCTCACGATCCCGACTTTGCCGCAGGTCTATTCCGTGCGCTGGCCGGAGACATGGGAAGCGCCGAGCGTCGTGATCGCCTCGCAGCTCGGCAGCGCCGGAGAATCCTTCTACGCCCACAACTGCGCGCTCTCACTCGACGAGAGCGATTCGGCGGCTAAGCTCGCGTCGCGCACCTACTTCGCCGCCGCCGGCACGGTGACGTTCTGGATCCGTGCCGGGGCGCAGTTCGACGGCGCGAATGCCGCTTCGCTGCTGACGATCCAGTCCGGCTCCAACTGTCTTGTGTTCGACCTGCGCACGTCCGGGGCAGCGACGAACCTCGTCGTGACCCTGGACGGCCATGCGCCCACGAGCATCCCGCTTCCGTCCGGCATCCTGGGCAGGGATTTCGGCGGCTGGTTCCCCGTGGCCTTTTCGATGCAAACCAACTCGGCGTCCGTATTCCTGGGCCGGGACGGAGTCGAAACGGCGATAGACGGCGACATGAGACCGTTCCTTGGAAGGTCTGTCGATGCCGTGATCGGCGCCGTGGAAAGCGCCGGCCTGGGTGCGCGTACGGGCGTGTCCGTGGGCGAAGTGACCTTCTGGTCGATTCCGCTCGCCGAAGCTTCGTCTGGGATGGACCTCGCCACCGCGTCGCTCCGGCCCATGGGGGGCGGCGTGAACGGACTCTCCGGTCTCTACTCCTTCCGCGAAGAGGACCTCGTGGCGGATTCGGCACTGGGAACCATGTTCTCAGAGAAGGTGCTGGGCGTCAACTGCTTCGCGACGAAATGTTCCCGTGTCGAGAACGGCCCGCCGCTCCTCGACACGGCCGTCATCGACGCGGACGCCGACTTCACGCCGAGGGTGTACGTGCAGAACGATTCTGCGGCAGACGGCTACAACCCGAATGAGGAGCATGCGATCGTCAGGGCCGGTTCCGGCGGCTATGTGGCATGGGCGTTGCGCGCCGACCTCAACAGGGCGGATTCGTCCGAGCCTGGCGTGCTCGTGGAATACGTGAAGGACGGACGCAAGGCGATGCAGTGGTTCAACGTCGCCATCACGAACAGCGTCTATCCCGAGCTGGCTGCGGACTGCGTGGCAGGCAAGGCGCTCCCCGGCCCGCATCCGCTCGACTTCTTCGACAATCCGTGGTGCTCCGATACGTTCTGGGACGAGCCGCTCGAGGTCTCGCCCGCGCACCGCGACCGCAAGGGGCAGCTCTGGGCGAAGGCGGCGGGCGAACTGCACGTCCACATGTACTATCCGATGCAGGATGGCTTCGCGTTTCCGTCGCTCGCTACAACGGTCTGGCCGAAGGTCGGCGATCCCGTCCCCTGGCTCTCCCTGCTCGAGAACCCAACGGAGGACAATCCGCTCAAGCCGAATCCCGCCATCTGGCTCTGGCGCATCTCGTGGCCGGCCGAGGTGCCGGAGATTGAGATCGGACGCACGCTCACGGTAGCATCGTCCGGGCTTCCGGAGGTGTGGAACGCTAAATCGGTCGGCCTGCTCTGGCCGGCGTCGGATGCCGACCGCGCCGCGACGGCGGTCCTCTTCGACCCGACGGTGGCCCAGTCCAGCGGATTCACCAACTACGCGACCGTGGCGGAAGCCGTCGCCGCCTTCGGCATCAAGCAGGGCAAGGGCGGGAACGGCACGCTCAGGAAGGGCAAGTGGACGTTTGACGGCCTGCCGCCCTCCATTTCGTCTCGCTTCTACTTGGACACGACAGCGCCCGTGACGGAATGCCTCAAGCTCGTCGGCGAGCGGGAGGACAACGCCGGCGGCGTCTCGCTCCTGCACGTGAACGTCCTCAACGAAGCGGAGCGCGAGACGCTGGCGCACCTGATGGATGCCACGGCGGCCACGGACGACGACCAGACGGCGTGGCGCGACGCCATCAACCAGCTTGCAAAGGTCTGCGTCGAACCGAGCAAGGGCAGGGCGGTGTCAACGGAAGAGGAGGTCGTCGTCTACGAGCCGCGCGACCACTACGCGCTCTTCACCATGGGCATGACGAACTACGTGACGCTCATCGAGAACGACTCCACGAACGCGTTGATGAACGTCTCCCCGGGAGACCCGATCCAGATGCACGTCATCAAGGTCGTGCCGCGGTACTACGTCGGGCGGGTCGTCACGCGCGAAGACCCGTTCAACCTCCTCTCGCAGCAGCTTTCCGTCATCTACGCCGAGGCGTTTGCGGGCTCGCCCGAGAATTACGTGTTCGAGTGGAAGAAGTGCGCGCCACGTAGCGACGGCTCGGTGCCGACCGACTTCGATGGCGAGTACACGGCGAAGTTCGAGCCGACCGCCGGCCTGACCCGCTTCGTGATCGGCGGGCAGGGCGACACGCTCGCGAACATGGTGAACACCTACTACGCCATGCGCTACCGCGCGGCCAGCGCCAGTTCGCCCGCATACGCGACGATGGGCTACGAATGGTCGGAGTGGACCGATCCGCCCGCGCTCGCGGAAGGGTGGGTGCAGCGCGTCCTCAACAACGTGACGCCGTTCACGCAGCGGATGCGCGACCTCGTGGAGAACGAGGCCGAGACGGCTGTCTCGATGATCCGCCAGGCCGGCGCCCCCTACGAGGGCGACGTGGCGCTCAACCAGGAAAATCTCACGGAGGTCGGCCTCGTCCAGCTCTACGAGACGCTGCTCAGCAAGGCCGAATCGATGTCTCTCCAGCTAGAGATCAACGACGACGGAGCCAACAAGCAGCTCCAGCTCGCCGTCGCCCGCCTCGCCGACCTCTACAACCTTCTCGGCGACGAGGCGTACAGCGACGCGCTCAATCCGACGATCGGCTTCGGCCCCGGCACGCTCGGCCTCGGCTCGGGCTATCTCGACTACGGCTCTCTCTCTTCGGCGCTCTTCTGCTTCGACAACCAGGTGCCCTCGCTCCTCGACGAGGAGCTTGCGCTCCTCCGCGGCCGCACGCAGGAGACAGCGCCGTCCACGCACCTTTCGCCGTACTACAACAGGCTCGTCTGGAACTTCACCCGCGGCATGAACGCGGGCGAGGTGGCATACGCGGTCAACTACAACATCAGCGGCAACAACAAGAGCGTGATCGACTACTCCCAGGCCGCCGAGATGTATCCCCAGGGACACGGCGACGCCTACGGGCACTACCTTTCCGCGCTCTCCGGCTACTACCGCCTCATGCGCAACCCGTTCTTCTCGTGGGGCAGCCCCGCCATGGGCGAGATGGTGGTGGCGGACGCCGTCGTCAACGTCGACTACTACGATGAGGCGCAGTTCGCCAAGACCGCGTACAACGTGGCGAAGACGGCGCTCGAAGTGGTGGATCGCACGGCCCGCAAGGCGTACCGCGACAACGGCGGCGCCTCGGGAGCTGGCTACACCGACAAGAACGCGTCGCGCAATTTCGGCTACGGCGAATGGGCGTCACGCGGCGGATTTGGCGCGCTCTGCAACTGGGCGGTCGGCAATTCCCTGCTTGAGGGGAAGAAAGCCTCGGAGGACTACTACAACTTCGTGTTTACGGACGTGAAGGACCGCATCGTAAGCCTGGCCGATTCCCTGTACTTTCTTGACGCGAACCTCCCCGAGGAGGGAGAGTGGACGATCGAGCTTCAGGTCGTCCCCGGCGATGCTGCGGCTCCCACCGGCAACGCGAACCTCATGACGTCCAAGGGGTGGGAGAATGCGCTCTCCTTTTCGCTCGACGCCACCAACGTTCTCTCCGTCACCTACGCACCTGTAGTGATGGTGTCTAAGGATTACATGTGGTACTGCGTCTCTTACACGACCGATCCGGACGGCGATCCATACGGTCCGATGGTGCCTCCAAGGGAGATCGAACTGTGGAGCGAAGACGAGAGCATCAAGGCCGTATGCTCGTTCTGGGGCGCCGACCCGCCGCGATCGTTCCCGAAGGGTTTCCGCGCCGAGCAGGCGGTCGGGTGGCCCAACGGCGAGAATCTCCTGGAGTGGGAAGGGTGGCGTCTGGTGATGGATGGCTACGATCCGATCGTTGCGGCACCGATGACCGATAATTTCTGGGAGATCGACTCGTCCAATGCCGTGTCGTTCGCAGTCGGGCAGGTTCCTGCCGGCGAGTCCCTGCTGGTTGCGCTCCGTTGTTCGGGCGGACGGCCAATTGTAACCGTGTTCGACTCGGCGGGCGCGAAGGTCGCCGAGGCGGAACTTCCGTTCAACGCAGGCACGGCGCCGCGTGACATTACCCTAGGCGGCGGGTTCCTCGGCGAAATCGGCGAGTTTCGCGTGTGGAATGGTGTCTGCCGCTCCGACGAGGAGCTTCTTGAAAAGCGCGCGTATGCAAGTACCATCTCAGAAGGGCTCAAGCTCTATCTGAGGACGATCTCCAACAAGAGCGACGCCGTGGTGGTGACGGACGAGAAGGTGAATTACCTTGAATGGGGCCTGGAGGGCGGCGACTGGCAGAAGCTGGCCACGAGCGGGATGAACATCGCCTTCACGGACGAAAGCATCAAGCGCATCGACCGCTCGACGGTTCCGGAGCTCGCCTCGCTCGGGGACATCGCCGCGCAGATCCAGAAGAAGGTGGACCAGATGGATGCCGGGCTCAACCCCCTCGGTCTCTCTACAGGCGCGGTGCCGTTCGACATCACCCCGATCGGGATGGACGACGGTACGGCCACGCACTTCGAGCAGATACGCGCGCGCGCCGGGACGGCGTTTGCGAACGCCCGCGCCGCCCTCGACAAGGCACAGGAGAATTCCAACCGGATGCGGATGCTCCAGGACGCCGCCGTCGACAGGGACGCTTCGCTTGAATCTGAGGAACTCGCGTTCAAGAACCGCCTGATCGAGTACTTTGGCTATCCGTATTCAGGTGACATCGGGCCTTCCGGCACCTATCCGCAGGGCTATGACGGCCCGGATCTCTACCACTACGCCTGGATGGATCCGGCCGACTTCGCCGTCGACGAGGTGGAGAGCACCGTCATCGCAGAGCTGGAGGTGAAGTGCCCGCCGATGCTGGGCAGCGTGTTCGTTCCGTTCATGCCGGCGAGCTACACCGAGACGAACCTGACATTCAAGTTCGAGCTCAGTGCCAACGGCATGGCCGTCAAGCCCGCCTCGGTCACCGGCAAGCGCCTTGCCCAGGGGAAGATTCAGGAGGCGCTCGCGTCGTTCATCGTCGCGTACGCCGCATTCAACGACGCGATAGACGGATACGAGGACGCCCTCGACGACTACCAGTCGAGCGTCGTCCACTCGCTGCTCTTCACCACCATCCAGGAGGCCAGGCACGCATACGAGATCGCTTCCTCCGTGCTGGACTACGTCGACGCGGGCGAGAAGGCTGCGCTCCAGGTGTACATCAACATGGCGGAGGCCATCAAGGGGGCGACCGAAGATACGGTCACCAAGATTAAGGAAGCCATTCCCTCCATTACAGGAGCGGGCATGACCGTCAACACCGATCCGAGGTCCATCGGCTCGGTGCCGGCAAACACCGCTGCCGAAGCCGCGAAATTCGCAGTGGACAAAGGCATTCTCGCGGCCAAGAACAAGCTGGCCTACAACGAGGCGGGGCAGGACTGGAAGAACATCGCCTTGGGGACGTACACCGCCCTCGAAGAAACCGTGAACGACCGGCTGGAGGAGGCCGACGCGCTCGGCGAGGCCTGGGGTACGCTCGACGACGCCTTGAGCGAGGTCGTGTCCTCGTACCGCAACCTCCAGATCGCGCAGGCGGCCGTCGAGACCGTGGTCGCGGAGGCGCAGCGCGTGATTGACGAGCGTACGCTCATGCGCCAGCAGGCGGTTGATTCGTTCACGCAGGCGCGCTACAGCGAAATGTTCTTCCGCATCCAGCGCGACAACGCGCTCGAGCGCTATTCCTCGATGTTCGACCTCGCCCAGAAATACACCTACCTCGCGGCGCAGGCGTACGACTACGAGACGGGGCTTCTCTCTTCCGACCAGGCGAGCGGCGAGAGCTTCATCGCACGCATCGTGGGCACGCGCACGCTCGGCGAGTTCGACGGCGACGGCAATCCGATCGCCGCCACCGGCACGGTCAAGGGCGATGGCGGGCTTGCGGACATCCTTGCGGAGATGGACGCCAACTGGCTCGTCCTCAAGCCGAGGCTCGGCATCAACAACCCGCAGCCGTACGCGACGTGGTTCTCGCTACGCCACGACCTCTTCCGCATCTTCGACGGCGCGGCCGGCGACGAGGCGTGGAAGACCGAACTGCGGAAGCACATTGTCGAGGACCTCAACAGCGTGCCCGAGTTCCGGCGCTACTGCCAGCCACTCTCCGGCTCGACGGCGGCGAAGGAGCCAGGCCTCGTGATCCCGTTCTCGTCAGGAATCGCCCATGGCTACAACTTCTTCGGCAAGCCGCTCGCGAGCGGCGACTCCTCGCTGGATTCCACGTATTACGCCACGCACATCTCGTCGGCTGGCGTCCACTTCGAGAACTACGACAGGAAGGTGTTCGCGAACACGCCCGTCGCCTACCTCGTGCCGGTCGGCGAGGACAGGATGAGGGCCGTGGGCGATCCGGACACCGTGCTCTCGTGGAAGATCGTGGACCAGACGATTCCCGCGCCGTTCGCGATCGGTTCAACGAAGCTGGACGATCCTGACTGGACACCGCTTCTCAACGGCAACAGCGGCGGTAACGATGTTGGCGCGCGCATCCGCAAGCATCCGTCGTTCCGTGCCTACTACGGCGGGAAGTATGACGAGCCCGGCAACGACAGCCTGGACTGCACGCGCCTGATCGGCCGCAGCGCGTGGAATACGAAATGGCTGCTGATCATCCCGGCTGGCGCCATGAATTCCGACCGCGAGGCGGCGCTTGCGGCGTTCATCGGCGGCGTCGACCAGAACCGCGACGGCAAGCTTGAATACGAGGGCGTGAGCGACATCAAGATCGGCCTCAAGACCTACTCGACGTCAGGCAACTAAGGAAGCGAAAGGAATCACCACATGAAAAACCTGACAGCAGTTGACTTGACCTTCCGAGTGGCCGTCATCGCACTGGCGTTCGCATCCTTGGCGGCGTGTGCGGCGAATCCTGCGGCGGCACCTGCGCAGTCCGTGACTCCATGCACCTACGTGGGGAGGCTGATGGACGCGGAGCACGTCGGCTTCGACACGAACCGCGTGGCGGAAATTGCGGCGTACGACGCCTCATCCGACAAGCTGGTGGCCACGACCAAGACGTTCTTCAAGGCCGATTCGAGGCGAAACTACGCATTGAGAATCCCGATGGCGTCGAAGTCGGTGGACGGCGCTCTCGCCCCCGGCTCGACGGTGAGGATCGAAGTGAAGGAGCCGAACGGCATGGTCTGGTCTGGACTTGTCGTCGACAACGACGCGGAGATCGGCGGTCCCGGGTCTGTGAAGGAAGTCGACATGGTCCTGGCGTACTGCACGAACGCCTACGGCATCGACAACGATCTCCTCGACGACCTCCGCCGGGCGTGGCAGAACAGCGCGTACCACGTTGAGGGCGAGACGTTCGATCCGCGGAAGGACTACGACGGCGACGGCATGTCGACGATCGGCGAGGCGCTTTCGGGCACCAATCCCTTCGATCCGAACGACTGCCTCTCCATCCGGTCGTTCAGGCGCGCGGGCCAGGACGCCGGTGCAAAGGACGTCCTGACCTTCGAATGCCGGCCGGGACGCTCCTACAGGCTCGAGGTCACAGACTCGCTGGAGAATCCCAACTGGCAGACCAAGGAGTTCTCCAGGGACGAAAACGGCACGCCGATCAACTACATCAACGTTCCGTCGACCGGCTCCAGCGAGGAGACGCCCACGGTATACCTGCTTCCGCAGACCGGCCCGAAGGCCTTCTTCCGCATCAAGGCCGACTAACGCGACAAGCACGGTCGATCCCTATTCTTCCGTCTCCGAATGTGCTAAGATACTCGGCGACGGTACCTCTCCCGACTGGGATCCTTCGAATGCGGAGGCGCAGAAGCTATTGGAGACGGCCAGACATTCCATGCCGAGGGTAGGTCCGCTTGAGGATCATTTCGTCAAGATGGGCGATACGATGGACAAGATTGCTGCGTCCAACGGACTGGCAGTAAGTGTCCTCAGGGAATTGAACGGCCTGACAAACGACCTTCTGCGCGTTGGGCAGAATGTGAAGGTGGCACCCTCCCGGTGGGGTACGGTGAAAAGCATTTCCGAAATCGTTGAGTGGTACCGCAAGGCTGCGGAGCAGGGGAATGCGAGAGCGCGTGACAATCTGCGAAGACTCGGCCAGTATAACGTAAGTTCCACGTGCCTCCCCAGGCGTGGTGAACTGCAATCGAACTGACAACTGGCAACATTGGCACTGGCACCATTCCCACATTGGCAACATTTCACCGAATGGCCTAAGCGGCGAGACGGTGATCAACGAAACCGGCAAAACCCGCCGCTTCTTCCGCCTCCGCGCGGTGGAGCAGTGAGGGAATTCGGCCGATCCCCCTTGCGTGCCACGCGGCTATCTGGTAGAATATGCATCGACAACGACACGCGAGTGTCCGAGTCACCGGGATGCGGAGGATGTCCTTCGCCTATGGCAGGGAGAAATCCCTGCCATTAGTTTATTGGGAGATTGCAATGCGAGAATCAAGAACGAATGAAATCAGTGTGTTCGTAGACGAGTCAGGCAGTTTTGAACCTGACGAGGAATCTTCTCGCTTCTATCTTGTGTGTCTTGTATTTCATGACCAGTCTGTAGATATCTCGCCTTGATAGGGAATCTTGAGACGTTCCTTGAAACGCATGGTCTTGGGGCGCACCACTGTATTCATGTGGGACCTCTTATTCGGCGCGAACGCGAATACGAGGGTATGCTCAGAGAGGAACGGCAATCTATCTTCCGGAGAATGATGGCATTTGTCCGTAAGGCTGACATTTCCTACAAATGTTTTTTGATCGACAAGCATTTTGATGATGGCAACAGTGCTGTCCATGATGAATTACTACAGGGAATCACCCGTTTCCTCATCAACCACACGACAAAGCTCAATTCATTTGATCGGCTGAAAATCACAACGGGCAGTCGCAAGTCACAATGCTCTTGCGAGAAGCATTTGCAATGTTTTCGTCAAAGACTGAATTCATTGTGGACGTACATCCCGAATCCTACAGGCTGTTTCAAGCAGCTGATTTCTTTTGTTCCGTAGAACTGGTGGCTGCCAAGATGGCTGTTGGAGAATTGAGTGTGTCCGAACGACGCTTCTTCGGTGAGAAACGCGACTTTCAACGGAACATTCTGAAATCCGTAAGAGCTAAAATGCTGCAGTAAAGAACACGTACCGACAGGCGACTTCGCGCTGCTCGGGATCGCGTTCAATGTTGCCAGTGTTGCCAATATCCAATTCCAATGGCCAATAACCAATCCCCCTTCGCCAAGGCTACGGCGGATAAATTGGGAATTGGCAACATTGTCACTGGCAACATTCCCACATTGGCAACATTCCGACAAAGTCTTATGAAAAGTTGCCAATGTAAACGGTCAAATTTTGGTATACTAGGCGGCGATGAAAAGCCTATATTTGCTTCTCTGCGTCATCACATTCGCGGCGCAGGGCGTTGCCCACACGGTGACGTTCCGCCGCATTCCTCACCTTTGCGCTCACGGACCTCCGCGTCGGCTTCCACTTGCTCTTACGGTAACCCGCATTAAAGAAAACGAGAAAACGCAGAACGCATTTAAGAAAGGAAGAAGAAATGACTAATGAATCTCACGGACAGAGCAGAAGGGATTTCCTCGCCGGAGCCGGTTTCGCGGCGATGGCCCTGGCGGCCGGCGGTTGCGCGAGCGGTCGCCCGAAGATCGGCGGCGCCGGCGAGATGAGCAACTTCGTGGCGCCGCCGCTCGCGCGCGTGCGGGTGGGCGTCGTCGGCGTCGGCTCGCGCGGCACGTACGCCCTCAAGCGTCTCGCCTTCATGCCTGGCGTCGAGATCGCGGCGTTCTGCGACATCGACGAGGCGGCCATGAAGCGGTGCCGCGAATTCCTCGCGCAGAAGAAGCTGCCGCCGGCGCGCGAGTTCCTGGGGCCGGTGGCGTACAGGGACCTCTGCCAGTGGGACGGCGTGGACGTGGTGTACGCCTGCGTGCCGTGGAAGCTCCACGCGCCCGTGGCGCTCGCGGCGATGCGCGCCGACAAGCACGCGTTCGTGGAGGTGCCCGCCACGATG
>CACXPT010000027.1 GCA_902769585.1 uncultured bacterium
CATCAAGGACCTCCCGAAGATGATCAAGGACGCGGGCGGCATCGAGGTGTGCTACGGCGGCATCGGCATCCACGGCCACGTGGCGTTCAACGAGCCGGGGCCGGGCGTGGCGAAGTCCAACCCGCGCATTCTGGAGATCAACGACTTCACGCGCACGATCGACTCCACGCGCCACAGCGGCGTAGGCGGCAACCTGGAGAACTTCCCGCGCCGTGCGATCACGATGGGCATGAAGCAGTGCCTGGAGGCGCGCAAGATGCTCCTCATGACGCGCAACGAGACGCCCACCTTCCTCTGGGCGAACACGATTCTTCGCATCGCGGCCCTCGGCAAGCCGGGCGACGACTATCCCGTCACGCATGCGCGCTACCACAAGAACCTGCGCATCGTCTCCGACTACGGCACGGCCCAGAAGCCGAAGTACAACATCTGACGCGCTTGTTGCGACGCGAGGCGCGCCGCAAACGTTTCCGCCGCATCTCGCGGCGGGAGAAATAACCAACGAACTTGAAAACTTTTCGTGTTTCCGCGAAAAGTTTTCAAGTTCGTCTAAAATGTGATATAATTATTTCCGCAAGCAGTTAATAGGAGATTTTAGCTGGATGATTCAACGACCGAGATACAAAAAATGGTTGGATGAGTTTCGCGAGAAGAAACTTATCAAAGTACTTACCGGACTTAGACGATCCGGCAAATCGACGATTCTCGACATGTATGTTGAATCTCTCAAGGCATGTGGCGTCGCAGAGGACAGGATTGTCTATATAAACTTTGAGATGCTGGAAGCTGAACCGTTGACCGATCCCGTCAAGTTGCACAAGAAGATTCTAGATTCGCTTGTGCCCGGTAAAATGACTTACGTGTTTCTTGACGAGGTACAGCATGTGACGGAATATGAGAAAGTGATGGATAGCCTGTATGTGAGGGATGGCATTGACCTTTACATCACAGGCTCGACCGCCGAATTGCTTTCGTCTGAAATTGCGTCCCGTCTGACCGGGCGATACGTTGAGATAAACGTATTACCCCTTTCATTTAAGGAATATGTATCTGGAAGGGGGACCTCCGGCGACGATGCAAGACGGCTCTTTTCGGACTACATTACGTACGGAGGGATGCCGGGTGCGCTTGATTTCCCAAATGGTTCGAGTGCGCAGCGCGAATACATCGAATTCGTGTTCAGGACCATAATCGAGAAGGACGTACTTAAGCGCACAAAGAATGGACGTTTTCTGGTTGAGAGGATTATCCGTTACCTGGCATCAAACGTCGGAAGCCTCACGAGCGCCAAGAGGTTGACTGATCGTCTGGCCGAGGACGGCGGATACAGGAAAGACGGCGCTCCTGCGTACAACACAGTAACATCATACCTTGAGAGATTGGACGACTGCTTCTTCTTTTACAAGGCCGACCGGTTCGATGTTCGCGGCGGTGAGCATTTGAAGCTGATCAACAAGTATTATTTGACGGATTTCGGTTTTAAGTACTACATACTCCACAACCCGACGCTTGAACTGCAGCAGATTGTGGAGAATGTCGTGTTCTTTGAACTCAAGCGTCGCCGTTACAAGGTTTCAACCGGGAAGGTGGACGACAGAGAGGTTGACTTTGTCGTGCAAGGCGATGACGGAGGCATCATATATATTCAGGTTGCCGTCAGCGTTGCCGATGAGGAAAAGCTGAAACAGGAGCTCGCCGTGTTCGAGGCAATCAAAGACAATTACCCAAAGTATCTCCTGACACTCGACGACGTGTTCGTTGCAGACCACGACGGCATACGTACGCTGAACATCATAGATTTTCTGCTTGAAAGAAAGGATGTCGTGCAATGACTAACATCCTCGGAATCGCGGCGATGGCCGTTGCGCTCGTGCCCGCGCCAAAGGAACAGGTGTGGCGCGAGGGGACGTGCGCCTACGTGGAGAAGGACGTGCGCTACGTGCGCGACGCCGCGCTGCCTCCCGAAGGCTACCGACTCGAGGTCACGACCGGCGGCATCACCGTGGCGAGTGCAGACGACGCGGGCGCGTTTTACGCGCGGAAGACGTTGAAGCAGTTGGCGGCGGGGGACGGCGGACGCGCAGGAGCGCGTCCCTCCCGCGGCGCGTCGGGGACGCCGCGCCCTACCATTCCGTGCTGCGTGATCAATGACGCGCCGGCGTTCCGGTGGCGCGGGTTCATGCTGGACGAGGGACGGCACTTCTTCGGCAAGGAGACGGTGAAAGGGCTGCTCGACCAGATGGCCGACCACAAGCTCAACGTGTTCCACTGGCATCTCACCGAGGACCAGGGGTGGCGGATTGACATCCCTCGCTTCCCCGAACTCGTGAAGTACGGGTCGGTGCGGCCCGAATCGCCCATGCACGGTTGCCGCGGGACGAAGGGCGACTTCCGCGGCAACGGCCAGCAGTATGGTCCATACTTCTACACGGCGGACGACATCCGCGAGATCCTCGCCTACGCGAAGGAGCGGTTCATCATGGTGGTGCCCGAGATCGAGGTGCCGGGGCACATCCGCGCCCTCCTCGCGGCGCACCCGGAGTTCGCGTGCAAAGAAGGCCTGCCGCGCGTGCCGTGCATGTTCAACGGCGTGCAGGACGAGGTCCTCTGCGCCGGCAACGACGATGCGATCCGGTTCATGGAGCAGGTGTACGACGAGGTGTGCACGCTCTTTCCCGGCGCGTACATCCACATCGGCGGCGACGAGTGTCCGAAGAAGCGATGGAAGGAGTGTCCGAAGTGCCAGGCCCGCATCAAGTCGCTAGGCCTCAAGGACGAGGACGAACTGCAGGCGTGGGTGACGCGGCACTTCACGGACTACCTCGCGAAGAAGGGGAGGCGGACGATCGGCTGGGACGAGATCCTCGCGGGCAATCCCGGCACGGAGACGATAGTGCACAACTGGCGCAAGCCCAAATACGGGATCGAGGCCGCCGAGAAGGGGCACGACGTGGTCGTCTCGGGACTCGGGATGACATACTTCTCCGTGCCGCAGGGGGTGCCGGACGATCCGTTCACGTACCTGAGCCCGAAGATGCGCTGCTCGCTCGCGAAGGCATATTCCTTCGACCCGTGCGCGGGCATGACCGACGCGGCGAAAAAGCACGTGCTGGGCGCGGAATGCTGCATGTGGAGCGAGTGCGTGTGGAACGAGTACGACCTCGCGTTCAAGCTGTGGCCGCGCGCGTGCGCGTTCGCGGAGACTGTGTGGACGGGGGGCATTTCGGACGCGCAGGAGCGCGTCCCTCCCGCCGGGCGCGACTTCGCCGACTTTGCGCGGCGGATGGCCATCCACCGCAAGCGGCTGATCGCCGCCGGCGTCAACTGCGCCCCGCTCGAGTAGCCATGAGGCAGGGCGTTAGCTTCCGAGGTAGGCCTGCTCGAGGGAGAGGCCGGACGAGACCGCAAGCACGTCCGTCTGTGCAAGGAGCGCTGGCAGGAGCTTGCGGTTGACCGCCGCAACGTCGCCGTCCGACGCCTCGAAAGTGCATGCGAGATCATGCGTCTCGGCGGTCCATGCGAACGTCGCGCCAGGCACGGCTGCAGATAGCGCGGCCATGTCGGAAGGTTCGGCGGCGAGCGTGTACGTCACGCGGCTCGATGCACGGGTGATAGCCTCCAGCGTGGAGGTGCGCGCAACCCGACCCTTCTCCACGAACGCCACGTGCGTGCAGAGGGTCTCGATGTCGTGCAGGTTGTGCGAGGAGATCACGATGGTCTGTCGTCCGCGCCGTGCGCGCAGGAAACGCCGGATGCGGTCTGCCTCGATCGGATCGAGACCGTTGAGCGGCTCGTCGAGCAGCACCACCTCGGGCGAGCCGATGAAGCACTGCGCGAAGCGCACACGCATGCGCATGCCGTGGGAGAGCGAGCGGATGGAGTTCTTGGCGCGGTCAGCGAGGTTGACGGCCGCAAGCATCTCGTTGGCGGAGCGTTGCGCCGCCTCGGGCGAAAGTCCCTGCATCCGCGCGTAGCGATAGAGTATGTCGCCCGGACGAGCCTCAAGCGGCAGGGCAGAATCCTGCGGCAGGATCGCAAAACGTCCGGAATGTACCTCAGCTCGGAACGGGCCGCGTCCGAGTAGGTCGATCGAGCCGGACGACAGCCGGAGGAACCCTGCCACCGCCATCATCCATGTCGTCTTGCCTGCGCCGTTCGCGCCCACCAGGCCCATCATCGTCCCGCGCGGCACAACCAGCGAGCACCCGTCCAGCGCGCGGCGGCGGCCGTAGCGCTTCACGAGGTCGCGTGTCACTATCGCGACGCCGATCATGCGTCCCTCCTGCTGAACACAAGATGCCCAAGCATGAGATAGGTCAGTCCGAGCGTGAGCAGGTGTGCGCCGCCGGTGAAGAGCGGCGCAAAACTTCTGCGCCAGAGCGAAAGTGCTGCCGACGACGGCACGATGGCGTCGAAGTGGTCGAGCCACTGGCAGTCGAGCCAGCCGGACAGGAGTTTCAGGATGCCGGGCCATCCCGCGCACAGGGCGATGGCCAAAAGGCACAGCGCAGAGGCGCGGCTTCCGGAACGGGTGACGTGCGAGACGCCAAGCGCCAGCCCTAGCCACGCGAGAGCGTACATTCCCGCGCGGAATCCCCAGTCGAACATCGCCGGCAGCAGCTCGAACATCCCTATGCCAGATAATCGAAACACTGCCACGATCCAAGCCCCGAGTGCGCTCACCGCGAGCGCAAACGCCACCAGCATCACCTGTCCGCAGTACTTGCCTAGCGTCCACTCGAGGCGCGTGACGCGCACGAGCGCGTAGCGCACCGCGCCGGATTTCAGGTCGTCCGCCACACGGTTCCCGGCCACCAGCATCGCCAGGAGCGGCGCGCACATGAACGCGAACCAGGCGTAGATCAGCTCGACGGGATGCCGCCCCTCGATGTCGTTGTAGACCAGATCGTTCTTCAGCCCTGACCTCACCATCGCCTGGAATGGAGTCGATTTCCACAGCGTCGCCGACACGATGCCCGTCTCCTCGGTCTCGGGCAGCTGCAGCATCTTTGAGAGCTCCGCCTCCATCTTCCCCAGGATGGTGATGGTCCACATCATGCAGAACACCGCCATGAGGAGGTAGAGCGCGAGGATCACCAGCACTCGCCGGCTGCGCACGGCGCCAGCGCACTCGGCGATCGCCACCTGCCCGATGCGAAAGAGGCTCTTCATCTGTTCCTGCCCCCGGGCTGCATCTGGAAGCCCTCCAGCTTGTCTTGCACGGAGATCAGCGGCTCGGCCACGCCCGGGTCGATGAAGTCGAACACCTGCATCTCGGAGACCACCGCGCGCTTGTCGGCGGGAACGCACGCGCCGATCTTCTCGTACGTCTCCGCCATGATCGTCGTCGCGTCGCCCATCATGCGGAGGCCCAGCTCGGGCGTCATCTTGTCCTGCTGCGCGAGCAGGGTGGACATTGTCAGCATCGTGTCGTAAAGCTGCTCGTTCATGCCGTCCAGCGCCGCGTTGAACTTCTCCGTCGCCGCGTCGTCCAGCCCCAGCTTCGTCTTCCACTTGGCGCGTGCCAGTTCCACGCGCGCGCTCCACAGCTCCTGGGCTTCCTCGATGCGCGCGCGAAGGTCTTTGGGCGAAGGGCGCTCCTCCTTGGCGGGAGGCTGGTTCGTCGGCGTCTCGGCGGATGCCGCCGCGGGCGCGTGATTGGTGGTGGCCACATTCGTCGGCGGCTTGTTGGTGGCGGAGGCGAATAGCGGTTTGGCGTCGGACCGCCGCTTGTGCGGGCGGTGCGTCTCTTCCTGTATGTTCGCCAGGCGCGTGAACGACTGGAAGCCATTGGCCACGACAGAGCGGGAGGCTGACCATTTCCCCTCCCTCATGGCCTGTTTTTGCATGTTGTTCTTGAAGTCGCGCAGTTCCTCTCGCGGGCCCCACGCGCCGATTATCAGTCCTGCCAGGCAGGCGACAGGAATCCAAACGAAACTTTTCATGGCGCAAGTATACCAAATCCTAGCCTGATCGGTTCGCGGTTCGTATTGGGCACCCATCACCGCGTATTTCCTCTTGTGAATGGAAACAACCTAAACAACTTCAAGGACAACTGTCCAATGACGCGCGGGCTAACTCGCCCGCGCTACAAAGTACACAAAGTTCGCAATGCAGACAAGGACGATCTCGCGCGTGGGGATGATCTCACACAGAGCCGCAGAGGCACAGAGGGAGATTTATAGCTGGGGCTCCGCCCCAGACCCCGAACTCGGGCCAATCACTAGAGATTGTCTGGCGTTCGGGGCATGGGGTGGAACCCCATCTCTAAATCATCTTTGTGTTCTTTGTGGCCAACGACATTTTCCGCGTTCTCCACGTTCTCCATGTTCTTGCCTGTAACATGACCGAATGTTGCCAATATCCAATGTTGCCATTCCCAATGTTCAATTCTCATTGGCAATTGGCAACATTGAAACTGGCAACATTCTCAAGGTTGTCCTCATCTACATTCCCGTGCGAAGCGCGGACGGCGGGCTGCACGGCTAAGATGTTACCTGCGTTTCAGTGATGCATTAGTTGTTTTCGTAGTTGTTCCAGTTGTTTCCAATCTCCATCAGGGCTTTACGGCGGAGGGGTGGTGTGGTATCCTACGCGCATGAAGAAAAACAGATATTTTCGGTTCTGCGCCGTTGCGGCGCTGGCGGCCGGCGCCGTTGTGGCGACGGATTGGCATGTGGACAGCGTCGCCGGGAACGACGCGGCGGACGGCACGACCCCGGCGACGGCATGGCGTACGCTGGAGCGCGTCAACAAAGCGAAGCCCGCGCCCGGCGATCGGGTCTTGTTCAAGCGCGGCGGCCTGTGGCGCGGTACGCTGAGTCCCGCGAGCGGCGCGCCGGGCAAGCCCGTCACGTACAGCTGGTACGGGCATGGGCCTAAGCCGATCATCCAGAACTCGGCCGACAGGTCGAAGGCCAGCGACTGGTTCGAGGAGTCTCCGGGGCTGTGGTCCACGCGCATCGTCGAGCCCGTGCTTCACGAGCAGCTGTGGGACGGCACGTCGTGCGAGGGATGGGGGGAGTCCTGGCAGGAAGGCGTGAAGGGGTCGCTCCGGCGCGTGACGGAGAACGGCGAGACGTTCCTGAGGGCGGTCTGCAAAGTAAAGCCGAAGCAGGGCGCGCACCTGGTCCAGTTCTGGGGACCAAGGAAGAGGAATCTGCCTGACAGCGCCATCCTTCGTCTCAAGGTCCGTTCGTCGAAACCGTTCAGCCTTAGCCGCGTGAACTACACGCTTGCCCGTCATCCGTGGACGCAGGCCATGAAGGGCACGCCTCCCCGCGTGACGGTCGGCGAAGACTGGCAGACGCTGGACGTGTTCTTCGCCAAGTCTGGCAGCGTGGAGGAGCCGGCGCTCCACTTCTCGATCGGCGACGTGCTGCCGGAAGGGGCGACGTTCGACTTCGTGCCTGTGGGGCTGTGGCGCGCGACGCTCGATACCGACGCGATGCTGCCGTTCGACGTCGGCATCTTCATATGCGACCACGGGAAGCGGTGGGGCGTGAAGAAGTGGCGCAACCCGGATTGGGTCGTGCAGAAGCTTGAGAACGAGCTAGACTACTGGTACGATCCCGAGAAGAGGCGCGTTGTCGTGCGGTTCGATCGCAATCCGGCCACCGCGTTCTCGTCGATCGAGCTTGCCTTCACGCGTCACATCATCAGCGAGAACGGCCGCCACGACGTCGTCTACGACGGCCTCTGCGTGCGCTACGGCGCGGCCCACGGGTTCGGCGGCGGGTCGACGCGCAACATAACCATCCGCAACTGCGACATCTGCTGGATCGGCGGCGGACTCCAGTTCTGGCGGCGCAACGAGAAGACAGGGAAGATCGCCTATCCCGTCCGCTTCGGCAACGGCATCGAGTTCTGGGGCGACGCCTCTGGGAATCTCGTGGAGCGAAACCGCCTGTGGGAGATATACGACGCGGCGCTCACGAACCAGGGGCGCCACGACACGGAGACGGACATCGTCTGGCGCGACAACGTCATCTGGAACTCCGAATACTCCTTCGAGTACTGGAACGCGAAGCTCACCGCGAACATCACGTTCGAGCACAACACGTGCGTGGACGCGGGCAGCGGCTGGGCGCACGCGCAGCGTCCCGACCGCAACGGCGCGCACCTGATGTACTACAGCAACCGCGCCGCCACCACGAACTTCGTGGTGAGGAACAACATCTTCTGCCGCGCCACCGAATGGACGGCCCGCAGCGCGCTCGACTGGCGTTACGGACTGACGCACGACCACAACCTGGTGTGGAACGACGGGGCGGTTCCCGTCTTCCGCTGGCTGGAAGGCAAGTCCAGGCAAATGCTCGACTGGCCCGCATATCGCGCGCTCGGCTTCGACCCGAACGGCGAGTTCGCCGCCCCGAAGTTCGTCAACCCCGCGCTGCGCGACTACCGGCTGGCGCCCGGATCGCCCGGACTGACTCTGGCGTCGGACGGCGGTCCGGTCGGCGCGCGCGACATGCCCGGCCTCGACGGCGACCAGTCCTTGTCTCCGGCGAAATGAGCGACGCGCCAGACACGACTCTCGCCGTAGTCTCGCTCGGCAGCAACATCGAGCCGCGCGCGCAGCGGCTCGCGGACGCGCTCGCCGCGCTCGCCGCCATTCCGCGGACGCGCGTCGTGAAGGCCAGTTCTGTCCGCGAGACGGAGCCGGTGGACGTGCCGGAGGAGTTTCGCGGCCAGCGGTTCCTCAACCAGGTCGTCGTGTGCGAGACGGCGCTGGAGGCGCACGACTTCCTGCACCGGTTGCAGGCGATAGAGACGGAGCAGGGACGCGTGCGCGGACCGGTGCGCAACGTGCCGCGCACGATCGACCTCGACCTTGTCGCGTTCGGCGATCTGGTGCTGGACGAGCCTGAGCTGACGCTTCCGCATCCTCGCGCCCGCGAGCGCGCGTTCGTGATGGAACCGCTTGCGGAGGTCCTGCCGGGCTTTGTTTTCCCCGGATGAACTATCCGCGCGTTTCGGACGTCTGCTCTGCTGGAGCCTTCCACATCATCAGCACCACGAGGCCGCCCGCTATGGCCGCCACGAGGATCGTGGCGTATGCTGCGTTCCAGCCCCAGTTCTGCGCCATCCAGCCGAAGCCGACACCGCTGACGATCGTGCTGAGGTAGCCGAGGATGCCGAGGATTCCGCCAGCGGCGGCGGCCGCGCGCGGCGTGGCCTGCTGCGTGGACGATATGCCAAGTAGCGCCTGCGGTCCGTAAACAAAGAACCCGATCATGGCGAACGGGATCAGCTTCGCCACGAGCGGCGCGGACGTGGGCACTGCCCAGAACCCGGCCACTGCGAGCGCGATGCCGAGGAAGCAGAACACGCACGTGCGGTGCGTGCGGCTGCCGAATATGTGGTCGCTTGCCCATCCCGCCGCGATCATGCCCAGGTTGCCGCCGATGATCTCGAATGTGAAGCATAGCGTCGTCGCGGCAGCGAGCGTTAGTCCCTTCGACTCCATCAGCAGCGTCGGCCCCCAGTCGAGGGCGGCGAAGCGCACCGTGTTCACGAAGAAGTTGGAGATGGCGAGAATCCAGATGTACGGGTTCTTCAGCACGTGGTCGCGCACGAACGCCTTGTATGCGGCGCTTTCCTCCTTCGTCCTGACGACGGATACCTTGCGTCCGGGAATGGGCGGCAGCCCCACGTCCTCTGGCGAGTCCTTCATCGCGAAGAGGAGTCCCACCGAACCGGCCATCGCGATGCCGGCCGGCACGAGGAAGCAGAGTCGCCACGCGTTGAAATGGGGAATGATCCACCAGCCGAGCAGGGCGAATACGCCGCCAGCTCCGATGGAGTGCGAGAGGTTCCAGATGGCCTGCTTGGTGGCGAGCTGGTTGGGCGGGAACCAGATCGGCAGGGTCTTCACGCACGGGCCTACGCCCATCCCCTGGAAGTAGCTGTTTATGATGTAGAGAATGCCCATCGTCCATACGAGCGCGGACGCGGCGGAGACGCCCTTGGCGACGGTCGGCGCCGCGCCGCCCAGCGCGATGAAGTCGCTCACGCCGAAGACGATGTTCACGATGGCGCAGACGAAGAGTCCGAAGGACATCACCTTGCGCGCGCTGTTGCGGTCGGTGATGATTCCGTTCGTGAAGCGGGCTATGCCGTATAGCATTCCGCCGGCCGTGAGGAACGCGCCGAGCTGAACCTTGCTGATGCCTATCCCACCGAGGAGGGGCATCGCCAGCGAGAAGTTCTTGCGGATGATGTAGTAGAGGGCGTAGCCGCCCATCGTCACCAGCAGCGTCTCCCACTGCCACCAGCCCAGCGAACGTTTCGTCTTCGTCATCTTCTATATCCTTGCGTTGATGAAACCACGAAATACACGAAAGATCTTTCTATGCCGTTCCATGTGTTCGTGTGTTTCGTGTATTTCGTGTATTTCGTGGTTAAAAAAAACTATCTCGTCTCCCAAACGCCACCGGCGCCGAAGAGTCGGTCGAGGAGCGCGGGCATGAGTCCGAGGCGCTGCACGAGGTCCGCGCCGAAGTAGCGGGCGCGCATGTACGGTACGCCCGCGAATGTCTCGCGGAACCGCGCGCGCGTGACGCCGATCTCCTCGGGCTCCGCCGGCGCGCCGACCTTGCGCAGGTTCTCCTTCACCTCGTCGAACGGCATCAGCTGCGCGCGGATCTTCGCGGCGAGGTCGCCCCAGTTGTCGCGGATTGCCGTAAGCTCCTTGCGGAGCGCGTCCTTCGTCGGGAACTTCTTCGCGTACTCCAGCTCGGCGCGCGTGACGTGCGCGGGGCGGCCGGGGAAGACGGACGGGAAGGTCGCCTTCACGTCGTCGAACGACGGCCACCAGGCAGCGACCTTCGCATCCACGTCCATCTTCGAGAGGTCGTGCTCAAGCAGGAACTCCAGCGTGGCGGTGGAGGCGAGCGTGCCGATGCCAACCTTGAAGCCGTGCGAGACCGGCTTGCCATCGAAAGCGAGATCCTCCATGTCCCAGTAGTGCGCCACCTGGTGCTCCGTGCCGCTCGCCGGGCGCGAGGAGCCCATCGCCTGCATGGCGAACGCGCTCATTACGAGGCCCTCGCAGAGCTTGCGCACCTCTCGCTCGTCGCCGGACGCGCATCCGACGGGGTTGGATAGGGTGTCGCGAAGGGGCCGCTGCACGAGCTTCCAGGCGAGCGGATGAATGGCTTCGGAGCCGATGAGGTCGGCGATGATCCAGTCGGCGCCCGCTGGGATCTTCGCGATGAGGTCGGCGTATCCGCTCGCGGTCATCTCCTTCGGCGCGGCGGCGGCGACTGCGCTGTCGACTATGCACCCGAGCGGGGCCTTGCAGCCCATGGTCTGCTTCATGCCGTCCTTCGTGATGGCAGCGCCGTAGGCGGTGTAGCCGTCCATCGAGGCCGCCGTGCCCACGACCATGTAGCGGAGTCCCAGTTCGCCGCATGCGCGCTTGGTGAGGTCGTTGATGACGCCCGAGCCCACGGCCACTGGAATCGCGCCGTCCGCGGCGGCGATGGCCTCGCGCACCTCCTCGACCTTCGCGTATGTGGCGTGGAAGTCCGAGCCGTCCGGGTTGATCACGTGCTCCGCCACTTCAAGTCCTGCAGCCTTCAGGAGGTCGATCACGCGCTCGCCGGCGACGGCCCGCGTGCGCGGATCGTCTATGACGATCGCCTTCTTCGCGTCCGGGAACAGTTCGCCGAACATCTTCGCGGCGGCCTCGGTCGCCCCGGGGCCGATCACGCACGCTTTCGTGTCGGTAGTCTTTGTCAAAGCCTCTTCAATCATCGTCATTTCTTCGTTCTCCTGCATTCGTCGGGAAATCGGAATTTGGACATTATACACGAGTGTCGGGCCGGAAACAACTGCCTGTCACGGGACGGCGGAGAGCAGGCGCGCGCCGGTGAAGTAGAGCGGTTCGCCCGTCACTAGCGCCTGGCGCGTGCGGCCCGCGCCGTGCACGACAGCCGGCTTGCCCCACATGTCGTGGAACGCGATGTCGTCCGCGTCGAAGGAGAGACGCAGCTCCTGCGCGGCGCGGTCCGTCCAGATCATGCCGCCGACCTTTCCGTCGGGACGCTTCCACTGCGGGAAGAAGATGCCGTCCCTGCGCCATTCGCCGCCGAGATTCGCCGACCCGGCCGGACGCTGCGTAATGAACATCTTGTTCGCGAGCCAACCGTCCTTCGGCACGAGGTTCGCGTGCGCCATGCCGAAATGGTGCTCGTTGTAGAAGCGGTCGGTCTCGCGCGCCCTCAGGCTGTACCAGAAGAACGCCTCCACGCCCTCCGCGAAGGAAATCCCCATCGCCCGCGCGAACATCACGCCCTGCATGTGTTCCGAGACGGGGAACGCCGATCCGCCGCTTCCCTTCTGGATGCCGCACACCACCACGCGTCCCTTCATGTCGCCGTCGAGCAGGTACGTGCAGGCGGCGACGGCCGGCTTGCCGTTGAGCGGGTTCGTGCAGGCGATGAGCGGCACCATCCGGTCGCTCGGGCCGAGCGCCTTCCCCGTGAAGAAGTGTCCGCACGGGAAGCCGGTGGGGGATTGCTTGACTCCGGCGGCAAGCCCCTCAGGCGTGGCGTAGACCTTCATCGGATTGCCGTCGGTCCTTGGCAGCTCGCTGCCCGGCAGCCACCACGAGTCTAGGCCGATCTTGAGGCGCTTGAAGCGCTCGCGCCCGCCATCGTGCGGGAATTTCTGCCCGCTTCCGTCCGGCAGGTTGCGGTAGGGATTCCACATCGGCATCCCGCCAAGATCGATGAGCGTACCTCCTTTCCGCACGAACTCGACCACTGCGTCGAGCGTGTCGGCCGGATACGATTCGTCGAGCGGATACACGACGGCGTCCCAGCCGCCTTCGGCCAGCCGCTCGCACGTTTCCTTCGGGGCGCACACGCGCACCGCCGATCCGGGCGGCAGACGGGCGAGCAGGCCTTTCGCCAGGCTCTGGTCCGGTTTCTCCGCGTCCGGTTTGCAGACGGCGTAGATCACGTTCCAGCGTGTCTTCTCCGGACGCGCCGTCTTCAACCCCGCAAGCAGGACGTTCCCCGGCCCCGTGAGGTCCACCTCGTGCGTGGGCCAGCCTATCTCCGTGAACCAGATCGGCTTTTCCGCGTCGCCGTACTCCGCCATGATCCTCCGCAGCTCCTCGAATCCTTTCCGCAGCGGCTCCTCCGGCGGGTACGGGTAGCAGTAGGGATGCACGTTCACGATGTCGAAGTAGTCCTTGGCGCCTATCGCGTAGAGGGAGCGGATGAACCCGTGCGCCCAGCCCGCCGTGCCGCCCAACGCCACGCGCACCGAGGGGTCGACCTCCTTCGCGGTCTTGTATGCCACCTTCAGGAGCGCGAGGTAGTTCGTGGGGTTTGGGTTCTTCCAGAATCCGGCGATGTTCTGCTCGTTCCAGATCTCGATCACGGGAAGCCGCTTCCCGTATCGGCGCACGGTCTCGCGCACGAACGCGGCGTAGCCGTCGAGATGCTGCCATGCGGGATACGCCCAGCTCGGCGGGCCGTACACGATGGGCAGCACCGTGACGCCGCGCGACTCGTCCGCTTCAACGATCTTGTCGTACCTCGAGAAGTCGAACGGGCCGTCCTTCTCCTTCTGGCACGCGCGCCAGTCCCAGTCCACGCGCTCGTAGCCCATGCCGCCCACCTTGATGAGGTCGGCGAGGTCGTCGTGCATGTCGTATTCCGACCGCGAGCCGTCCGTCACCACGCCGTACGGGCTGAACGCCGCCAGCGCCGAAGCCGGGAACGCAAGGAAGAAGATTCCCTGCCGCCATTTTCTCATTGCCGCTTCCATGTTGCCATCTCCGTCTGGATGCCGAGTCGTTGCGGATTATACCATATTCTTCCGCTGCACATTCTATGGATAAAAACTTGTCTGCCTACTCTAGATGCTAGGCGCAAAATGATGGTAAACTATTCGACATGAAAGCAAGAACCCTGATTCCGACTTTACTGATGGCTGGTGTGGTCTGTGCCGCACCGCCCGCATCGCTATTCGTGGAGTGCGAGAGTTTCCGCGATCTCGGCGGGTGGGTGGTCGATCCACATTCCATGCGGCAGATCGGCTCCAGCTACGTGATGGCGCACGGTTACGGCACGCCGGTGAAGGACGCCGTGACGACGTCGAAGTTCCCCGCTGCCGGTCGGTACGCCGTGTGGGCGCGCAGCCGCAACTGGAACGCGGTCTGGACGAAAGGCGCGGCGGGACGCTTCCAGGTGGTCGTGGACGGCAAGACGCTGCCGGCCGAGCTCGGCACGCTCGGCAAGGACTGGGACTGGCAGCTCGCGGGACACGTCGAACTCAAGGCGGGCGTGCCCGTCGAGATTCGCCTGCGCGACCTTACCGGCTTCAACGGACGTTGCGACGCGCTCTGGTTCACGACGGGGTCCGAAACGCCGCCGAACGAGCTGGCGGAGTTGCGCGCGTGGAAGAAGAAGCTGGGGCTGCATCGTTTCCGGGATGCGCAGAGGAGTTGGGACCTCGTAGTCATAGGCGGCGGCATCTCCGGCATTTGCGTGGCGCAGACGGCGGCGCGCTACGGCGTGAAGACGCTGTTGCTCCAGGACCGTCCCGTGCTGGGCGGTTGCAACTCGTCGGAGATCCGCGTCTCCGCCGGCGGCGGCATCAACATGGGGCCCTATCCCGCGCTCGGTAACGTCCTGCGCGAGATCATGCCCGTCCACGGCGACTACGTTCCGCTTTCCGCCAAGTTCTACGAGGACGACCGGAAGGAGATGGCCTTCCGCACGCATGGGTTGTCGGCGCTTGCCGTGCTCAACCAATCCGTGTACGGCGTGGAGAAGGGCGGGGATGGCCGCATCACGGCGGTCCTCTACCGCGACACGCGCACGGGCGAGGAAATCCGCGTGAAGGCGTCGCTCTTCTGCGACGCTACGGGCGACGGTACGATCGCGCGGCTTGCAGGGTGTGCCGCGATGTACGGACGCGAGGGACGCGACGCCTACAACGAGCCGAACGCGCCGAAGAAGGCCGACCGCCAGGTGATGGGGCACTCCATCCAGTGGACGACGCGCGTGGAGGCGGCGACCGTAGCGTTCCCGGACATCGACTGGGGCCTGCCGATCACGGAGGAGACGGTCAACTACGTCCGCGGCGGCTCCTGGGAGCAGGAGGCGGGCCAGTACCGCGACATGGCGGAGGAAACGGAAATCATCCGCGACTACGGTCTGCTCGCGATCTTCTCCAACTGGAGCTTCATCAAGAACCGCTCCGTGCGCAAAGCCGAATGGGCCAACCGCGCGTTCGAGTGGATCTCGCCTGTCGGCGGGAAGCGTGAAAGCTACCGGATCGTGGGCGACTATGTGATGACGCAGCTTGACCTGGAAGGGCAGCGGAGGTTCGACGACGGGACGGCGGTGATCACGTGGGACATCGACCTCCACTTTCCAGACCCTAAGAACGAGAAGGCGTTTGGCGAGCCGTTCCGGTCCTGCGCGCTCCACCGCGGCTACGGCGATCCCGTGGCCGTGCCGTACCGCTGCCTCTACGCGCGCGACTGCCCCAACCTCTTCCTCGCGGGGCGTGACATCAGCTGCTCGCACGTCGCGTTCGCGGCCGTGCGCGTGCAGAAGACGCTGGGCATGCTGGGCGAGGTCGTCGGCATGGCCGCCGGCATCTGCAAAGAAAAATCCTGCCTGCCGCGCGCGGTCTACACTGACCATCTGGCGCTCCTGAAGGAACGCATGACGAAAGGCGCGCCGCCTCGTGCGCAGTACTGCGCGTTCTGGGGCGGGTTGCACGAGAAGTACCACTTCAAGGAGCTCGGTTTCATCCGCATCGGACCCAATCCCACCACCAACCTCTCCGAGCGCGTGAAGGAGGCCATCGACCACATCGGGATGGAGCACCGCCACCGGCATCCCGAACTGCCTCGGTAGAGGTGTCGGGGGAATGTGAAAGGAGAGCAAATATGAAGGAGTTGCTGTTTGTTGCGGGTGCGGGGGGGCGCCAGCCAAATGATGGCGAAAGAAAGCACCGGCCAATGTTGCGGAATGCGAACATCGACTATTCGCACGGTACGTTCTTTGTGACGATCCAGGCAGCTTTCAACAAGACGATCTTTGGCGCGATCGTGGGCGCGAAGAGCGTCCTGAACGAGCTTGGCGAAGCAGTGGCAGCTTCGCTTCGCTCCTTGGGCGAGCGCTATCCGGGTACGGAAGTCATCGAGTTTGTGGTGATGCCTAATCATGTCCATGTCATCTTGCGGCTCGCCCGGCGGCGCGACAACCGAAAGCATCAGCTGGGCTATGTGATTGGCCGGTTCAAGGGTTGGATATCGAAGGTCTATCGCGATCTGGTTGCCGCAGGACGGGCCGTGGACGTGGGCTCCACGCCATGGCAGCGCGACTATTGGGACAAACTCGTGACGACGGACGAGCAACTGGAAGCCTATCGTCGCTACATCCGCCAGAACCCGGCGAAATGGACGCGCGACCGCTTTGGCGCGGTGACGAGCCATTCCTTTGGCGAAATCGGGTTGCTCAATGCTCGGCTTGTCGGTTTCGTGGCGTCGCAGGGCGCTTTCACGAGCGAGCTGAAGCCGCGTTTGCTGTGGCGGAAGGGCGCGGGCCCGGGGATGGCGGGCGCGGAGGCCCGCCACCCCGACCATCTCGAGCCTGTGATATCCACGTTCACGAGTGCGCAGGAGAGGGCAGTCCTCGGCAAGTTGCTGGCGAAGGGGCGGCTGTTCGTGCGAATCTATCCTGGCGGCATACCGCCACAGGATGAGCTTGAGCCTATGGTGGCTGCGGCCTGCGAGGCTGGAAAAGCGCTTTTGATTTCGCCTGTACCTTCCGGGACGGGCATCAACAAGCAACGCGCCGTATGGTGCAACGAGTATGTGCTGAAGAATGCGGCCGAGGTATGGGCAGGGGCAATCACCCCGGGCCACACGCTCGATTCGCTCGTGAAGGCGCTGCGGCCGAGGGGTGCGGGCACGGAGGCCCGCCAGCCCAGCATAGAGGCCCGCCAGCCCGATAGTGGAGTGGGCGCGGCGGGCCGCCAGCCTTAAATGGTCGTGGTGGCGGGCTTCCAAGCCCGCAAAGAAGAAGGAGAAAAAGAATGAAGATTGGATTGGCATTGGGGGGTGGTGGCGCGCGAGGGATCGCGCACCTCGGCGTATGGCAGCGGCTGCAAGAGCTGGGGATTCCCGTCCACTGTATCGCCGGCACGTCCATCGGCGCGATCGCGGGGGCGATCATCGCCGCCGGGCGCGTGGACGCGGCTCTGGCCTGGTGCGCGGAGCCGGACTGGAAGAAGCTGCCGAAGCTGGTGTTCGGTAACCAGCTGTCGTCCAAGGCCCTGATGCGGGGGCGTCGCATAGAGGAGCTGCTGGGCGAGCTGATCGGCGCGCGGGATTTCGGGTCGCTCGCGCTGCCGTTCGCGGCGGTGGCGACAGACTTCCATACAGGAGAGGCGGTGGTGATGCGCGAAGGGGACGTGCTTTCGGCAGTGCGTGCGTCGATGTCCATCCCCGGCGTGTTCCGGCCGGTCGAACGTGACGGGCATGTCCTTATCGACGGGCAGCTCGTCGAGCCTGTGCCTGTGGCGGCATGCCGTGCGATGGGGGCGGAGAAGGTGATTGCCGTCGACATCAACCCGCCCAATTCCACGGTCGCGGGCAAGCCTTGGGCGAAAGTCAACATAGTGGATGTGCTGGTGGGCACGATATCGATCTTCAACAGGGAGATGACTCGCCGGGCTTTCGCCGCGGACAAGCCCGACGAGCTGATTCGTCCGTCGGTGGGCGATGTGTGGACGCTCGACTTCCGTCATGCGGATCGGCTGGTTGCGATCGGCCGCGAGGCGGTAGACGAGGAGCTTGCCCAAAGGCTTGGGCAGTAATTGAGAAAACCACGAAATACACGAAACACACGAAAGCAAAACAACGATGGGGAAGATGATATGAAGCGTTCATTCATTCCTCTCTATGTGACCAACTTCTTTGGGACGCTGAACGACAACTTCCTGAAGACGCTGGCGAGCTTTGTTGTCATCGGGTGGCTCGCCGACGAGCGCATGAAGTCGCTCGCGATGGGAGTGACGGCCGGGGCGCTCGTGCTGCCCTACATCCTCTGCTCGCCGCTCGCGGACCGAATGACGACAGTTTGGGCGAAGAGCCGGATCGTACGTCTCGCGAAATGGGCCGAGCTGCCGATCATGCTCGTAGCCATCGCAGGCTTCCTGTTCCAATCTCCATGGCTCGTCATCGGCGCGGTGCTGCTGATGGGACTCCAGAGCTCGCTCTACTCGCCGGCCAAGTACGCCCTCGTGCGCGACATCGGCGGCGAGGAGCGCATCTCCACGGGGATGGGCGGCATGGAGGGCGTTTCGTTCCTCGGCGTGCTGCTTGGGACGATCGCCGCGTCGTTCGTGGTGGACCGAACGCCGGCATGGGTCCACTACGCATGCCTGGCGGGCTTTGCGCTTGCGGGCCTCATGGCGAGCTACACGATCAAGGCCAAGGAAGAGATGAGCCGCGCGCTTCACGCCATAAGCCCTATTCGCTACATCCGCCGCGCCTACCGCATGGCCGGGCGCTACAACGGACTCAACGCCGTGATCTTCACGCTCTCGGTCTTCTGGTGGGTGGCGGCGATGCTCCAGATGGGGCTGCTCGTCTATGGCAAGGCAGAGGCTGGGCTCAACCTCGATGCGACGCGCACGGGGCTTCTGCTCTGCGGCGCGGCGGTGGGCATTGTGGCCGGTCAGGTGATAGCGGGGCTCGTCGACCGGCGGCATTTCCTCATGGGTGCGACGCTGCTGACGGGCTGGATCGCCGCCGCGCTGCTGGTGGTGCTCTTCTTCGCGCCGCTCTCTCCGCGCGCGTTCGGGATCGCGCTGGGAGTGCTAGCGTTCGATCTCGGTTTCTTCAAGCTGCCGCTCGACGCCGAGATACAGAAGGTGGTGAAGGGCCCGAAGCTGAACACGATTCTCGCCTACTTTAACCAGGTGTCGTTCCTCTTCATGCTCGCGGCGAGCGGCTGCTACGCGCTCGTGAGCTGGCTGTGGGGGCCGCGCGCGTTCCTTCTGCTGCTGGGTTTGGCGATGGCCGTCACGCCGTTTGCGTTCGTGTTCAACTGCCGCAAGGCGCTCGTGTTCACGGGCCGCTGGATATTCCGGCGGAGATACAGGGTGGAGGTCGACGGCCTAGCGGCTGTCGCGCAGGACAAGACGTACCTCGTGCTGCCGAACCATCCGGCGATGGTCGATCCCATGCTTGTGGTGTCGGAGCTGTGGCGCGTGCCGTTGAGGCCGCTCGCGGACGAGTCGTTCTTCCGCGCCGGGATCGTGGCGCCGAAGGTGCTGAAGACGCTTGGAGCGGTGGCTGTGCCCGACCTGCGCAAGCACCGTTCCGCCACAGGGGCGAAGGTCGCGCGCGGCCTCAACGACGTGGTGCTGGGCGCGTTGGCGGACGGCAAGAGCGTGATCTTTTATCCGGCGGGGCATATCCACACTGAGGCGGACCATGAGGAGATTGGCACGCGCCAGCTTGCCTACAACGTATGCCGCGAGCTGCCGCCGGGCGTGGAGGTGGTGGGGGTGCGCACGACGGGACTGTGGGGCAGCATCTGGAGCCGTGCGGGGCGCACGGCCTCGCCCGCCTTCGTGCCGACCCTCCTGAAAAGCGTTTTCCTGTGGTTCTTTTGGGCGCCGTTCGTGCCACGCCGCCGCGTGACGATGCGGCTGGAGAACCTCACCGCGCGCGTGCGCGAGTGGTCTCAGCTCCCGCGCCTAGACTTCAACCGCCGCCTAGAGGCATGGTACAACGGGGAAACGTCCGAACGGGCCAGATGAATTTAATTTACAAGGATACTTGCAGTGACGCACGGAAAAGGGTAAAATGGACGGCGTGGCTAGAAAAAGCAACAAGATCAAGCTCAAGTACAGGCGCATCCTGCTGAAGCTTTCGGGCGAGGTCCTCCGTAACCGCGAGACGGGGGACTCGATCGACGCGTCACGCCTTGCGTTCATGGCGGAGCGCGTGAAGAAGATACACGCGCTCGGCGTGCAGGTCGGCATCGTGCTTGGCGGCGGCAACATCTTCCGTGGCCTTTCTGGCGCGAAGAACGGCGTCAACCGCGTGGTGGGCGACTCGATGGGCATGCTCGCCACGATCATCAACGGCCTCGCGATGATGAACGCTCTCGAGCAGATCGGCGTGCCAACGCGCGTGATGACGTCGATCGACATGCCGAAGCTCGCCGAGCCATTCATCCAGCGCAAGGCGATCCGCCATCTGGAGAAGGGGCGCGTATGCATCTTCGCGGGCGGCACCGGCAACCCGTACTTCTCGACGGACTCTGCGGCGGCGCTCCGCGCGAGCGAGATCGGGGCGGACGCCCTCCTGAAGGCCACGAAGGTTGACGGCATCTACACGGCCGACCCGATGAAGGACCCGAAGGCGAAGCGGTACGGGTCGCTCAAGTACGAGACGGCGCTCGCGAAGCGCCTAAAGGTGATGGATGCGGCGGCGTTCGCGCTGTGCATGGAGAACAACATCCCGATAGTGGTGTTCGACTTCTTCGACGGCAACGCGCTCGCTCGCGTCGTCAAGGGCGAGGCGGTCGGCACGTTGGTGAGCGAGAAGGGTTGAGAGGTTGAGGTGTTGAGATGTTGAGGTGTTGAGAGGTTGAGGTGTTGAGAGGTTGAATGTAGGGCATTGGATGCCTGTGACGATTTGAGAAAGGTAATTAGAAATGGAAACGGTTAGTGAAGTTCTGAGCGATACCACAGCGAAGATCGCCAAGTCGTTTGATGCGCTGAAGGCGCAGTTCGCGGGCCTCCGCACTGGCAAGGCCAGCCCAGCGATGGTTGATCAGATCAAGGTGGACTACTACGGGTGCCCGACGCCGATCAAGAACCTCGGCACGATCTCCACCCCGGAACCCAGGCAGATCAAGATCACGCCGTTCGATCCTACGGTGCTGGCGGAAATGAACAAGGCGATCCTCGCTGCGAACATCGGCGTCACGCCGCAGACCGACGGCAAGGTGCTGCGCATCACAGTGCCCGAGCTCAACGAGGAACGCCGCAAGGAGATCGTGAAGGTCGCCAAGCGCCAGGCCGAGGACCAGAAGGTGGCGATGCGCAACGTGCGCCGCGACGCGAACGAGACGCTCAAGAAGCTTGAGAAGGACAAGAAGATTTCCGAGGACGACCTCAAGGCCGGCCTTGACAAGGTGCAGAAGGCCACTGACGACGGCATCGCGAAGATCGACGCCGAGCTGAAGGCCAAGGAAGCCGAAGTGATGGCGGTCTAGGAAGTTAAGAGTTAAGAGTTAAGAGTTAAGAGTTAAGAGTTGAGAGTTTGGAGTTGAGAGAGGAGTCTGGCGATGAGCGATGAACCTGAGATGACACCGATTACGCCCGAAGAGAGTGGCGACATGCCGCCGAAGGTGGCGCCGTTCAACGCGGCCGCCCCGGCAGGGGCTGCGGCGCCTGCCGCGCCCGCCGCCGCGACTTCCTCTGGCGTATCGACAATCAAGCTGAAGCCCGTGATCCGCAAGCCGATGATCCGCAAGCCGACCATCGGCGGCACGCCGAAGCCTGCGGCTCCGGCCGCCCCTGCGCCTGCGCCGGCGGACGCCGCGGCAGCTCCTGCAGCCCCATCCAAGAAGGCGACGCAGAGCCTTGCGGCGGTTTCCGACCAGATGCCCGCGCAGGCCGTTCTGCGCAAGACAGGCATCATCGCCGAGGGCATCATCACGCCCGCGCAGCAGCAGGCCGCCAAGTCCAAGACCTCGCGCATCTCGCTCGAGTCCGCCATCGGCGTCGCGCCCGCGAAGGAAAGCCCTGCGCCGCTGAAGACGATTCGCCTGCGCCGCCCGACGGATCTGAAGCATCCAGCGCCTTCGCCGTTAAAGCCGGTGGGGACTCCTGATGCTGCACCTTCGATCACCAGCGCAGAGACCGTGATCAAGGAAGATGCCCCGACTGCAGCCACGATGACGCCCGTGGAGGATGCCGACTCTGCTTCCACCACCCAGAAGAAGACGCTGAAGCTGCATCGTCCTAGCGGACTTGGAGTCAAGCGCCCGACCCTAGGCATCAAGAAGCCTGGAGAGGCGACCGAACCGGCGGCAGCGCCGTCGGACGGCGACGTGCCCGACATGCCTGCGGACATGGGCGACGTTCCTGAACTGAAGCCTCTGGCGCCGATGGACTTCTCGGCCGTGTCTGCATCCGACATGTCGGCGGGCGTTCCGGGATGGGTCGCTGCGCTTTCTCTAGTTACGTCGATCGCGGCATTGCTGGTGCTAGGTGTCGTTGTCTACTTCCTCTACCAGGAAGGTGTCGGGCCGGTCGCCGGCGCGAACGAGATGCCGTTCATCCAGATGTAGGCCGACGCGCCATGCGTCGATTCCGGTCACTCGTACGCTCGGCCACGTTGGAGGCATTGGCGGAGCCGCTGTCGGCGGTTCTCTTTCTGGTCGCGCTCATCGCTGTCCCTCTGTTGCCGGCTTTCCATTGCCACCAGTTCGGAGAGGCAGGTCGCCTGCCGAGGGAATGCGGCTTCTCCGCGCTTCTCGTCTTCGGGATCGTGTTCGCGACTGCTTCTGCCGTGCGCGTGATAGGAGGAGAGCTCTCCTCCGGGACGGCGGCTGCGGCGCTGGCGCGCGACGTGTCGCGCCCGTTGTTCTTCTGCGCGAAGGTGATCGGGGTGCTGGTGGCATTCGCCTTGTTCTCTGTGGCGGTAGGCTTGTCCACCGTTGCGTCGGTGGCGACGGCGGAGATGGGCGAAGTCCAGGAACGGCTTGGGTACGCGCACGTCTGGCTGCCGGGACTCGTCTCGATGGTCGTGCTGACTCTTGCGGGATTCGCGCTGGCCGCCGTCCTGAACAGGTTCTTCCGCATGCGTTTCTGCGTTACGGCATGCCTTTCCGTGTCGGGCGCGCAGGCGATCGCCCTTGCGCTGGTGGCCGTACTTGCAAAGGTGCCGATGCAGTGGTTGCTTCTCCCGGCGCTTGCCGCTCTGGCTGCGGGATGCGGCGTGTTCGTGGTTCTTGCGGGCGCGTTGGCCGTTCGCCTGCCGCCTGCCGCCGTCACGACGGGCATCGCCCTTGCAGCCCTGTCGTCGTTCGTCTGGCCTGTCAGGGCCATATTGCCTGACATCCAAATGTTCTGGCTTGTCGATTCTTATTCCTACGGCGGCGCTCCTGGGGTTGGGCAGCTCGCCTCGGCGTTTGCGGTCGGTGCGCTCCTTTCGGCGTTCTGGCTGGCCGTCGGATCAATCCTGCTTGAGCGAAGGGAGATTCCGTGAGCAGCGTTCCTGTAATCGAGATAAAGGGTCTCAGGAAGACGTTCCGCGACTTCTGGCTGCGTCCGGTGGCCGAGGCCGTGCGCGGCATCGACCTGACGGTCGAGAAGGGCGACGTGTTTGGTCTTCTCGGCCCGAACGGATCCGGCAAGTCCACCACCATCAAGCTCCTGCTGGGGCTTCTCGCGCCGTCGGCCGGCACTGTCCGTCTGTTCGGACTGCCGCCGCGCACGCGAGCCGCGCGTTCTAGATTGGGATATCTGCCGGAGCTTTCGTACCTGCATCCGTTCCTCACGGCGCGCGAGACGCTGCACTACTACGCGGGGCTTTCCGGAATTGGCGGCAAGGCGGCGAAGGCGAGGTGCGCGGAACTGCTGGAGCAGGTTGGGCTCTCGGCGGTGGCGAACCGCGCGGTCGGAGGCTTCTCGAAGGGCATGGCGCGCCGCGTGGCGCTGGCGGCCGCGCTGGTGGCGAAGCCGGAACTGCTCATCCTCGACGAGCCGACCTCCGGTCTGGACCCAATCGGGACGCGCGACGTGAAGGACCTGATCCGCTCGCTCGCGCGGGACGGCGTCACCGTCCTCATGACATCGCACCTGCTGGGCGACACGGAGGACGTGTGCACCAAGATCGCCATCCTCTCCAAGGGACAGGTGGCCGCCTTCGGGCGGACGGACGAGCTGCTGACCAGGAAGCAGGACGCGCGCTTCACCATCGCCGGGCTTGACGAGGAGCAGGCGAAGGCGTTCGCCGCCGAGGCCTCCGCCAAGTTTGGCAGGGAGGTGCAGTTCGACCATCCGCGCGTGCCGCTCGAGGAGTTCTTCGCGGAGACTGTCGGGGAGGGGCGGTGAGGGAGTCCTTTCGCCTGACGCTGCGCGCGCTCGTGCGCGGCCACGTGCTGACGCTGCTGCTGGCGTCCGTGGCGCTCATACACGCGCTTTTCCCCGCGATCGTGCGCGGCGACAGCACGCCTGCCGGTTGGCGCGAGATGTTCATACGCGCCGTCCCCGGCTCGGTGGTGGCGGTTCTCGTGGTGGCCGTGCTGGCATGCGCATGCGGATTTTTCTCGCGCGAGCGCGAGACTTGCCGGCTGGCGCAGACTGTCATACGTCCCGCATCCGCCTTCTCCATTGCCGTAGGGCGCTGGATGGCGCTTTGCGCGGTGGCGGCGGCGGCGCTCGGGCTGAACGCGGTGCTGACGCTCGTGCGCTTCCCTGACGCGCCAAGCTGCCGCCACCATCTTGCGCCGGTGCTTCCGCCTCCTGTCGAGGTCGCGCGTCAGATGATGGAGGAGTACCTGAAGGATCCGTCCACGCCCGAGGCCGTGAAGAAGGCTCCGCGCCACAGGGTGCTTGAGCTTCTTACGAACAAGGAGACCGACAGGTACGACGCCATAAAGCCGGGGGAGAGCCAAGCGTGGACATTCGATACCGGCGGGGCGTGCAGCGGCCTTGTCGTGCGCGCCTGCTTCTCGTCGGCGTTCTCCCTGCGCATGTCCACCAGGGGGAAGTTGGCGCTGGGGGACCTGTCCGCGATAGTCTCCAACAACACGCAGGCGGTAGTGGAGTTCCCGCTGGTGGGCGTGCAGTCCGCCGCGTCGGCTACCAACGGCCTTGTGTTCACCAACACCGGGACCTCGCCCGTGATGCTGCGGCCGCGTCGCGACATCGAGCTGCTGCTGCCCGCAGATCCGTTCGTGGCGAACCTTGCGCGCGCAACGCTCCAGTCTTTCGCCACGATCGCGCTTCTGGCGGCGTTCGGGATATTCCTGTCTGCGGCGTTGTCGCGTCCCGTGGCCGTGTTCACCGCGCTTGTCCTTCTTGCCGTGGCGCTCATGGTTCCAAGCGCGGTCGAACAGTTCCCTGACGAGCTGGAGATATCGTTTGCCAACCGGATAGGGCTCTGGCTGTCGCGCGGCGTGAGCTTCGCGACCGCATCGTTCGTGGCGCCGTCTCCAGTGTCCGACCTTGCGTCCGGACGATGCATCGAGTGGCCTGCGCTCGCGCGGACTGTGCTTGAGGACCTTGTCGCCTGGCCGACGGCGCTCCTCGGGCTTGCCGCCGTGCTGGTCCGCCGTCATCCATTGGCATGAAGTTGTCGGGTGCACTTGCGCCGCGTTTCTGTTTGTAGTATCATATCAGCCCAAGGAGTACAAGAGATGAATACTGACGAAGTGCCGTACAAGACATATCTTACCGAAGCCGAGCTGCCGACAGCCTGGTACAACCTGCGCGCCGACATGAAGAAGAAGCCCGCGCCGCTGCTGAATCCGGGGACGCTCAAGCCTGTTACCGCAGAGGAGCTGGAGCATGTGTTCTGCAAGGAGCTCGTGCGCCAGGAGCTGGACGACACTACGCAGTTCATCCCGATCCCGGACGAGGTGCAGAAGTTCTACCGCATGTTCCGTCCGTCGCCGCTCATCCGCGCCTACTTCCTCGAGCGCGCGCTCGGCACGCCCGCGAAGATCTACTACAAGTTCGAGGGCAACAACACGTCCGGCTCGCACAAGCTCAACAGCGCCGTCGCGCAGGCCTACTACGCGAAGGCGCAGGGCCTGAAGGGCGTGACCACGGAGACGGGCGCTGGCCAGTGGGGCACCGCCCTCTCGATGGCGTGCGCGTTCTTCGGGCTCGACTGCCAGGTCTACATGGTGAAGTGCTCGTACGAGCAGAAGCCGTTCCGCCGCGAGGTGATGCGCACGTACGGCGCGGACGTGACGCCGTCGCCGTCCATGAAGACAAAGATCGGCCGCGCGATCAACGAGGCGCATCCCGGCACGACCGGTTCGCTCGGCTGCGCGATCTCCGAGGCAGTGGAGGCGGCGGTCACGCAGGACGGCTACCGCTACGTGCTCGGATCGGTGCTCGCGCAGGTGCTGCTTCACCAGTCCATCATCGGCCTCGAGGCGAAGGCGGCGTTCGACAAGCTGGGCGTGAAGCCGGATCTCGTCATCGGCTGCGCGGGCGGCGGTTCGAACCTCGGCGGACTTATCGCGCCTTTCATGGGCGAGAAGCTGCGCGGCGAGGCGGACTACCGCTTCATAGCGGTGGAGCCGGCGAGCTGCCCGTCGTTCACGCGCGGGCGCTACGCCTACGACTTCTGCGACACGGGCAAGGTGTGTCCGCTCCAGAAGATGTACACGCTCGGGCACGACTTCATCCCGTCCGCGAACCACGCCGGCGGCCTCCGCTACCACGGCATGAGCGCGACGCTCTCGGAGCTGTACGACCAGAAGCTCATGGAGGCGCGCGCGGTGGAGCAGACGAGCGTGTTCGCGGCGGCGGAGCAGTTTGCGCGCGTGGAGGGCATCCTGCCCGCGCCGGAGTCGAGCCACGCCATCCGCGTGGCGATCGACGAGGCGCTGCGCTGCAAGGAAGAGGGCAAGGCGGAGACGATCCTCTTCGGCCTCACCGGAACGGGGTACTTCGACATGGTGGCCTACCAGAAGTACAACGACCGTGAGATGGGCGACTACATCCCCTCGGACGAAGAGCTGGCCGCCAGCTTCGCCAAGCTCCCGAAGGTCTGACGGGCTGGCATGCTGCGGTCTCGTGCGTTCCGCGCCGCGTGCGCGCTTGCCGCATGCGGCATCGTGGTCTTCGCCGCCTCGTGGCTGCTGATCGACCCGCACCTCGAGATGGCGGACGACTATCCCGGCGGACTCGTGCTGCGCGACGACGTCGGGACGGTGCTGCGCGTCTCGCTTGGCGCGGCCGACACCGACTGCCGCCCATACTACCGCGCGTCGCCGGACGACTGGATCGTCAAGGCTCTCGTCGCGTCGGAGGATCGCCGCTTCTACGACCACTGGGGCGTGAACGTGCCCAGCGTCCTGCGGGCATGCGTGCAGAACGTCACGTCTCTCCGGCGTGTCTCTGGCGCATCCACCATCACGATGCAGGCGACGCGGCTCATCCTGCCGCATCCGCGCACGCTCGCCTGGAAGTACGTGGAGGCGTTCCGTGCGATGCAGACCGAACGTGCGCGCGACAAGATGTGGATCGTGTCCCAGTACCTAAACCGCGCGCCGTTCGGGTCGAACCTCGTGGGCGTGGAGGCGGCGGCGAACGGCTGGTTCGGCAAGCGCGCGAAGGACCTCGGCATCGGGGAGGCGGCGCTTCTCGCAGGCATGGTGCAGTGTCCCTCGCGGTTCCGCCCGGACCGCCATCTCGACCGCGCGCTGAAGCGGCGAGAGTACGTGCTGGGGCGGATGCTCGCGCTCGGCATGATAGACGCGAGCCAGCACGCCGCCGCCCGGGCCGCCATGCCGGAGATACGGCGCGGTCCGCGTCCGTTCAGCGAGCCGTTCTTCTGCGACTGGGCGCAGCGGCGCGCCGAGCGCGCGGGGATCGCGCGGGGCGACGAGCGGACCACTCTGGACGCCGACATGCAGGCGCGTGCGCGGCAGATCGTCGAGACCGCGTCGGCCGGCGGCGTTGCTGCTGCCGCAGTGGTGATGGACGTGCGGACTGGGGCCGTGCGCGCGCTGGCCTGCTCGGGCGACTACTTCAACGCCAAGGCAGGTCAGGTGAACACCGCGCTCGCGCCGCGCCCTGCGGGCTCGACCCTCAAGCCGTTCCTCGCGGCGCTCGCGTTCGACTGCGGGCTCGTGACGCCGGAGGAGCGCCTTGCGGACGTGCCTAAGGCGTACCGTGGCTACGCGCCCGCCAACTTCGACGCGTCGTACCGCGGCGTGGTGAAGCTCTCCGACGCGCTCGTGCTCTCCCTCAACCTGCCGTTCGTGCAGCTGCTGCAGCGGACGGGCGTGCAGCGCTTCGGCACTCTCCTGAGGAGCCTCGGGCTTCACCATCTTTCCGACGCCGACGCAACCTTCGGCCTCGGCATGGCGATCGGCAACGTGGAGGTGTCGCTCCTTGAGCTGGTAGGCGCATACGGCTGCCTGGCGCGCGGCGGTACGTGGATCGAGCCTTGCGCGCTCGCGAGGGAGGTTGAGGCCGCCACGAACCGTTCGCCGCTGCGCGTGTTTTCCGCGGGCGCATGCGCGCTCGTGACGGACATCCTCTCGGGCGAGGAACGCGCGTCCACGGCGTTGGGCCATTCGGCGGACGTGAGGGCGTCCCGCTTCGCGTGGAAGACCGGCACTTCGGCCGCATACCGCGACGCCTGGACCGTCATGTGGAATCCCGAGTACGTGGTGGGCGTGTGGTGCGGACACAAGGAGGGCGGGTTTGGCGACACGACGGTAGTAGGCGCGCTCGCGGCGGCGCCGTCCGCCTGGGAGCTGGCTCGCGGACTCTATCCGGCGAACAACGGGCCGTGGTACCCGCCGTCTGACGAGGTGATCGTTCGGCGCATCTGCTCTAAGAGCGGGCTGCCTGCCGCGCCAGAATGCCCCGAGACGGAAGAGGGGCGCGCGCTCCGCGGACGTTCATCCACCGCTCCTTGCGGCATGCACAGGCGCGGAATCGACGGCAAGGTGGAGACTAGGCAGGACGCCTTCCTCGCGGCCTTTGCGGGAACGGCGAGGAAGGCGGCGCAGCTGGCGATAGTGAAGCCTGCGGACGGCGCCGAGTTCCACCTCGTGCCGGGCATCGACCAGCAGCGGGTTGTGTGCACGGTGGCCGGCAACACGGCGGACGGGCGCCTGTGGTGGTTCATCGACGGACGTCCGCTAGGCGAGACACGCGGCGACGCTCCGTTCGTGTGGACGCCCGAGCTTGGCGAGCACACTGTCACTTGCGCCACGGCGGAAGGGGTGACGGCGACGTCGGCATTCACCGTCAAGGGAGTAGAGTGACGCGGCTAGACAGAAAACCGCTCAAGCATCTCGCGGCCGACGGCGTCGTAGCGCCAGCCGGAGGCCAGCGGGTTGGATTCGTCGTCAGGGTTGTCGATGAAGGCGGTCACGGTGCCGCGGCTCGCGATTAGAGGCGCGTCCACATGGATCTCCTCGGCGCGTGTCCGCAGCCACTCCAACGCGGCGTCCGCGGCCTCCGTGACCTCGCGGAGATAGTGCTGGCGAGGGTCGGACGGACATTCTTCCGGCGTCAGCTTGCGCGCCTCCTTGATCGCGGCGTCGTACCGCATGGAGACGGCGTCCCGCTGGCCGCCGTGCAGGCGGTGGCGGAAGAAGCCGACGCGTCCCTTTAGGGCCATGTCGACGAGCGACTGGTCGTCGCCGAGCCAGTTGCGCGGCAGGTTCCATTCCTGTGCTGCCGCCTCGCGCACCGCGGCGACGGCGCGGAGGACGGCGAAGTCGCGCTGCCCGAGCCTGGCGCGGCCGGTCTTGATGCGCAGCCATGCGTTCTGCGGGTCTGGATCCGCATACCAGTCGGGGTTGTCGTACTTGCCCTGCTCCTCCGCCTGCCAGTCGCGCGTGCCGAGCCCTTCGGCGCGTGAGACGAGTTCTTTCCGCAGCTCGGCAAGGTAGCGCACGTCGTCGAGCGCGTAGCGCACTTGCGCGTCCGTGAGCGGGCGCTGCGTCCAGTCGGTGCACGTCTCGGTCTTCGCGAGGCCAACGCCGATGGCATCCTGCAGAAGCTTCTGCAGGCCGATGGTCGAGGCGAATCCGGCGAACCCGGCGGCGCATCGCGTGTCGAACACGTTCTGCGGCTTGGCGCCGGTGTAGTGCCAGAGGATCTCCAGGTCCTGGTACGCGTCGTGGAGGATCTTGACGACTGAGCCGTCCGCGATCAGTTCGCCGAGCGCGGACGGATTGAGCCCCTGCAGGCAGTCGAGGCCCCAGCATTCGGTGGGCGTGCCGATCTGGACTAGTCCGAGGCGCGGGCGGTAGGTGCGCGTCCAGACAAACTCGGTGTCCAGCGCGACCGTTCCGGCCGCGCGTGCGCGTGCGCATGCTTCCTCGAGTTCGGGGGTGGTACGGATTATGAGCGGCAGTTCCATGGCGTCAGCGCACCGGCCACTTCCGGCTGTCGGCGATCTTCTTGAGCGTGGCGTAAAGCGTGAAGTCGCCTGGGGCGACGACGTTGTTGCGCACGAGGATGTTGAAGCCCTTGAGCGTGCCGACCACGAAGGTGCGTTCCGCGTCGAGGTCCTTGCCAGAGAGCGACTTCAGGCGAGCCTCGTAGCCGGCGCAGAGCTTCTTCGCGGCGGACACGTACTCGGGCTTCTTGGAGTAGGAGAGGACCTCGAGCGCGCCGTTGACGTTCTTCGGATCGGGCTTCGCGGGATCGACGTTCGCGAAGAGCGCGGCGGCCGTCTTCTCGCGCAGCGCCGCAACTTCCTCTTCCTTGGCGGACATGCACGAATGCGTGGTGTTATCCCAACGCGAGGGGATCTCGCGGATCCAGATGTTCCGGAAGGGGACGGGGTCGCCGTGGTCCTGGAGCTTCCAGGGGAGTTTCGTGGCGTGCTGGACGAGCGGCCGGCGGATACGGTGCGTGCCCATGCCCTCGAGTTCCCAGGCGTCCTGCACGAGCACGCCGTTGTGGAACACCGTGACGGTGCCGGGATGAAGGACCTTGCCGTCCTTCCAGATGGGCTGGTGGAAGATGATGTCGTACGTCTGCCATACGCCGGCGGGTCGGCTCGCGTTGACTAGCGGCGGGTTCTGCGCGTAGACCGACGCCGCGATGCCGTCGGGGTAGTTGCGCTCGACTTTGGCGTCGGGGTCGGGGTCGTAGGAGTTGAGGATCTGGATCTCGTACATGCCCATCGGGATCACGCCCGAGTTGCCGCCGAGCTGTCCGTGCTTGCGCGCGTCCTCGAGGGGACTGAGCCATTCGACGTGGAATTGGGCGTCGCCGAACGCGCGCTTCGTGCAGGCTATGCCGGAACGGGGCGTGCAGACGAACGCGCCGTCCTTCACGCGCCACTTCGTGGGCTGGCCTTTCGCGTCACACCAGTTCTCGTCCACGCTCTTCTGCGTGCCGTCGAAGAGGACGATCGCGTCGGACGGCGGCTTGCCCTCCGGCGTCTCCACCTGCTTGGGGTAGGGA
>CACXPT010000028.1 GCA_902769585.1 uncultured bacterium
CGACGCCGGCGACGGCTACGCCTGCGACCACGCCGATTGGGCGGACGCCGCGTTCGTGTTCAAGCCCGGCGTGAAGTGGGGGAACGCGCTCCTGAGCCGTCAGCTCGGCATCCTCACGCCGCCCGAATCGCCCACGCCGCGTATCAACGGTCCGATGGTGTTCGGCGTGCGGCCGGGCCATCCGATTTTGTATCGGTTGCCGGTCACGGGCGAACGGCCGATGAAGCTGTCGGTGGAGGGCTTGCCGGCAGGGGCGACGTTCGACGCGGCGTCGGGTCTGCTCGGCGGCGCGGTGTCGAAGCCGGGCGACTACGCGCTCTTGTTCACGGCGGAGAACGCACGTGGCAAGGCGAGAAAGGATTTTACGCTCAAGGTGGGGAACACCATCTGCCTCACGCCGCCGCTCGGCTGGAACTCGTGGAACTGCTGGGGACAGGATGTCACCGACGAGAAGATGCGGAGGGCGGCGGACGCGATGGTGTCGTCGGGCCTCGCCGACCACGGCTGGAGCTACATCGTGGTGGACGACTGCTGGCGGACGCGTCCGACGGAGAAGGAGGCGGGCATGAAGCGCCCCGGCTGGATCGGCGAGCGCGCGTACATGTACGGTCCCGCGCGCACGACGGACGACCTGCCGTGCACGAATCCCGCGTTCCCGGACATGCGGGCGATGATCGCGTACATCCACGCGAAGGGGCTGAAGGCGGGACTCTATTCGGTGCCGGCGACGGTGGCGTGCTGCTGGACGTGGGGGAGTTTCGGGCATGAGGCGAAGGATGCGGAGGTGTGGGCGGACTGGGGAGTCGACCTCCTGAAGTACGACTGGTGCACGGCGGACCGCGACTGGTGGCGGGCGGGCAATGACCGCGAGCGCCAGTTCAAGGCGTACAAGCTCATGGGCGACCTCCTTGCGCGGCAGAAGCGCGACATCGTGTACAACGTGTGCAACTACGGGCGGCACGGCGTGACCGAATGGGCGCGCGCGGCGGGCGGACAGTACTGGCGCACGAACGACGACCTCAAGGACACGTGGCCGCTCCTCATCCGTTCCATCAACGAGAACATGAACGTGGCGGACGCCGCCGGTCCCGGCGGTTGGAACGACCCGGACATGCTCGAACGAGCAGTACGCGCACATGTCGCTCTGGGCCATCATGGCCGTGCCGCTATTCATCGGCTGCGATCTGGAGCGACTGGATACGCTCGCGCGTGCGCTTCTGACGAACGACGAGGTGCTGGACATCGACCAGGACGCGCTCGGCAACGCGGGGCGTCCGGTCGTGCACACGCCGGACTACGACGTGTGGCTGCGTCCGCTCGCGGACGGCTCGTGGGCAATCGCGCTCTTCAACCGCACGTGGGAGGAGCGCGAGGTCGCCGCCGTTTTCAAGGCGCTCGGCCTGCCCACGTCCTGTGCGGTGCGCGACGTCTGGGCGCAGAGGGATCTTGGCGTGTTCACCGGGCGCTTCGCCGCGTCCATTCCAGGCCACGCCGCCCTGCTCTACCGTCTGCGGTCGGCGGCCGCTCCATCTGCCGCCGTGCCGCCCGAGAAGATGAAGGAAATCTACGAGACGGTCAAGACGCCGTACAAGCGCGGCATGGTGCTGACGCCCGAGAATGGCGAGATGCTCGACAACCCGAGCGTGTTCCGCCACAAGGACGCCTGGTACATGATCTTCATCCGCTTTGACGGCAAGGGCTACGAGACGCATCTCGCGAAGTCGGACGACCTCATCCGCTGGCAGCGCCTCGGCTGCATCTTCCAACGCGGCAAGAAGGGGGCCTGGGACGCGTCACAGGCCGACGGCTGGCCGTCGCTCGCCGACACGCGCTGGGATGGTCCGAACACGCTCAACACCTTCAACGGACGCTACTGGATGATGTACCTCGGCGGCGCGAAGGACGGCTACGAGACGGATCCGCTCTCCACGGGCGTCGCCTGGACGGACGACCCGTCCGCCGTGAAGCAGTGGACGCGGGGCGCGGGCAATCCCGTGCTGCAGTCGTCCGATCCGGCTGCTCGCGCCTTCGAGCGCGCGACGATCTACAAGCACTTCACCGTGGAGGATCCGTCCCGCGCATGCGGCGGGCGGTTCGTCAACTTCTATAACGCCGCCGACAAGGTCTCGCACCGCGAGGCGATCGGCATGGCGGTTTCGGACGACATGCTCCACTGGCTGCGCGTGGGGGACGTGCCCGTGATCGAGAACGGCGACCCGAAGAAGCATTCCATTTCGGGTGACCCGATGTTCCGCCGCATCGGCGACCTCTGGGTGATGTTCTACTTCGGTTACCAGTGGAGGCCCGGTGGCGCGTTCGACACGTTCGCCTGCTCCTACGACCTGAAGCACTGGACGAAGTGGGACGGCGAGCCGCTCATCAAGCCCTCTGTCGACATCGACCGCGTACATGCCCACAAGCCGTGGGTGTTGAAGCATGACGGCGTGGTCTACCACTTCTACTGCGCCGTCGGCAGCAAGGGACGCGGCATCGCTCTCGCTACCTCCACTAGAAGCGGGACAAATCCCTGACGGAACCTGAAGTGAAGTATGGTAAAATATCGCCATGCAAAACAAGTTTAAGCGCAGCATGTTCCTGCGGCTTGGCGCCGCGTCCGTAGTATTGGCGAGTCTTGCCGTATCGGCGGCGGGGCTCTCCCCTGAAGAGTTCCGTTCGCCGCCGCCGGGGGCGCGGCCGCACACGTGGTGGCACTGGATGAACGGCAACGTCACCAAGGAGGGCATCACCGCAGACCTGGAGGCGATGGCGCGCGTCGGGATTGGAGGGGCGCAGATCTTCGATGCGGGATTGGCCCTGCCGAAAGGCCCGGTGGAGTTTGCGACCGACGACTGGTACGACTGCCTCGCCCACGCGGACCGCGAGGCGAAGCGGCTCGGGCTTGAGCTCTGCATCGCCAACTGCAGCGGCTGGACAAGTTCGGCAGGCCCGTGGATCACGCCCGAGCTGGCGATGAAATACGTCACCAACACTACTGTGCGCGTGAAGGGCGGCGAACGGTTCGACGGCACGCTGCCGCTTCCGGAACGGACAAATGGCTTCTACGAGGACATCGCCGTCCTTGCGTTCCCCACGCCGAGCGCGCAGGCCAACTGGCCGGACTTCGACTGGCAGGTGTTCCGCAGGCGCGGGGCGGAGAATGCGCCAATCAAGCCGCAGCACCTGACAGTGAAGGAACTGTCGTCGGACTCGTGCGTGGCGAAGAACGGCATCATCGACCTCACGAGGGATGTCAAGGATGGGCGTCTTGCATGGGACGCTCCGCCGTCCCATGATTCCTGGACCGTGCTGCGCATCGGCTACATGTGCAACGGACGCAAGAACCGCAGCGCTTCCCAGGCCGGTCTCGGACTGGAGTGCGACAAGTTGGATGCGCATGCGCTGGACGTGCATTTCGACGCCTACGTTGGCGCAGCGCTGAAACGTCTCGGGAAGGGCCGCGCGCTCAACAACGTGCTTCTCGACAGCTACGAGGTGCACGGGCAGAACTGGACGCGCGGGTTCGAGAAGACGTTCGCCGACCGCATGGGATACTCCATCTCCGGCTACCTGCCCGTTCTGGCGGGCTACCCAGTGGGAAGCGCCGCAGAGACAGAACGCTTCCTCAGGGATTTTCGTCTTGTCCTCTCCGAGCAGTTCGTGAAGAACTATGCCGCTCAGCTTCAGAAGCGCTGTCACGAGAACGGGCTGATCTTTTCCTGCGAGCCGTACGGCAACGGGCCTTTCGACGATCTTGAGTATGGTCGTTTCTGCGACATCCCGATGGCCGAGTTCTGGCAGCCGATCTCGAACGGCTGCAACTTCGCGGCGCTGGCGCGAGAGCCGCATAGAACGTACATGGAGACGCGGTGGGGCAACCGCACGCTCGGCAACGCAAAGGCGGTTTCCGCCGTTGCGCACGTCTGGGGCAAGCGAATCGTCGGCGCGGAGGCCTTCACGGCCTACCCAACGAGGGATTCCGGCCGTTGGCTGCAGGGGCCGTTCGAGCTGAAGCTGCAGTGCGACCGGATATTTGCCGACGGTGTCAACCGCATGATCCTGCACCGCTTCGTGCATCAGCCGTGGACGGTTCCCGCGCGCTGTCCCGGAATGACGATGGCGGCCTACGGCGGGCATTTCGACCGTACCCAGACATGGTGGGAACACGGCGCCAAGGAATTCTTCACATATGTTGCCCGCGCACAGCATCTGCTGCAGCAGGGAAAATTCGTCGCCGATGTGCTGCTCTGCACTTCCGGCGAGGCGCCAGACTATGGGACCGACGGCGAGATTCCCCATGGCTACGACGGGGACCGTTGCCATCCGATCGCGATTGCGAAGTGCAGGGTGGATGGGGGATGCGTTGTCGTGCCTGGCGGCGTGCGCTATCGCGTGGTCGGAACGCCGCCGCGCGCTTCGCTTCGTTCCGAGGTGAACGCCGTGCTCGACCGCATCGAAAGAGCCGGGGCCACCGTGGTGGAATATGGCTATGTGGCGACCGCGCTTAGGAGAATGGGATGCAGACCAGATTTCGAATGCGACGACAATGATGTCACATGGATGCATCGCCGCATTGACGATGATGACCTGTACTTCGTCGCCGTTCCGAACGAGATCGAGAAGAAGGTCAGATGCTCGTTTCGGGTCCATGGAAAGATGCCAGAGCTGTGGGATCCCGTGTCCGGTTCTGTCCAGGTGGTTGACGCGGCTGACTTCAGGACAACTGCGGATGGCTGCACGGAACTTACGCTCGACTGTCCTCCTGTCCATTCGGTTTTCGTCGTGTTCCGGCCCCCGCGCAAGGGGCCTGTCCCCAAGGCGCAAGGGCCTGTCCCCACCACACAAGGGTCTGTCCCCAAGACGATACCAGTCGTCGGGACATGGGATGTGGCCTTCCGCGAACCTATGGCAAAGAGCGATGTCGCGAAGGCAAGGTTTGCGGATCTTGAGTCGTGGACAAGGAGCGACAACCCGGACATTCGTTATTTCTCCGGCACCGCAAGCTATTTCATGAAGTTCTCGCTCGCGGCAAATAGGGTCTGTCCCCAAGGCGATGGGGGCCGTCCCCAGAAGAAACGGGTTTGTCTCGATCTTGGAACGGTTAAGAACATCGCCGAGGTCACGATCAACGGCAGGAAATATCCGGCGTTGTGGAAGCCGCCCTTCACGGTCGACATAACCGACGCTCTGCCGGATGGCTGGGAGCGTTTGCAGAACGTGCCTATGGAGATCGAGGTCAAAGTGACGAACTACTGGCCAAACCGACTTATTGGCGATGCTCGGCTTCCGGACGACTGCGAATGGGACAACGGAAAGAAAAGCCGCGGCTATCCGCTCGTCAAACGCTGGCCTGGCTGGCTCAGGGAAGGCAAGCCGTCGCCGACAGGGCGCCATGCCTTCTCGACATGTCGCCTCTGGGCGGCGGACGAGCAGCCGCTCGAATCCGGTCTTCTCGGCCCGGTGAGTGTCAGCGTAACCGAGTAGCAGACGTCAGTGAACATTTCCGGCGCCGTCATATCCACCAAGGTGTCGGCGCTGAAGAATTGCGGAGGAAGAGCCTTCCGGCGGCGAGGCAGGCCGCAATCCACGCGGCATACCACGTCACGCTGTGCCAGACGGTCCAGTATGGAGTCTCGACAAGGACGAACGGGAACTTTGCAACCTGTTCGGAGACGAGCGTCATGGCGAACGTGCAAAGGCCCGAAAGGTTGTTGGCGATGGCCGCGAGCGGAGTGCAGAAAAAGCTGGCCGCAAGCCCGAAGACTCCGCACTTGACCATCCAGCCGGCGCAGTATATCACCGCCACGTTCGCGACGAGTCCGCCGACAGAAAACCGACCGAACGCGTGCGCCGTGATCGGCACGCCGGCCACCCACGCCGCAAAGGATATGCCGAGGCAGCCAAGTAGCTTCTGGACGTTCGAGCCTGGCTTGGCGATAGGCGCGAAACCGCGTGACCATTCCACCCACAGCACGATTCCGAACATCACGGCGAACGAGAGCGCGCATCCGAGGTCGAAGAGCCGTTCTGGGGCGTATCCGTAGACGCCAAGCGCCGTGATCGACCATGCCGTGCGCGCGTTCGGTCGGCGTCCGAACACCGGCGCCAGCATGTATATCGCAAGCATCGTTGCCGCACGCAGGGCACTGGGACGCATCCCCGTGAGCATCACGTACGCCGCCACGGCAGGAACCGTGATCAGCCCTCGCAACGGCACCTGCACGTCCAGGCGGCTCAATACGCTGTTCAGCACGAGGGCGATCACCATCACGTGCAGACCGGAGATGGCGAACACGTGGATGGTACCGGCGGCGGAAAACGTCTTCCTGCGTGCCCACGAGAGTCCCGAACGCTGTCCGAGAAGTATGGCGCGGTTGAGAGAGGCTATCTCCGGCGACCAGTCGAGCCCGATGGAGACCTGTGCCGCCATCCGCGTTCCTAGCGACTCGTATCTGGCCGCAGCGGATGTGCCCGCAGGCGTGGTCAAGTGCGCCTTTGACGGATCTAGGACCCAGAGCGTGTAGCGCGCGCGGCGTTCTTCCTCTTCGCCCTTGCAGGAGAGGCGACCGGAGCAAGTCCACGTCTCGCCGACGGACGGAAACTCCGCGCCATCCGGCAACGCCATCACGACCTTGGTCTGGATGGGGCCGAGGTGCGACTGGAAGTCCACCGTCCAGCCATCGTGTTTTTTCGCGCGCCAACGATTGACTGGAGCTTCCACCTTGACTGTCACAGGCGGCGGATTCGATACGAAGCGCGTCTCTTCGAGGATGCGTAGCCTGTCGCTTTCCGAGCGCGCCGCAAGGACAACGCCGAGGAAAAAGACGGTTGGCATCAGGAGCCCGCGTGCTCCCCATCCGTATGCGGCCAGCAGGACGAGGCCTGCCATGGATGCGATCAGCGGCCACATCATCGTCCAGACGTGCAAGGCGAAGCCGCACGCCTCGCCTGCGACAAGCATGCCGGCGGCGAGAAGCAGGCGGTTGGGGAGCGAGAGGCGCATGGATGGCGTCAGTTCCAGTAGTTGCGGTCCAGTTCGCGATAGGCGCTCGCTTCGGCGACGTGGTCGTCGGTGACGTTGTCGGATCCCGCAAGGTCTGCGATGGTGCGCGCCACCTTCAGCACGCGGTCGTATGCGCGGGCCGAAAGATCCAGCGACTGCAGGAGTATGCGCATGCGGTTCTGCGCCTCGGGGTCGAGATTGCAGAATCGGGCGAGGTCTCGCGAGCGCATGTCTGCGTTGCAGAATACGCCTGGGATTCCTGCAAAGCGTGCCCGCTGGCGCTGGCGCGCGGCGATGACGCGTGCGCGGATGCTTGCCGATGGCTCGCCGGGCGGCAGGTCGATCAGGTCGTGGTACGCCACCGGCGGCAGGCCGATCTGTATGTCGATGCGGTCGAGAAGGGGGCCCGATATCTTTCCCCTGTAGACGGCGATCTGGCGCTGCGAGCAGCGGCAGAGATGCTTGGGGTCGTCTGCATAGCCGCATGGACACGGGTTCATCGCCGCGACAAGCATGAAGCGCGAGGGGAAGTCGCAGGCCGCCGCCGCGCGGGCGATGGAGACATGCCCGTCCTCGAGAGGCTGGCGCAGCACCTCGAGCACGTTGCGCTTGAATTCCGGGAACTCGTCGAGGAAGAGCACGCCGCGGTGCGCGAGCGAAACCTCCCCTGGCTGCGGGTGCGTGCCGCCGCCCAGGAGGCCGATGTCGGAGACCGTGTGGTGCGGAGCGCGGAAGGGGCGCTGGACGACTAGCGACTGCTGGCCCTTCAGCTCGCCCGCGACCGAATGGATGCGCGTCACCTCGAGCGCTTCCTCCACCGTGAACGGCGGCAGGATGGACGGGATGCGCCGCGCGAGCATTGTCTTGCCGGCTCCCGGCGAACCCACCATCAGGAGGTTATGTCCGCCGGCCACCGCCACCTCGATCGCGCGCTTCGCGAAGACCTGTCCTTTCACGTCCGCGAAGTCCTCGCCCGTGTCGCGCCCTGCCTCGACCAGCAGGTTCGGATCCTCGCGCAGCGGATCGAGCGGCAGTTTTCCGGCAAGGAAGTCGGTCGCCTCGCGGAGCGTATGCACGGGATAGACGTCGATCCCCTCCACCATCGCGGCTTCCGATGCGTTGTCGGCAGGCACGAGGATTCCCTTCTTGCCGATGCGGCGCATCTCGAGCACGATCGGCAGGATGCCCAAGGTGCGGCGGACCTCTCCAGAGAGCGCCAGCTCACCCACGAGGGCGTAGTCGGCGAGATTGCGGCATTCGATCTTGCCGGTCGCCGCCAGGAGCGCAGCCGCTATGGGCAGGTCGTAGATTGGACCTTCCTTCCTGACGTTGGCCGGCGCGAGGTTCACGGTCACGTTGGACTCGATCTTCTTGTATCCGGAGTTGCCGATCGCGGTGATGACGCGGTCCTTGGCCTCCTTCACGGCCTGGTCCGGCAGGCCGACGAGCGTGAACTGTATGGAGCCGGATGCGGCGCACACCTCGATCTCGACGGTCTGCGCGTTGACGCCATAGAGGGCGCCCGAGTAGCATTTTGCAAGCATGGTTCAGTTTTCCTTTAGTTGGTAGTTGGTGGATGAGAGAGATGATTTGACGAGAAGACAACTGGCGCAGTCAGGATGCGCGGAGAGACAGAAGTCCCGGTGGAGCTGAATGAGGCCCTGCAGCAGGATACCGTTGCCGGAGTAGAGGGCCGGGTTGTGGTCGCGCCCGAGCAGGCGGAAGGCCGTGAGGCGCACCGTCGCGTTCGTCTCCTCCGGCGGAAGGTCCGTCGGGACACTGCCGATCCTTCCTTCCGCGAGCGCGAAGGGGACGATGACGTTGGTGAGAATTGCGGCCGCGCGCCGTGCGCCGAGCAGGCCGGACGCGCACAGGACGTCGCAGGCCGCCCGCTGTCCGGCGCGGACCGTCAGGTCGCAGGCGTCCAGCCGTTCGAGCAGCGAGGGGCACGTTCCAGAGAAAAGCGATGCGGCCGCGGCGATGCGCCGCTTAAGGGAGTTTGCGGGGCGCACGTTCGACCATCGCCAGGCGGCGACGTTCGGAACGGCCATCTCGGCCGCGCATGAGAGGCTTGCGATGGCCGCCTCCTGGCTCTCCGGCAATTCGCGCCACGGCAACATCTCGGCGAGTCGGCGGAACGGCTCGGCGTTCTGCTTGTATCCAAGCGCGGCAAGCGTCTCCGCGTAGAACGCCTGTGCGCGGTCTTGCGTGCGCACGAAGACTGCCTTGAGCCTGCGCGCCTTCAGTTCCAGGCGTCTGCGTCCCTCCTGTCGCAGCACTGCCACGAGGAGGTCTGGATTGCGCGCGAATATCTGCTCGCACGGACGAGGCGTGCTCGGCAGGTGCGCGTACGGGTAGGCGGTGAGGTTGATCTCGTCTGGGGAGAAGTCGGGGCGCGTGCGCAGGAAGTCGCCGAGGCAGATGCGCAGGCAGCGGGCAGGCAGGCCGTCCAGCCAGGAATCGGGCGGCGCGGCATACCAGGTGACGTGCGCGATCACGCTCTCGTAGGCGGGATCGGAGGAGTGCCCGTGCGCGTGCCAGTCCGACGGATGGAGGTGTATCTCCACGTCGCCGACGACTCGCCGCCGCGCCGGACCGACTTCCAGCACGGCGTGGGAGAAGTCGGGGCCAGCCTCGACGTTCCATGCGCCCGGATCGATCACGCGCACGGACAAGCCGTCTGTGGTCCGCAGGTCCTTCGGACGCAGGGCGCCGTCGTACCACAGCGCCTGCACGTGCCGCTCGCTTATAGGCCGTCGCCTGTTCCAGTCAATGTCGTCCATCTCGTGTCTCCTTCCGCGCCGCGAAGGTCCATTGTCCCCGCGACGCGAATAGTAAACACGATTTCAGTCGGCGAATTGTCTCAAAATTGTCTCAAAATTGTCTCAAAATTGTCTCGCGGCTGTTTGAGCCGGGGGCCGGGCACGCGCTAGGCCGCTTCGCGTGGCCAGAGCCTTGGCCAAGACACCCAGGACACCCAAGACTCCCAGGAATGCGCCTGCTTGGAACAGACCCAATGGGACAATGGCTCAGCCCGCAAGCCTTTCACTGGCGTGCAAGCCATTTCCTGGCGCGCAAGCCTACCTTGCCACCGTCTTGGGTGTCTTGGGTGTTCTGGGGGTCTTGGTCCGCCCACCAGAAAATGGCATCCCTTGTGGGCGGCCCGCCAACCCCCAGTGGCACTTCCCATGGAACTCCACCACTGACTGGGAACGCCGCCATCTTGGCGGCACATGATTGAAAATTGCTCCGGCCAATGTTCTCGCCATTGCGCCACATTGGGGATAGTGCGGTGACTGAAAGATAGAAAATTGCCCCTTGTCAAATTAGTTATGATTTTGATACTATATTGCCATGTCACATTATGACGAGATACAAATGTTGGCTTCAGATTGCCATGGTTACTTCACGTCTGCGGCAGCGCGTAAGGCTGGCGTTAGATCATGTGAGCTTGACAGATGGATGAAAATCGGACGACTAGAGAAACCCGCCCGTGGGGTTTACAGGATCGCGAATTATCCGCCTTCTGCAATTGAGCCATACATGTGTGCTGTGTTGGCTTCTGGGGCGAGGGCTGTCCTATATGGCGAATCGGTTCTCGGAATGCTGAATCTGATTCCAACAAACCCGACATGGATATATGTGGCCACCCCAGTCCGCGTCCGAAGAAATGTCGGCAATGGCATAAAAATCGTGAAGACGAGGGTCGGTCTGATCGAAAACAACGATGGAGTTCCCATGCAAGCCGTGGCGGATGCCATACGTGTGACACGTGGGAGCGTGAGGAAGGACAGGAGAATTCGAGCCGCCAAAGAGGGTTTCCGTCAGGGTTATATTCTTGAACCGGAATATCGGAAGCTGCTCAAGGAGATCAAGGATGAAGCCGCCACATAATGTTGCCTATCTCGAACGAGCCATTCGGAAGTTTGCCGATACGGATGAAAATGGCGTTCGCCTCCGTACGACGATGGCGAACGTGATTGTCGGCCAGTTCCTTGACGGAGCCGTCATGCGAGGCGGTGGTTCTCTCAAATTGAGGTATGGTGGCGCGACCACACGATATACGATGGACTTTGACGCGGCAAGAAACGTGGCGGAATCGGAATTTGTCGCACGTTTCACTCGCCGTTTGACGACTGGGTGGAATGATTTTTCGGGGCGTCTTGTGAGAATGCCGAAAGCACATCCCAGGAATGTCCCAGAGGCGTATGTGATGCAGCCGTTCGAGGTCAAGCTTACATACAGAAACCATGCATGGTGTACCGTGACGCTGGAAGTTTCATATGATGAGGTTGGAGATGCGGACGAGTTCGATATTGTCCCATTGAATGATGAGCTGAAGGCCATGTTTGCCAATCTCGGATTGCCGGAGCCCAAGCCGGTGCCGCTCATGCGAATACCCTATCAGATTGCGCAGAAACTGCATGGGGCGACGGACGAGAAATTCGTCAGGGCGCAGGATTTGGTGGATCTTCAGCTTATCATGGCGCACGAAACCGTCGATCTGCGCGAAGTGAAGCAGATATGCGAACGGGTTTTCGCCAATCGCAAGGAACAGGCATGGCCGCCAACGCTGGAAGTAACGGACGAATGGCGGATGGCGTACGACAAGACGAAAGGCGACCTAGCCGTCTTACCGTCTTGTGATGACGCAACGTCGTGGGTGAATGATCTAATCGACAAAATCTCACAGGCCAAATAAGGGCGATCCGTAGAGGTCGCGCTAGTTCCGGCCACTCGGAGCATCAACTACCCGCCACCGGCCCGAAACTGAAACGTTTGCGGCGCGCCCCGCGCCGCATATTGGCGGCGGGCCAATGGCCAGATAGGCACTTGGCCGCTTCGCGTGGCCAGTGCCTTGGCCAAGACGAACAAGACTCCCAAGACTCCCTGGACTACGCCTGCTTGGTACTTCGTACTTGGAATTGGTACTTCGCACTTGGAACAGACCCAATGGGACAATGGCTCGGCGCGCAAGCCTACCTTGCCACCGTCCTGGGTGTCTTGGGGGTCATGGGTGTCTTGGTCCGCCCACCAGAAAATGAAATTTCCAGCGGGCGACCTGTCCACCTCCAGTGGCACTCACTATGGCCCGCCGCCACTGACTGGGAACGCCGCCATCTTGGCGGCGCATGATTGGGAATTGCTCCGGCCAATGGCTTCGCGATTCCGCAAACTTGAAATCCCGCTTGTTTTCGGGCGGGGGATGGGGTATAATGCAGGCGCTTTGGCCTCGCAAGGGCCGGGGCAAGACAGATTACCCGCGCGGGCGGGCGGTGAGCAACCGTAGCCGCCGCCGTGTTTGGGATAGCGCCGTGAGGAAATTTGAGTTTTTTTCAACATCCCCTTGAACGCGGAAAAGTAGTATGCTAAACTACCGCCGAACCCCTTGATGGGGGTTGTTAACCGACCGCTGAGCTTCGGCAATGCGGTGCAGAGCCGGGCGCAAGTCCGGCTCTTGCCTTATAAGATGATGAAAAAAAGAACCATTGCGTATATTGACGGATTCAACTTGTACTACGGGTTGCTTCGATTTTCGCGTAGCAAATGGTTGGATGTCGTTGCTTTCGCCAATTCACTTTTGCCACGCCCAGAAGAACACGATATCTTGTCCGTCAAATACTTCACTGCGCGAGTCAACTATGGCCCGGCAGAGCCGACCGCGCAAATGCGGCAGTTCGTATATCTTTCCGCTCTGGCGGCATTTCGTCCAGAACTGAGCATAATTGAGGGTTGTTATAAGCGCTTTCGCGCACGCTACCCCTTCGCCAAGGAACCTTGCAAGTCCTGCCAGAAGGCCTCCGTCGCAACTGTGTGGAAGACAGAGGAAAAGCGATCAGACGTGAACATTGCCTCTCAAATGTTCATCGATCACATGGAAACGAGTTTTGACTGCATCGTACTTGTCTCCGGAGATACTGATCTCATTACACCTCTCTATTATCTCAAGAAACACACGGGGAAGTCTGTCGTCGTATTCAATCCACACGAACGTCCCAGCGAAGAACTGCGTGCAGTGTCCACTTATTACAAGCACATTTCCCGCGACCTTTCGGCGAAGTGCCAGTTCCCTGATATCATCCCTGTTGGTACTCATGGGTGCACGATCCACCGTCCGCCCGCCTGGGCGTAAGCATGGGAACGCCGCCATTCTGGCGGCGCATGAACGAGAACATTGCTCGGAGTAAATCTCACGCAATTCCCATTCGCGATTCGCTCGTTTGCCATCTTGCACACGGGTACGGGATGTGGTATCATTTGCGCCAGTGAAACATTGGACAAGGCAGATTTTGCGTGACGGAGAGACGGAAGGGCGCGCGCTCTTCCGGCGGGTACGTTTTTCGTGCCAGGGCATAACTATAAAATCGCTTGTTGTACGGGGGGGGGGCGTTAAATAGCCGTTCCTCGGCATTTGGCGCACCTTGGTTATTCCCTCGTTCTCAATATATCTTTACTTTGGCAGTATCTCGTTCGCTTTCACGTCAAAGCGTTTGCTTAGGCGGCTTGCGACTGTCAATGCTTTCTATTCATCCAATTTTCCATCTTGGAGCAAACGATGGTGAGTTGCAATGGGATGTCGGTAAAGAATCGGCATAGGAGGACAAACGCTTATGGATTGGAAAAGTCTCTTCTTGTCAGGTTTGGCCGGTTCTGTTATCACACAGTTTTTTTTGGTTGCATGGGGCGAGTATAAGCGACATCGGGAGTACAGGGCTCTTTTGGATGGCATAATCGCAGAATGCGATTACAACATCTCTATAATCGACGAGATACTAGAAGGCGTGGTAGAAGGAAACGGGTCTTTCAAGCGGTTGTCTATCGACTACTTCCGTTCAATCAGGCAATTGTCCGTGAAGTATTCGTTCTCGCAGGAACTGATCAAGGCATTGTCGAGGCTTATCGTGGACATGGAGTTGTTCAATTTCGAGGCTGATTACGTGTTCGACGGACGCAATGTGACGCAAGCTTATACGGGACTGCACGGAAATGCACAGGTATGTATTACGCGAACGGCCATGACGCACGACATTCGAGCAACGATCTCCAGCGCTAGAGACGGGGTGCTGGGATCGCTTGAACACCTGAAAAGAATAGCCCAGGCGAAAGGACGCGAAGAAGCATGAACGAAGAGACGAATAATGCTGATGATTCTAGAAATACGCTAGTGTCTGTGTCGCCGTCGGCAACCGGCATCGAGTGCCGCATTGCACCATTGTTCAAACTCGATGTGCCTCCCATGATTGAAGATGGTAAGCACTTCTGGAGATGCCCGTTTTTCTGGATAGTATTGGTTCTCAATGTCGGTGCGGCGGTCTTATCGGGTTTTTACATGCATGCGCATCCCCGAGTGGAGACATATGGCATTAAATTGGCATGCTTCTATGAACGGAGTTTGACCAATTTCAATCCAATGCATTTCCTTTGGTGGTGTTTCGCCGTGATGTGCTTAATGGTGATTGCTTATGCCGTATATGCCTGTCATCGGCACGCCATGGCCAAAGTGTTCCGAGACCACAGCAAGAACATGGTGGATGCGACAAATGGTTTTGTCATGAATGCGCTCAAGACAGTAATGTCGAGTGGGGGCACCCAGAAGAGGATCAATCGTGTTTCTGTTTTGATGACAGGTCAGAAGAATCCTCAGACAGGAAATGATGCCACGTATAATTTTATAATCGAATCGGCTACCGCCAACATCCCCACCGCCCGACCCGGACAGCTTTCGACAGATTTTTGAAATGGCGGACAGATTGAGAACTTTTGACAAACGAACGGAGAAAGAAAAATGAAGAAGAAACTGCTTTTAGCGATGACGATGTCATCGTATGTGCTTCTTGCAGGCGTGACGAATACCGTAAAGGTTACGAAGTTCCACCAGTCGTATCCCTATTCTGGCAAGGCGACGGTCGAATACACGGTGGGCGGGACGCTCCCCGAGAACACGTTCGCGGAGATCATCCTAAACACGGACGACGCGAGCGCGACATTCGTCCAGTCAAACATCGTCACGGGTGCGAATACGTTCACGATAGACTTCGCTTCGTCCTTCGGCGGCGCGCTGCTGCTCACCAACGCGTCGTTCGTGGTGACGATCGCGGAAGGAGCCGGTGGTGGCTCAAGCGGCGGCCTCGGCGGCGTCCAGCTGTGGGAGAACGGTCCGTACTGGGCGGAGTGCAACGTGGGAGCCACCAGGCCGGAGGAGTACGGCTACTACTTCTGGTGGGGCGACACCGTGGGTTATAACCGAAGCGGAGGGACGTGGACTGAAGGCTATGACGAAGACTGTTACTATTACTATTCCGGAGTGACATGGGTGTCGAGCACGGGTGAGCAAATGAGCAACAGCCCGTTCTCGTCATCGTCGTGTCCGACATACGGCAAGGACTATTCGGCGCTTCAGTCGGCGGGGTATATCGACTCGACCGGCAATCTCGCGCCCGAACATGACGCGGCGCACGTACACTGGGGTGGCGCATGGCGCATGCCGACGGACGCGGAGTTTTCCGCGCTCATCGACAATTGCACCTTCACTTTGATCACCTCCAACGGCGTGCCTGGGCGACTGGTGACAGGCAAGGGCGACTATGCGAACAGGAGCATCTTCCTTCCGGCTGCCGGCGGCGGCAACGGCTCGAACCTCGATTGCCCCGGCTCGGACGGAGTATACTGGTCTTCTACGCCGCATTCGGACACTTCGTTCGAAGCGTGGTTCCTCAACTTCGATTTGAGCGACTTCGAGCGGGACTGCGATGACCATCGCGAAGCCGGGCAGTCTATCCGTCCTCTCAGGTCGGAAGGTGGCGGGGCGACCATGTACGCTGTGACATACAGTCCTGGCGCGAACGGAAGCGGGGCGCAGCAGACCGCCACGAAGACGCACGACGTGGCCCTGACGCTGAAAGGCGCGACGTTCACGCGCAGCGGCTACACGCAGACAGGATGGTCGACGAGCGACGGCGGCGCGAAGGCGTACGACCTCGGCGCGGCCTACACGTCGAACGCCGCCGTCACGCTCTATCCGTACTGGACGGCGGATCCCGGCCCCGACACGCATGGCGGCGTCCAGTTGTGGGAGAACGGGCCGTACTGGGCGGAGTGCAACGTGGGCGCCACCAGGCCGGAGGAGTATGGCTACTACTTCTGGTGGGGCGACACGGTGGGATATACGAACACGGAAAGCGGATGGATTTCGGTCAAGGACGGGACAAGCTTTGCGTTCGCCGATTCGGGTACGGCAGCCTCGACATACACGAAATACTATTCTGCACTTCTGTCTGCTGGCTATATCGACTCGACCGGCAATCTCGTGGCGGCGCACGATGCGGCGACGGCGCATCTCGGTGCTCCGTGGCGCATGCCGACGAGCGATGAGATAGAGGCGCTTGTCAACAATTGCACCACAACATGGATCACCACCAACGGCGTTAACGGGCGACTGGTGACGGGCAAGGGCGACTATGCGAATAGGAGCATCTTCCTTCCGGCTGCCGGCTACGGCCACGTCTCGTACCTCTACCACACCGGCTCGCGCGGCTACTACTGGTCCTCTGCGCCGAATTCTGACATTTCGAGCAGCGCGTGGTACCTCATCTTCTCTTCGAGCGACTTCTACCGGTACATCTACGGCCGCTACTTCGGGCTGTCTGTTCGTCCTGTGCGAGGATTTGCCGAGTAGCGCGCGAATTGCGCGCGTATCCGATTTCGGAGAAGAGAGATGAGCAAGTATACGAGTTGCGGGTTTGGAGTGATGGCGTTGGCGCTGCTGCTTTCGGCGGGGGTGTCGGCGGCGACGCTGGCGCGGCAGAGCGGCGCGTTCGGCATCGTCACATACGCCCCGATTCCCTTGCCGGCTGCGCCGGTCATTTCGCCGGGAAGCGGCATGACCTTCGAGAGTTCGCTTACTGTGACAATTTCGTGCGAGACCCCAGGCGCGGCAATCTACTACACGACAGACGGGAGCGAGCCGACGAAGGATTCGCCGGCGTACCGGCGCTTCAAGATCTATGGCAAGACCACGATCAGGGCTGTCGCGTACGACGCCGCCACCGGTTTGTACAGCGGAACGGCTACGGCCGACTATGCGCTTGGAACGTGCGCCAATCCCGTGATCGCGCCCAGCGGCGGTTCGGCCATGGCGGCGGAAGGCGGGTACGTGTTCAACCGCAATGGACAGACGGTGACCATCGCCAGGAACGGCGAGGAGGGGACGATCCGCTACACCCTTGACGGCACCGAACCCACAGCCGAAAGCCCGGCTTATTCGGGCGCGATCACGCTTGACGCCACCACTACGGTCAAGGCGAAGGTGTTCTCCGACAACTACTTTGATTCGGAAACGGTCACGGTTGCCTTCGTCCGTGAATGGGAACAGGTCGCCACGCCGGAAATAACGGTGGCGACGACCTTCACCGGCTCCAAGACGAAGTGCGAGATCATCTGCACGACCGAGGGCGCGAATATCTACTATACGCTGAACGGCAACGATCCGACCTCGCATTCCACGCTGTATGCAGGGGCGTTCTACGTTACCGAAAGTTGTATGTTGAAGGCTATTGCCATGCTGAGCGGATGCTTCAACAGCGAAATGGCGGTGAAGACGATCACGAAGGAACGGACGATCGGGGACACGATGGGCGCTCCCGACCACGCGTTCACCACGAGCGGCGATGGCGACAAGGCGTTTTACCGTGTGGCGGATGCGTCCGCCCCGAACGGCGAGGCGATGCATTCCGGCGACATCGGCAACAGCGGCGCGTACGGCACGTTCGCGCGGACGGTCCTCTCCACGACGGTGACGGGGCCGGGCACGGTGAGCTTTTCGTGGAAGGCGTCCTGCGAGGACGACGCGCCCGACTACGAATGGGACCACGGCGAGTTCACGGTGGACGGCATCGTCAAGGCTTACATCAGCGGCGAGACGGGCTGGACGAACGTCAGCGTGGCGGTCGCGGGCTCCGGCGAACATACGCTCACCTGGACCTACCTCAAGGACGATGCCGAGTCGGAGGGCGAGGACTGCATCTGGGTGGCGGGCTATGGTTGGGCGAGCGCGGAAGCATACACGCACACGACGGTCGTGCCCGTGCCATATGCATGGCTCACCGCGCACGATCCAGGCGTTGTGGACGAGTACGAGGCGTATGAGGCGGCCGCGAAGAAAACGGCGGCGAACGGGCGGACGGCGGCGGAATGCTACGCGCTGGGACTTGATCCGACGGAGGCCACGAACGACTTCCGCATCGTGTCTATCGAGTTGGTGGACGGCAAGCCGAAGGTGGAGTGGGAGCCGAAGACGAACCGTTGGACGGGTGCGGAGATACGGGCCGTGCTGAAGGGGGCGGAGACGCTGGCGGGGCCGTGGGAGGAGGTGCCGGAAGATGGCGGCTCGCCGGGGACGGCTCGCCCCACCATGCGGTTCTTCAAGGTGGTGGTGGAGTTGCCGTAGCGGCGCGCGGTGGTGGGCGTGTCGGATTAAGAGTTTAAGGACGTTAAGGTTGTTAAGATTGGTAAGGTCGTTAATGACGTTAATGATTGTAGGTCGCCGCCAAGATGGCGGCTGTCCCAGTCAGGGGCGGTCACGCGGGACGCGTGACCCTACCGTTGTAGCCAGGATGGCGGCTGTCCCAGTCAGGGGGCGGTCACGCGGGACGCGTGACCCTACCGTTGTAGCCAGGATGGCGGCTGTCCCAGTCAGTGGGCGGACGCGCGGGAGCGCGTCCCTCCCGCCGCCAAGATGGCGGGTGTCTATGCGGTCGCAACAAGCGTGGCCGCTCCCGCAACGGGCGAACGCCTGTTATCCCAGTTTGGCTGCGAATCGATTCCATATTTAGCCGGATATCCGGGTAAAAATGGAATGGCGCTCTTGATATGCGAGGCGGTATCTGGTATAATGCTCACCATGAAAATCAAGCGAGATTTCTACCTCAGGAGGCTTGTCGAGGCAAAGGGCGACGGTTTCGTCAAGATCGTGACGGGTATTCGCCGATGCGGGAAAAGCTATTTGCTCTTCAACCTCTTCAAGTCGCATTTGCTGAAGGATGGCGTGCGCCGAGAGAACATCGTCGAGATCGCCCTCGACAGGAAGAAGGATGCAAAGCTCCGCGATCCGGACGTCCTGTACGATTTTCTTTCGCGCCAGACTGCGAGAAAACGCGGACGGGTCTACGTGTTCATCGACGAGATTCAGGAATGTCGACGGCCAAAGGGCGTAGGTCGGGAGACGCCCGAGGAGAAAGCCGAACGTGAACAGCAGTTCTATGACATCTTGAACGATTTCCGCCAGCGCAAGAACATCGACCTCTACGTGACGGGCTCGAATTCTCGGCTTCTTGTTACAGACGTTGCGACGCAGTTCCGCGGACGGGGTGAGGCGATACAGGTCAACCAGCTCACATTCTCGGAGTACTATGCTGCCGTCGGCGGAGACAAGTCCGACGCATGGTCGCAATACCTTCTCTACGGCGGGATGCCAGAACTTTTCTCAATGCGGACGGACGCGGCCAAGAGGGCATACCTTGAAGGACTGTTCAAGACGATCTACTTCAGGGACATCGTCGAGCGCTACGAACTGCACGACGATTACTTCCTTGCCAGCGTCAATGACGTCCTGATGAGTTCTACGGGCGGACTCACGAATCCTACGAAACTTGCAAACCATCTAGGGACTGTACTTGGGAAAAAGCCGGATCCGCGTACTGTTGGACGCTACATTGGCATGTTAGCGGACGCCTATCTCTTCAGGAAGGCAGAGCGTTTCGACATCAAGGGAAGAAACTATCTTGATTTCCCGTCCAAGTATTACCCCGCTGATGTCGGACTGCGTAATGCCCGGCTCAATTTTCGCCAGATTGAGCCCGACCATCTCATGGAGTGCGCCATTTACAACGAACTGGTCGCAAGGGGGGCGAATGTGGACGTTGGCGTGCTTGAAGTCGAGTCCCGCAAAGGCGGCAAGCGAGAAGCGAAGCAGTTGGAAATCGACTTCATCGTAAACCTTGGGCGCAAGAAGGTCTACATCCAGTCTGCGTATCGTCTTGCGGGGGCAGACAAGATGGAGCAGGAGACAAGGGGACTTCGCAAGATCGGCGATTCGTTTCAGAAAATCGTGGTCGTGGACGGTGTCCAGCCGTACTACACGGACGAGTCGGGCGTTTCCTTTGTTGGCTTGATGGATTTTATGCTCAACCGAGAGATCCTGGCATAGCGTTCAATAGCCACAAATGACTTCCGCATCGTGTCCCTCCCAATACGGTCGCAACAAGTTGCGACCCTCCCGATGCGGTCACGCAGGGCGCGTAACCCTACCGTCCTACGGGCGGCAGAAAAGGCCGGTGCGCCATTCGCCGACGAGTTCGCTCTCGAGCTCCTTGAAGCCGAGCGCCGAGTAGGCGTCGTGAACTTCTGGGTACACCTCTTCAAGTATGCCGGAGAGGATCAGGCGTCCGCCTGGGCGGACAAGCGCGGCGATCTCGCGCGCGAAGCGGACGAGTATGGGGCCGAGGACGTTTGCGGCCACGACGTCGGCGGCGAATTTCTCCGCGGGGGAGAGCGGAACCACGTCCGCGAGACGCGAACTGCCTGAGAGGTCGCCGCGGAAGAATGGAATCGAAATCTTGTTGCGCGCGGCGTTCTCGTTGGAGTTCTGCACGGCATCGGGATCGATGTCGAAGCCGGCGACGGATCGGAAGCCCTCGAGCGCGGCGGCGATCGCGAGGATGCCGCTGCCGCAGCCCACGTCGAGGAAGTCGCGCGCAGGGTTCTCTGCGGCCAGGCGGTCGATAAAGTTCAGGCACGCGCGCGTCGTGGCGTGCTGTCCGGTGCCGAACGCCATGCCGGGGTCGAGGACAAGCGCCTTCTGTCCGGGGGCTGGCCTGAAGTCCGCGAGTTCCCATTCCGGGACGATGGCGAGGCGAGGGGAGACGATATCTGTCTTGAAGTGCTTGCGGTAGGCGAGCTTCCAGTCCTCGTCCGGGATCGTGCCGACCGTAGGGGAGAGGTCGATGCCCACGATGCGCCCGGCGGCGGACAGCGCCTCGGCGGCGCGCGGCGCGTCGGCGGGATCGGCGAGGAAGACCTGCATCGTGGTGAGGTCGTCCTCGACGTCGCGGTACGACGACAAAATCAAATCCCCTCCGTCGAACACTTCGAAGAGGGGATTGACGTACCGTTCGTCGATCGAACAGGATACGACCGTCATTGCCGAAGGCTGGCTTACTTTGCCGCAGCCCGCTTGGCGAGCATCTTCTTGACGACGGCCGGACGCTGCACGAGCACGCGGACGTTCTCCGTGCTCATCAGCTTGACCTCTTCCTCGCCCAGCCCGAACTTGACCAGACGACGGCGCTGCGCGGCGCTCTTGCGGGCCTTGCCTGCGGGCGTCTTGCACGGACGGACGTGCGACTCTTTGCGTAATGTACGACCTGTACCCATCTTCTACCTCGTTTCTTGAAAAGCGAAAAACGGAGAATATTATGCCGTTTTCCGTGCCGAAAATCAAGCGCGAAATTCGTCGCGCGAAAATTTGGGCGAATCGGGTTGCCAAGCGCACGCCAGAAGAGTACAATATCCGCCGTTTTTCACACCCCAATAGAGGATAAAGACAATGTCTCGTGTTTACAACTTCTCGGCCGGTCCGGCCGTGCTGCCGCTGGAGGTGCTCCAGAGCGCGCAGGAGAATCTCGTCGACTACAAGGGCTGCGGCATGTCCGTGATGGAGATGTCCCACCGCGGTAAGGACTACGACGCCATCCACCAGGAGGCGGTCGCCACGTTCAAGGAGCTTTGCGGCCTTGGCGACGACTGGGCGGTGTGCTTCATCCAGGGCGGCGCGTCGATGCAGTTCGCGATGATCCCGATGAACTTCCTCGGCAAGGACCAGTCCGCCGACTACGCCAACCAGGGCACATGGTCGAACAAGGCGCTCAAGCAGGCGCAGATGATCGGCACGGTGAACGTGGTGGCCAACTGCCAGAAGGACATCCCCACGCGCATGCCTGCGGACGACGAGTTCAAGTGGACCCCCGGCGCGGCGTACAGCCACATCTGCACGAACGAGACGATCTCCGGTGCCGAGCTGAAGGTCATCCCGAACTCCGGCTCGCCGCTCATCGGCGACATGTCGAGCGACATCCTCTCCTGCGAGCGCGACTACTCGAAGTTCTCGATGTTCTACGCGGGCGCGCAGAAGAACCTCGGGCCGTCCGGCATGGCCGTCGTGGCCATCCGCAAGGAGCTTGCCGAGAAGGGCTCGACCACGATCCCGACGATGCTGCAGTACCGCACGTACGTGGACGAGAACTCGCTCTACAACACGCCGCCCACCTGGGGCATCTACATCTTCTGCGAGACCATGAAGTGGGTCAAGAAGATGGGCAAGGAGAACCTCTTCAAGCTCAACGCCGAGAAGGCGAAGAAGATCTACGACGTCATCGACGGCTCCGGCTTCTACCGCGGCACTGCGGTTAAGGAGTTCCGCTCGAACATGAACGTGACGTGGCGTCTTCCCACGGAGGAGCTCGAGGCGCAGTTCATCAAGGAGGCCACGGCCGCCGGCATGAAGTCGCTGAAGGGGCATCGCTCCGTCGGCGGCATCCGCGCGTCCATCTACAACGCCTTCCCGATGGCTGGCGTGGACTGCCTCGTCGAATTCATGAAGGAATTCGAGAGGAAGAACGGCTAAATGAAGGTCGCAGCGCTCGGTGTCTCGTGCATGCTGTCCGCCGCCGCGTGCGCGGGCGGGCCGAAGTACGTGTTCATGTTCATCGGCGACGGCTTCTCCGTGCCCCAGCGCATGGTGGCGGAGGAGTTCTCGCGAGAGATCGGGCGCGGCGAACTCACCTGCAACCACCTGCCGTACCACGCCACCACGCGCACGAGCTCGGCGACGTCCCTCGTCACCGACTCCGCTGCCGCCGGCACGGCGATCGCCTGCGGCGCCAAGACGTACAACAGCGCCGTGGGCGTGGACAAGGACGGCAATCCGGTCGAGTCCGTCGCCGAGCAGGCGCACCGACTCGGCCGCAAGGTGGGCATAGTCTCGGACTGCTACCTCACGCACGCGACTCCGGCGGTGTTCTACGCGCACAACAAGAACCGCGGGCGGAGCTACCAGATCGGGCTCGAGATGATCGGATCCGGCTTCGAGTACTTCGCCGGCGGCGGCTTCAGCGGCAAGGAGAACGACGTCCGCGACGAGAAGTACAAGGGCAACATCTACGACCTCGCCGCCAAGGCCGGGTACCTGGTCGCGACCAACAAGGCGGACCTGATGTCGGCGAAGCCCGGCACGAAGGTCCTCTACACGGCCTGCGAGGGGCACATGCCGCACGCGATCGACCGCGACGCGTCCATGCCCTCGCTCGCCGAGATGACGCGGAAGGGCGTCGAGCTGCTGGACGGCCCGGCCGGCTTCTTCATGATGGTGGAGGGCGGCACGCTCGACTTCTCGGGGCACGCGAACGACGCGGCCACGAACCTGCGCGAGGTGCTGGCCATGGACGACGCCGTGCGCGTCGCGAAGGAGTTCCAGGATCGCCATCCGGCCGACACGCTCATCATCACCACCGGCGACCACGAGACAGGCGGCATGGCGATGGGCTTCTACGGCACGGGCTACGCGATCCACGTCAAGCGCCTCTCGCACCAGAAATGCTCGCGCATCGCCTTCAAGCAGGTGCTGAAGGACAAGCGCGCCGAGCTGAGGAAGGCCGGGAAGCCCTGGACGTTCGAGGAGGCGCAGAAGCTCCTGGAGGAGTATTTCGCGTTCGACTTCTCCGCCTCCGCGCACAGCGACAGCCTGGAGGACAAGCTCGCCGGCGGCAAGTACGCCTCCAAGACAACGACGAACGACGAGCGCCTTATGATGACCTCCACGGACGTGCAGGCCCTCAAGGAGGCGTTCAAGCGCAACAAGCTGCAGGACGAGGCCCGCCGCATCACGAGCGAGAAGGCCGGCGTGGGCTGGAGCTCCGGCTCGCACACCGCCCTGCCGGTCCTGACGACGAGCGGAGGTCCCGGTGCCGAGACGTTCCACGGCTACATGGACAACACCGAGATCGCTCTGCGCCTCAAGAAGCTTTACGAGTAGCTACACGTTTAACCTGACGAACCGAAAGGACGAAGAACATGACCATAGCCGACGTTGTTAAGATTCTTGACGGCAAGCTCATGGCCGGCGACGGCACGAGCCCGCGCGCGGTGGGTGCCGTGGTGGCGAACGACCTCATGAGCGACGTGCTGCTGAACGACTCCGACGATATCTTGCTGCTCACGTCCCTCGCGAGCGACCAGGCCATCCGCACCGCGCACATCGTGGGCGCGATGGGCGTGGTGGTGCACAACGCCAAGCCGCTTTCCGAGACGATGCTGAAGGTGGCGGCCGACCTTGGCGTGCCGCTCGTGTCCAGTCCTCTTTCCAAGTACGACGCGTGCGTGCGCCTGCACGACGCGTTCCTCGCGGAGGAGCGCGGCTGATGGCCGAAGAGTACTCGCCCACGATACTGCAGGGGCAGCAGACGAGCGACGACGAGATTCTCGCCAACACTCCGCTCGATACCAAGGCGCTCGGCGGCGACTCGAGCGTCATCATCATGGAGCTCCTCCAGCGCTTCAAGGTGCGCGACGTGATGAAACGACAGATCATCTCCGTGGCGCGCAACACCTCCCTGCGCGAGGCGCAGCGCCTCATGCGCGAAAACCGCATATCCGGCCTGCCCGTGTGCGAGGACGGGCGCCTCTACGGGATAGTGTCGGTGAACGACATCATAAACGCCCTAGACAACGGATGGATAGAGGACACGTGCGAGAACCACATGGCCAGCAACCTCGTGGTGCTGGAGGCCGGCATGCCAATCTCCTTCGCGCTTCGCTACTTCAACAACTACACCTACGGTCGCTTCCCGGTGCTCGACTCCAACCGCAAGCTTGTGGGCATCGTCTCGCAGCGTGACGTGATGCGCGCGCTGCTCTACGAGCTGTCCGTCGAGATCCGCAAGCTGGAGCGCAAGACGTCGAACAACGTCCTTGAGCACGCCACGAGCGAGCGCTACTTCCGCCGCGAGTGGGCGGTTGTCCAC
>CACXPT010000029.1 GCA_902769585.1 uncultured bacterium
TCGGCGTGCGCGGGACGGACGTGGTGAACGGCGACAAGCTGACATCCGCGAACGCGCTCACGTTCGCGGACGGCTGCAAGGTGTCCGTCACGAATTGGGGTGCGATCTCGCTCTCGCCCGGCACGACGCACACGGTGGCGACGTCTTCCGCCGGCATCACAGGCACGCCGGTGCCGGACGGCGCGGCGGCGCCCGTGTTTACGGTGGCGAACACGGGGAACGCGATCACGCTCACGGTGAAAACCGGCATCATCGACGTGGTGAACGACTGGGGCGTGCAGCCGGGCGCGGAGAACGCCGCCGCGAACACGGCGGCCGTGGCCGCGCACGTGGCGGAAGTGGCGGACGCTTCCACCATCTACTTCCCGGCGGGCGAGTACTGGTTCACGGACACGTTCGACCTTTCGTCCGTGACGGCGACGGGCGTGACGGTGTGGAATCCGGAGAAGTTGGCGATTCTCCATTCCGGCATCACGCTCGGCGCGGCGGGGATTGCGTTCAAGGAATGCGCGGGCCCGGCGGTGGTGGCCACGGGCACGGCAGGTCTTGTTATCGACGGCTGCGCCGTCGACAGCGTGGTCGGCGCCTACGCGGGCGGACACTACCCATTTGCGGCGGTGAATGTGACGGACTTCAACCTCACTGGCTGCGAGTGGAATGCGAACGCGGCAATCTGGGACGGCCAGGCGTATTTTGACGGCGGCACGCAGGAGACGCTGAGCGAAGCGTATGCGGGCGCTGTTGTCACGTACGTGCCGAGGGGAATATGGCTGAATCATGAAAATCACGACTGGGCATTCTGGCCCGACGTGACAAACAGAATGTGGTTGACGACGGCGGCCTACAACGGCAAGATCTTGCGCAAGACCGGGACCGGCACGCTCGATCCAGGTGCAGACGTCAGCCTCGCCGCGCTCGGCATCGCCGCCGTGGAGGTGATTGAGGGCCAATACGTCGCGAGAGACGACTACAATCTGGGCGTCGCAAAGGGACCGGTCCATGTGTGGAACGGCGCGAGCCTGACGGTGGCGGGCTTGAACAAGGTTGTCAGCAGCCGCACGGTCACGGTGTCGGGCGCAGGATTGGGGGGCCAAAACCCGGCCGTCCGGTTTTCGGGCAGCGCCGTCTGGGACAAGACCGATCACGCGACATGGGTGCTGGAGGGCGATACGACGATGTACGCGGCGACGACTGGCGAGAACGGCACGTTCCTGTGGAGCGCAATCAACATGAACGGCCATAAATTAACGCTGAACGGCATCGAGGGCAGCCATTACCGCTTCGGTCGTAGCTTCGACTGGAGCGGCGGCGGCACGGTGACGGTGAGCCGTGTGACGCTTTCGGCGTCTTCGGCGACCAAAGGCGACTACAAGATCTCTCAAGGCCCAGTTCCGAAGTTCTTCTTCACGAACAATGCGAAGTTCGTGCCCGACGATGTCAACATCTGCGACATCGTGAAGGACTGCGACTTTGCCTTCGGGACGAAGATCGCGCCGAAAAACGCGAATGTGCCTGTCACCTTTGCAAACCTCACGGGCGCGCCTACGGGAACGGTGAACGCGGCGACGATCACAGTGACTGGAAAGTACACGGCGCGGTCGGTTGAGGTCACGGCCAACAAGCACGCCATTTTTGCGGGCGCGCTCGCGTTCGGCGCGAACGCGACGGCGGAGCTGGACGATCCGACGATTCCGCTGTCCACCTACACGCTCTTCACGGCGGATGGCGGCATTAGTGGCAAGCCCGTGACCACGGGCGCGACGGCGGCGGCAGGCTGGAGCGTGTTCAGGCGCGGCGCGAACACGCTCTGCATCGGTCCAATGCCCGGCACCCTGCTGATCGTGCGCTGACGCATCACTGGGACAACGGGCACTGGGACAACGGGCGTCTCGCCCGTTGCATGAATTGTCCATGGAGGTATAAAACATGAAAAAAGCGATGATAATGTTGGCAGCGGTTGCGGCAGGCGCGACCCTCTTGGCAACGGAGACCGAGGTGATCTGGCCGGGCGGCAACGTGAAGGTGGTGGCGGGGAACTGCGCGAAGGTGGAGATGAAGGACGACGTAGTGTACGTGACGTCGACCGAGAGCCGGCCCAACGTGTGGCCGGCGGCGTACTTCACGTTCCCCGCGCCGCGCGACTTCTCGAACATAGCCGAGGTGCGGGTGACGTTCACGAACTGCTGCAACGAGACGCTTCGTCTCAGCACGAAAGTCAAGGCGGACACGGAGCAGGGACAGCTGCCGCAGGGAGGCACGTCGGTCCAGCCGCATAAGGAGAGCACCCACCGCCTGCGCCTCTTCATCGACAACTGGGTGTTCGACGCGCCGCACGGCCTAGTGGGCCTCAAGCGCAATCCGTTCGTGAGCAAGGGATCGTCGTTCTCGCTCGCGAAGACGCGCAGCGTCTCGGTGTTCCTGCCGGCGGGTTCGTGCGGCGAGACGTTCGGCGTGTCGCGCGTGGAACTGGTGCCGAGCGAGCGGGATGCCGCCGCGCCGGAGCGGAAGGTACTGCACGCGGCCACGTTCTCGCCGTGGGTGGACGCCTTCGGCCAGGCAAACTACGTGGAGTGGCCTGACAAGGTGCATTCTGTCGAGGAACTGCGTGCTAAAGGCGAAGCGGAGGAGAAGGATCTGGCGGCACGTCCGCAGGCCATCCCCGACGCCGACCGCTTCGGCGGCTGGGCGAAAGGTCCGCAGCTGAAGGCGACAGGGCATTTCCGCACCGAGAAGGTGGACGGCAAGTGGTGGCTCGTGGACCCCGACGGGCATCTCTTCTTCTCGCAGGGCGTGGACCATGTGGGCAACGGCTCGTCCACGCCGCTTCGCGGGCGCGAGCACTACTTCGAGAAGCTGCCGCCGGAGACAGGCCCAGCCAAAGCGTTCTGGGGCAAGATGACGCATCCGGCCCTGCGCTATTTCTACTCCGATCCCACGAACATTCCGTCGAAGACGTTCGACTTCGGGAACTACAACCTCTACCTCAAGTACGGCGACGACTGGCGCGCGAAGCGGACGGAGACGATCCACCGCCGGATGCGGTCGTGGGGGCTCAACACCATCGCGGCATCCTCGCCGACCGTCGCTCGGGCGGGCGAGTCGCACATGCCGTACACTGTCTGGATGCACGTACGGTCGCGTCCGATCGCGACCGTGAAGGCGCACTGGGGCGCGCTGCTCGATCCTTTTGCGCCCGAGTTCGAGGAGAGTGCGCGGAAGACCGCCGAGGGGCTGAAGGCGTACAAGGACGACCCCTTCTGCATCGGTTTCTTCTCCGGGAACGAGCAGTCGTGGTCTCCAAGCGAGACGGGGCTTGCGCGAAACATCCTCGATGCGCCGGACGACCAGCCGGCGAAGATGGAGTTCCTGCGCCGGCTCGCGACAAAGGGGATCGACCCGAAGAACGTGCCGGACGACGAGCTGCGCGCGTTCGGCATCGCAGTGGCTGAGAAGTACTACTCCACCGTGCGCGACGCGGCGCGGGCCGTGGCACCGGACATGCTCTACCTGGCCGACCGGCTTGCGTGGGGCTGTCCCGACGTGGTGCGCGCGGCGGCGAAGTACGCGGACGTCGTAACGATGAACATCTACGACTTCCAGCCCACGCGCGACCTGCCGCCCGGCTCGGAGGACAAGCCGATCATGATCACCGAGTTCCATTTCGGCTGCTACGACACCGGCTACTTCTACGCCTCGCTCATCCCAGTGAAGGATCAGACCGCACGCGCGGCGGCGTACCGCAACTACGTGCGCGCCGCGCTCGACAACCCGCGCTACGTTGGCACGCACTGGTTCTGCTGGCGGGATTGTCCGATCACGGGCTTCTGCGGCGAGGGCGCGAACGCGCAGTGCGGGCTCGTCTCGATGGCGGACGTGCCGTACGCCGAGCTCATCGGCGCCATCCGCACGATTGCGGCCGAGCTCTATCCCCGCAGGAAATACGGTTCCTGCGCGGCGATTGTGCAGGAGCCGCGCCAGGATCGCCTTGCGCGCGTGTCAGCTGTGGCGGACGGTGTGGTCTGCTCCGTGACGAACGTCGCAACGCTCGGAACGAACGGCGTGGTGCGCGTGGACTTCGTGCTGCGGGCCGAGCCGGAGAGCGACATCCGCTGCCGCATCGAGCTGCCGCCGCCCGAACGGTGGGACGGGCGGCTGTGGGGCGTGGGCAACAGCAGCCTGGGCGGCTCCATCCCGAGCATCCGTGCATTTGCAGAGGCGGGGACGGCCGCCGTCACCACGGACATCGGGACGAGGGCGATGGTGGCTGGCAAGCACGATATCGAAACATGGCCGATCGCCGTCCGGCGTGACTACAGCTGGCGTTCCACGCACATGATGACCGTCTACGGCAAGCGGATGGTCGAGGCGTACTACGGAAAGCCGCCGCGCAAGTCGTACTTCAGAGGTGGATCCTGCGGCGGGCGTCAGGCGTTCAGCGAGGCGATTCGCTATCCTGCGGACTACGACGGGATCATAGCGAACCTGCCGGCCAACAACGTCGTGGCGAACAGGTTCAACGCTTGGCTCGCGTACCACTCGACGCACGACAAGAACGGAAACCTCGTCTTCACGGAGAAGGAGATGCATGTGGTGGCCGACGCGGCGGTGGAGTACCGGGCGTCCAGCGACCCCAAGTTCTACGCAGGGCGGTTCCTCGCGGACGGGCGAGCCTCGCCTGAGGAAGTGGATGCGATCCTCGCCCTCGCTGCGAAGAAGATGCCTTCGCTTTCGAAAGGCGACAAGCTCGCACGGCTCAAGGCGCTCTACACGCCGTTCTGCGTAGACGGCAAATGCCTGACGCCGGGATTCGCGGTCGGCACGTACCTCGGCCAGCGCATGAAGCGGAAGTCGGCGAAATACTGGCAGTCAGAGATGGAGTTCGCGAAACAAGACGGCGACTGGTACAATGCCAACACTGCGGACCTCTCGCCGTTCTTCGCGCGCGGCGGGCGGTTGATCGTCATCGCTGGCTGGGAAGACCAGACGATCTCGCCGCTGCCCATCATCGAGCACTACGAACGGATCTGCGCGTTCGAGGGTGGGCTTGAAAAGGCCATGGAGCACTGCCGTCTCTTCTGCGCGCCGGGCGTCGCCCACGGCGGCGGCAAGGGTCGTGCCACGCAGGCCGGCGTGGGAAAGGCCTGCGCCGCGTACGGGCGCAGCGCTCTTGTCCGATGGGTGGAGGAAGGCGTGGCTCCGGATCGCCTCATGGTGGAGGACAAGCCCCGCAATACCCAGTTCCCGGTGGCGACGTACCCCGGCCTGTTCGTGCAGGAACCGGACGGCACATGGAAGCGCACGGAGCGTCCGCGATCCAAACCGTCGCTCGCGCCGATCACCTTCGCGTGCGACAGGACTCCTCAAGGCCCCGTGCCGGAATGACGCCTCACTCCCCGGGAGGGCCGAGTTCCTGCGCGGCTGCAATATGGGATAGACTCATCTTGACCATTTGACAAGCCTGTTGTGACAAGTTTCTGGAACTTGTCTACAACTCCACTTCAAAAACACAGTTAATCGCGTAATCCCCTCCCCTTCTATGCTCTCTTTTGGGAAATCATGCCGAATTTTAGAGAATTGGCCCCTCTCCTAGGATATAAACTTGCAATCTTCAATTGTTGATAAGTGGTAGATAAGCCACCTCACATTTCTTATATCTTTTTCTCGCTTTTCTCAGAGACATGCGCAATGCCTTATTTTAAAGGGGGAAATCGGCCATCGCCGTTTTCCACTATCGCATAACATTATCAAATACAGATGTTGAAAGTTGTTGATAACGCCTCTGTAGAGCATGGTCATGATTGCCTTGACGATCTTACGCGTAGGGGGTTAATCTCACACCGAGGCACGGAGACACATAGGGAGATTTATAGCTGGGGCTCCGCGCCCCAGACCCCGAACGCGGGCCAATCGCGGGTGATTGTCTAGCGTTCGGGGCATGGGGTGAAACCCCATCCCCAAATCACCTTTGTGTTCTTTGTGCTCTTTGTGGCTAAAAACAACTCCTGTTTTTCTGTGGCTCTGTGACTCTGTGTGAACCTTACCCCCGCTACACTGCTAAAATGTTGCATGCGATCAAGTGGCGCACTACGGTTTTTGGTATACTACCTGCCATGGACTTCAAACCAATGATCATCGTCGTCGGAGGCGGACACGCAGGTGCCGAAGCGGCTCTCGTTGCGGCCCGGATGGGAACGCCGACCCTGCTTGTGACAGGCCTTGCCGATGCGATCGCCCGCATGCCGTGCAACCCGTCGATCGGCGGACTGGCGAAAAGCCACCTCGTCTTCGAGCTTGATGCCCTAGGTGGCGAAATGGGCCTCAACGCCGACCTTACCTCGCTCCAGGAAAAGACTCTGAACCTGAGCCGGGGACCGGCAGTCAGAGCCACCCGTGCGCAATGCGACAAGAAGGAATATGCCAAGCGCATGCAGTCCGTCATATTCTCGCAAGACAACCTTGCAGTACTCGAAGATCTCGTAATCGGCCTGGAAACTGACGAAACATCCACTAGAATCACTGGAGTTAAGACAGCAAACCACGGCTTCATCCCTGCTCCTGCCGTGATTCTCACCACAGGAACTTCGCTTCGTGGACGCATCTTCATCGGGAAAGATGCCACCGAATCCGGCGGCGATGGACGTCCAGCCGCCAATTCCCTTAGCGAATCTCTCGAAAGGCTTGGATTCCAACTCACAAGGCTCAAGACAGGCACACCGCCTCGGCTCAAGGCATCGTCGATCGATTTTTCAAACACCATTGCCCAACCCGGAGAAGAAAATCCACCATTTTTCTCCCTTCGCACACGTCATATTCTCTCAAATTGTGCCACGTGGCACACGCCCAAAGGAGATTGTGCCACGTGGCACAATCCTGATGACGAGCAATGCGGTCGCAGCAAGCTGCGACCCTCCCGCACAGACGCGCCAATGACATGCAATAACGGGAGGAACGCAATTTATTGCGTCCGCAATTCAAATGACAACACTGTGGATCATGAAACAACTTCCATTTTGGTAGGGTCACGCGTCCCGCGTGACCGCGGACGCGCGGGACGCGCGTCCCTACCGAACAACCGTGCCACGTGGCACACACCCGTAGGAGAATGTGCCACGTGGCACATTGCGCACGCTCCATGGCCGGCGAATTCGATCAGGATGCCGTGTTTTGCTACGCATACTACAGCAGTATCTCACGAGATCATCAGGAAAAACCTCTCCAGAAGCGCTCTGTACGGAGGCGCTATTGTCGGAACCGGCGTAAGATACTGTCCGTCCATCGAAGACAAAATAGTCCGGTTCAAAGACGCGGACAGCCATCATGTCATGCTTGAGCCCGAAGACCGCGCTGGCACGATCATCTATCCGAACGGATTGTCTAACAGTCTCCCGCGCGACGTGCAGGAGGAGCTTATCCATTCCGTACCCGGTCTTGAGAACGCGGAGTTTCTCGCGTATGCGTACGCGATCGAGTATGATGGGATAGACGCTCGCGAACTGAAGCATACTTTGGAGTCAAAGCGTATCCATGGCCTGTACTTCGCAGGACAGGTGAACGGAACCACAGGATATGAGGAGGCGGCAGCCCAGGGAATCATGGCTGGCATCAACGCCGTCTTCACGTTGAGAGGCGAAGAGCCGCTTGTATTCAGTCGGCAGGATGCCTACATAGGAGTATTGATCGACGACCTTGTGACCAAGGGAACCGACGAGCCGTATCGGATGTTCACGTCTCGCGCCGAACGACGGCTAATCCTACGACAGGACAATGCCCGCTATCGGCTGGCCGAGGCGGCCGACAGAGTAGGAGTCCTGCCGCAGCAGATCCGCGAGGCGACGCATCGGCAGCATGCGTTCATCGAATCCGAACTGGAGCGACTGGGGGCAACCACATGCGAAAGCGGGAAGACTTTGCTCAGCATGCTGCAGCATCCCGGAGCCAGTTATCGGGACAAAATCTTCCGCCTGCCATTCGTGGATGGCGACATCCCTTGTGCGATTCCCGATGACGTTGCGGAACAGATCGAGATACGAGCCCACTATGACGGATACATTCGCCAGGAGATGATTGCCGCCGAACGGGCCAAGCGGGACGAATCGGTGAAGATTCCCAGTTGGCTTGACTATGACAAATGTCTGTCAGTCCGTTTCGAAAGCCGCGAGAAGCTCAAGAAATGCCGTCCTGAGACCCTTGCGCAGGCAAGCCGCATTCCGGGCGTGAATCCTGCCGACATTGCGGTCTTGGCCATTTTGATCAAGCGTGGCCCAAATACCGATCAGTAGATGTTATGCGGTATTGGTATAAGTCTGCGACGCTAAACACGGAGATTGGGAGGAGGCACGGTGACACGGAGGTTGTATTGGAGGTGTGCTCACGCACAACTCTTCATCAAACTCCCTGTCTCCGTGAACTCTCCCTGTTCTCCGTGTTAAGCGCCGCAGGCTGATCCCCTTCCCTCCCACTGACCGATTATGGCGTACGGTCGGCGGAAATATGCTATAATAGCCGCGTATGAAAAACAGGATGTTTCTGGTGGCAGCCGCCATCATGGCCGCAACGGGAGTATTTGCTGGAGAGGCGTTCATTCCCGCTTATCCGAATTTCGGTCTTCCGCGTGTCGAGGAGATGATGTTTCTCGTCTTTCAGATCGGCATCATCATCTTCGCAGCCAAGCTTGGCGGCTCTCTGGTGTCCATCTTCAAGCTGCCTTCCATCCTTGGCGAGCTTGGTGCCGGCATACTGATAGGTCCGTGGGCCTTGGGCGGCATCGGCATCGGCGACGGAATCTTCAGGAACGGTCTATTCAATGGCGCTGCGCTGAAGGCAATGAACGCGGCGGCAAGCGGGCCTGCTTCGGAGATGTTCGGTACTATCGCAGGACAGGGCGTGATGTTCGACGCCACTTCGCCGGCGCTCTACGGAATAGCCACCCTGGCATCGATCATCCTTCTCTTCCTCTCCGGACTCGAGACGAACCTCAAGATGTTCCTGAAGTACTCGTTCGTCGGATCGCTCGTCGGCCTGGGTGGCGTGATCTTCAGTTTCTTGTTCGGCGACCTGTGCGCAGTGTATCTGCTTCCGAAGTTCTTTCCCGACGCATTCGGACACCTTGCCACTATGCACATTGGACAGGCCATCATGCAGGCCGCGCCAATGTACATGGGCATAATGTCCACAGCGACCTCGGTGGGAATAACGGCTCGCATCCTTTCCGAGCGGAAGAAGATGGATTCGGAGGAGGGCGTGACCATCATGGCAGGAGCCGTGATCGACGACGTGCTTGGCCTGATCGTGCTCGCGATCGGAAACGGCATCATCGGCGCGACGGTTGCAGCAACAGGCACGGCTGCCGCGGAAACAGGAGTTCCGTGGGGCAAGATAGGAATGGTGGCCGTAAAGGCCTTCGGCGTATGGCTTGGGGCAACTCTCATCGGCGTGCTCGTAGCCAGAAAGATTTCTTGGCTCCTCAAGCTTCTGAAGAGCCCAGAGGCTATAGCCACTCTTGCATTCGGCCTTTCGATGATACTTGCCGGCTTCTTCGAGTTCATGGGGCTGGCCATGATCATCGGCGCGTACGTTACCGGTCTAGCCTTGAGCAGGACAGACCTGAAGCACATGATCCAGGAGACGCTTGCACCTGTCTACACGTTCCTTGTTCCCATATTCTTCTGCGTGATGGGCATGATGGTGGACATGAACGCCCTAACCTCAAAGCCCGTTCTGATTTTCGGCGGCATCTACACGGTTCTCGCCATTCTGGCAAAGATCATAGGTTGCGCATTGCCGAGCTGGTTCTGCGGATTCAATTTCCTTGGCGGAATGAGGATCGGCGTAGGAATGGTGCCGCGCGGAGAGGTTGCGCTCATCATTGCCGGACTTGGACTCTCCAACGGTTTTCTATCCCAGGAGATATTCGGCATCGGCATCATGATGACACTGATTACCACAGTGATAGCTCCTCCTGCGCTAGTAGGACTTTTCGCGTCCAAGCGGCGCGGCGTACGGCATCCGAAGAAATCCATGGACGATTCTCGCGAAATCGTATTCGAGTTTTCAAATCGGCAGGTTGCAGAGATAATGCAGAGGAAACTTGTTGACGAATTTCGCCACGAAGGTTTCTTCACCATCAGGCTCGCCCATGAAAACAACATGGCGATCTGGGAGATATCGATGGATGCCATCGAGCTGTCTCTGCGCTGGCAAGGAAAAAAAATCCGTATCGAATGCACTCCGGCTGAAGAGGCTGTCATACAGCAGGCCTGGATGGAAGTTACAAGCCAGATGAACGAACTCGCGATATCACTGTCGAAGATGAAGAAGAAGGATAACATGGTCGAGAAGATAATCTCCAAAACGGAAGACAGCAACAAGATCCAATCAAGCGCATTGGCATCGCGCTACGTGCAGGGCTTCGCGATGCTTCCCGCATTCAAAGCGTATTCAAAGAAAGAGGCCATCGAAAAGCTAGTCGACATTCTTGCTACCGAATTTCCAAAGAATCTTCTCAATCCTGAAAAGGTGAAAGAAGCCGTATTCGCAAGAGAAGAATCCATGCCCACAGGTCTTGATCGCGGCATTGCAGTCCCACATGGGAGGACTGACAGCGTCAATCATATCATTGGAGCCGTTGCGATTGTCAATAACTCCGAAAACGAGAACGGAATCATCCCCGACTACGAGACTATCGATCATTCAAAGATACAAATCATTGTACTCACCCTCGTCCCGGAATCAGCTCAAGCACCTTATCTTCAATTAATGGCTTTCATCACTCAAATTCTTCATAATGATGATGAACGCGAGAAGCTTTTGGCATGTTCCACCCCAGAAGAAATGAAAAAGTTCTTTAGACGCGTCAAGTGACGCCATATACAGACAAAGTTATCAACACCAAATGTTGATAAGTTGTCGACATATGATTATTTCTTGTGCGTGGAATTCGTCCCGAATTATGGTTAAATAGGGGCCGTTCCAAAGAGGGACCAGAGCCATGTCAGGATTTGAATCAGAAAAAACTTCAGAAGAGCTTTGGCGCAACGCCCTTTCGTTGTTGCGCAAGATGGCGACTACGGATCAGGAACGTAGCCAGCTTGAGCGTTACATCCCCATGTTCACTTCGCACGGCATTGAAGGCAACAGCTTCATGATCGGGCTGTCCGACGAGTTTGAGGTGGAGTGGATAGGAAACAAGCTTGCCGAACCTATGGAGCGTGCCTTGAGGGCGGCAGGTCTTTCAAACGACATGAATGTCAAGTTTGCTGTAAGGCAGACTTCCAAGTCGTCCACGATCTCCACGGCTTCGCCGCAACTTGCCCGTTCGAAGTCTATCGATACCCAACGCATTCCGGTTTCGCACATGCGCGGAATTCCGTCCACTATGCCTCTTCACGAGAACTACACTTTCGAGAATTTCGTGAGAGGTCCGTCGAATTCGTTCGCGCATGCTGCAGCCACGGCTGTCGCGAAGGGTCCTGGCCGAACTTCGTACAATCCGCTTTTCATCTATGGCGGAACAGGTCTTGGCAAGACGCACCTCATGGAGGCGATCGGGCACTATGTGCTAGATCACTCACCTTCCGCGTCGGTATGCTACATCACATCCGAAACATTCCTCAACGAGTACGTAAACTCGCTGCAGAACGCGTCTACTGACGCCTTCCGCGAACGATACCGCAAGGTTGACGTGCTTCTCCTGGACGATGTGCAGTTCATCGCGGACAAGGAGAAGATACAGGAAGAGTTCTTCAACACATTCAACTCTCTCATGCAATATCACAAGCAGGTAGTAATTACCAGCGATGTTGCTCCTAAAAACCTGAAGGGCTGCGAAGAGAGGTTGACAAGCCGTTTCCAGCAAGGCATGGTGGTGGAAATCGAATCGCCTTCCTACGAGACGCGCCTAGCCATCCTGAAGGCGAAGGCTCAAGTCACGCAGAAGATCATTCCGGAGGAGATACTCAAGTTCATAGCGGAGAACATACGCTCGCACGTGCGCGCGATAGAGGGAGCGCTGGCGCGGATAGTGGCTTTCATGTCGATGCAAGGAGACATTCCTCTCACAATAGAGATCGCAAAGCATCTGCTGAAGGACTCGATCGAGGAAGAAAAGACCATCAAGGCGTTATCCATAAACGACATCATGCAGACAGTCGCCACATACTTTGGGGTGACGCTGGCTGACATAATATCGGAGAAGCGCACGCAGACCCTGGTGACGCCTCGACAGCTTGCGATGTTCCTTTCCCGCAAGCTGACGTCCAAGTCACTCAAGGAGATAGCATTGACGTTCGACAAGACGCACGCCACCGTCCTTCACGGAGCGCAGACGATCCAGAAGCGGATAGATGTGGAACCCGACCTTAAGAAATCGCTTGAAGAGATCGTCTCCCAGATGGGCAGAAAGCCGTCTGACGTGCTGGAATGACAACATGTCGATTGACGTTCTACAACATGTCGATAACGACGTCACTTGTCAACAGAATGCCGAGCGCCGCCGACATATCGACAGTTGTCAACCTTTTCTTCCACATCCTGTCTACACTTTCTGAACGCGCAAACCCTTTCAAAACAAGGACTACACCATTTTATGAACTCTATCAACACCCTTAATAATACTTTTATTCATGCTTTACTTTCATAACCATATTAGGGTAAAATAGTGTCGCCTTCAAACAACGGCAGAAAAGAACAGCCAAAAGGAGTTGTCTATGAAGTTCAAAATAACAAGGTCTCAGTTTCTTGAGGGACTCAAGACGGTTCAGAACGTGGTTCCGTCAAAGGGCGCTCTCCAGATCATCCAGAACATTCTGATCGAAGCGAAGGATAAGGATCTCTTCCTCACGACCACCGACCTGGACATCTCGATCAGATGCTGCGTAAGTTGCGAGGTCGAGAAAGATGGTTCCACCACGCTTCCTGCCAAGTTGCTCGTCAACACGATAGCAAAGGCCCCGGAGGGTACGATCGAGGTGGAGGTTGACGCTGAAGACAGGGCTGTCATAAAGGCCGGCTCATCTACTTCGAAGATTACTGGAATGTCGGTTGTCGATTATCCGAACTTGCCTACGGACAGCGATTCCTTCGAGTACGTGCTTCCGCAGGTCACCTTGCGCGAGATGCTTCGCAAGACGGCGTATGCAGCTTCGCAGGACGATACTAGAAAGACGCTAAAGGGTGTTCTGATGTCCTTCCGCGAAGGAAAGCTGACGACTGTTGCCACTGACGGGCGGCGCCTTGCCCTTGTCGAGCACGAGATCGAGTTGCCGAAGGAAGCCGAAAAGGATGTGATCCTGCCGTCCAAGGTCGTGAACGAGCTTCAAAGGTCTCTCTCGACCGACGGTGACGTGCGCATCACCATCGAGAAGACGCAGATCGCGTTCAAGATGGGCGAGACGAAAGTCTATTCCAAGCTTCTTGACGAAGTATATCCCAACTACCGCCAGGTGATACCGGCTTCGTGCGCCGAGCATATCACAGTTGACAGGCAGCTTCTTCTTTCTGCGCTTGACCGCGCGAGCGTCATGACCATGGAGGAGTCGAATTCCACGCGCCTCACCTTCGACTCCAACCAGCTGATCGTATCGTCGCGCGCTGCTGAGGTCGGCGAGGTCAGAGATATTGTTCCAATCAAGTATGATGGCGAAAAGATCGACATAGTGTTCAATCCGAACTTCGTGATGGATCCTCTGAAGGCAATCGACGAGGATGAGGTCACCATCGAATTGAACAACGGTTCGTCGCCTGCGCTGATCAAGTGCTCCGTTCCGTTCCTCTATGTCATGATGCCGCTCCGCATCAACTGACCTGCGGGTAGAAAATCGTGAAGATTTGGACGGATAAATCTTATCCGATCATACTTTCGTGCGCAAAATGCCTTGCGCCGTGGGTTGAACGGGAAGTGAGGGAGCTTGGCTACGCCCCGATAGACATCACGGAGAACATCGTCGTAGTCAAGGGTTCCATCAGGGACGTGTTCAAGCTCAATCTCAGGTTGAGAACGGCACATCGCGTTCTCGTTCCTCTCTTGAGGGCAACATGCCGGCACGTGCGGGAACTGTACAACCTTGTCGCTTCGATAGACTGGGAAAACCTGCTTGAGGCGGATGGGTATTTCTCGGTTTCGTCTATCGTCCACAACGATACCGTGCGCGACACGCGTCTTCCGTCCCTCGTGACCAAAGACGCTATCGTCGACCGTATCAGGATGAAATGCAACCGACGTCCAGATTCCGGTTCTGACTACGATCGCGGAGCTGCCGTTTTCCTGCATTGGGAAGACAACAGGATGATCATCTATCTGGATACGAGCGGCACTCCTCTCTCCAAGCGTGGATACCGCAAGATTCCAGGGTCGGCGCCAATGCAGGAAACGCTTGCCGCCGCATGCATAGATGCGATGAAGTGGGACAGGAAGACGCCTTTCATTTCCCCGATGTGCGGTTCCGGCACTCCTGCTATAGAAGCTGCTCTCGCGGCGATCGGACGCGCTCCCGGTTCCTTGAGGTCTCATTTTGGCTTCATGTCGCTTAAAGGATACGGACAGATCATTCCTGGGGAAAAGGCCCCGCGTGTAGCCCCCCGCCAACGTTTCGGCGCTACTCCCGAACAGATTTGGAAGGATATGGTGCTTGAGGCTCAGGAACAGGAAAAGACGGAGGAAATTCCTCCAATCATCGCCACGGACATATCACCTGAAGCAGTCCACAACGCACAGGTCAATGCCCATGCTGCCGGAGTAACTAGCTTCATACAGTTCAAGGCGTGCGATTTCGGTGATACTCCTATTCCAGACTTTACAGTCCAGTCGGGTGCCTATCGCGGTTGCGTGTTCTTCAATCCCGAATATGGCATCAGATTGGGGGATCCAGCCGAACTTGTGCCTATCTATGAAAGAATCGGCACATTCATGAACGAAAAGTGTCAAGGTTACATAGGGGCGGTCCTAACAGGTAGTCCAGAACTGTCTAAAATGATAAATTTGTACTATGTAACCAGAATTCCGTTTTATAACGGTCCAATCGATTGCCGTCTCTTCATTTTTCCCAATTGCGAACTGAAGGGCGCAAACATCGCAAGCCAGGAGTAGTTACAAGTTTATCAACAAGTTATCACAAGTTGTTGATAACTATGTTATAAACAAGGTTATAAACGCATGTTGATAACTAGACTTGTGATAAAGTAGTTGATAACTGTTGATAACTTGGCTATTGCCAGACGCAAAGGAAAAGGGCATACTATCGGCCACGGGACATCAGAATGACAAATCTTCCTGCAGACATATGCCTCAAGTTCAAGGAGGCACGCAAGGCGAAGGGGCTTAACCAGTCTTCCCTTGCCCAGATGGTCGGCTGCAAGCAGTCGGCAATCTCCATGTTTGAGGGCGGAATGGTGACGAAGCTTTCGGATGAGACTGTAAAGAAGCTGTCTGAAGTTCTTGAAGTTCCGCTTGAATCATCCGCAGAGACAAAGAAAGAGGCCATATCGATATCGGCGGGAACGGTTGCGGTCAGCGGATACTGTCCGAACGGGGATTGTCCGTCGAACGTGCCGTACGTGGTAGGCGGACGGGTATTCTATCGTCCGTCGCGCAATATCGCCTCGCCCACGGGCGGCATCCGCTGCGCATGCTGCGGCGAATTTCTCGAGATGAGGTGTCCGGCTTGCGGCGCGGTGCTTAACGACGGCGCATGTTGTGCAGTCTGCGGCACGCCGTACGTCACTCCCGTGTTGCCCGATGGGATGGATGTTGCAGCCTATGCGGAGAGGCGTCGCGAGGAGATTAGGCAGATCAAGCTTCTTGCAGAAGGAGGGATACCATGACGTTGCAGCAGCTCAAGTACGCGGATGCGGTGGCCACATGCGGAAGTCTCAGCGAGGCCGCGCGTCGCGTGTTCGTGACGCAGCCCACTTTGACCGAGGCCATTCGCACGCTCGAGGAAGAGTTGCGGATCGCCATCTTCACGCGTTCGAGCCGAGGTGTGGCGCTGACGCACGAGGGGGAGGAGTTCCTCGCTTCGGCGCGGCAGATTCTCGATGACGCAGCGCTCATCCAGCAGAAGTACACCGGCAAGGCCGTGCGCCGTCCGCAGTTCGCCGTATCCTGCCAGCACTTCGCCTTCGCTGTGGAGGCGTTCATGGAGGTAGTGAGGGAAAACGATGCGGAGTCCTACGACTTCACGTTCCGCGAGACGGTGACTAGCGAGATCATCGACGACGTGGCGCGCCACCGCAGCGAGATCGGGATGCTCTACCTTTCGCGCCGCAACGAGCGGGCCATCATGAAGATACTCCGCAAGGAGGAGCTGGTGTTCGAGGAGCTGTTCGCCGCCAGGCCGCACGTGTTCCTAGGCCGCAAGCATCCGCTCGCGAAGAAGAAGATCATCAAGCCGCAGGAACTCGACGACTACCCCTACCTCACGTACGAGCAGGGCATAGAGAACGCGCTCTACTTCGCGGAGGAGGTCATGCCTTCGCTCGACCGCAAGAAGAACATCCGCGTGCGCGACCGAGCCACGATGACGAACCTTGTTCTCGGTCTGAACGGTTTCACCGTGTCGTCGGGCGCGCACGGCAAGTCGTACAGTTCCGATATCATATCGATTCCGCTCAAGATGGATGATTCCATCAGAGTGGGAATCGTCCGCCGCGACGGGGTCACACTCTCCGCCGCAGGTGCTTCCTTCGTCAAGGCCCTCCGCGCGCGCGTCGCCAATCTTTCCAGCTGTTCGTCCTCATGAAAAGATAACGGCTTAGATCGTGGAGCACAACCTGCATGAGTTTTGGAGCGGGACGCATCCGCTCGTCCCGGACGGCTCGAACACCTTGCTGTCTGTAGCGTCTCGATCTATCGATGATCGCATAAGGGACATCGATCCCGCGACGGCGATACCGCGGTTTGTTAACTATGAGCCAAACGGAGACCCAAACATGCTTATCGTAAACACGAACTTTTGGGCACGCGACCTCGACCTCTCGTGCGTGAGCGTGTGGAATACAAGCAGTAGTCCCACTAACGGAAGAACTGCAACGCTCATAACCAGGAAGCATATTGTGATGGCTACGCATTGGCCAGCAAACGGCTACAGGTTTTGCGATGCCAACGGAGTTGTGCTGACTAGAACGGTAGTGGACAGAAAGGTAATTTCTGATGACTTGCTTCTTGGACAGCTAGACGTCCCTTTGCCTGATTCTTTTAAACCGGCGCATGTCCCGTCAACAAATATTTTTTGTTATCTTGCAGCCGGCAAATATCTTCCGACCCTTTGTTTCAATCAGGAGAAGGGGGCAACGGTTCTGGAACTTGCCGCGTTAGATTCCGAAGCTACACGTATCGGTGGAGGGCACTTCTATCATTACGGCCATGCAAGCTATACGAATCTTGTTTCGGCGCAACGCTGTAACGTAAGAGGAGCGACTGTAGACGGAAATTCTGGATGCCCTGTATTTCTTGTGGTTGGCAACGAACTTGTTCTGCTTTTTAGTAATCACCTTGGATGGGTGGGGGTAGAAACTTGGTCGCGACATTGGGGCCCCATGTTGCCATTCCACGTTGAGGCTGTTCAGAATCAGATTAACCAATGGGAAGGCACGAATGCCAGCCAGTATCAGCTTGAACAGCCTGACTTTAGTTCATTTAGAGAGGTCGTCAATCAGTAGATTGGGGGTTTAGGTATGAAATACTTTATTGCAATATTCCTATTTGTGCTGAGTTCAAGTGCAATGGGCGCTTCGGCATACTGGACAGGCATTAGCCTAAACAACTATGACAGAAGTTCTAGTACCTCGCGCGATTATGCCTTTTCTGGCGACATATACGGAGCGGATGGGAAATCCGCATGGATCCTTTCTGATATATACGGGCATGTGGAGAATGGCAATTTGTACCTTAAGCATATGGATTTCTCTTTGGAATCAATGGATGCGACGTTCAATTGGTGGGCTTTAGCCCTTTATGGAGACGTCGTAAGCGAGGAGACCTTTAGTTCGCTTAACCGTATTGAAGACTTTTACGGCAACGACTGGTATACGGGTGGCACGTTTGTCGAAAATCCAGACGATTTCTACATGGCGTTCAAGGTGAGCGAAGTGCTTATTGAAAACCATGAATATGTTGCCGGCCAGACTTGGTACGGATGGGTACATGTCTCCATCGACGATAATCTTGATATGACATTGCTTGGCGACGGCATCAACCTCAACGGCGGATCGGTAACGGTGGGTGGTGGCGGTACCCCCGAGCCGGCATCCGGTCTGCTGCTGCTCGTGGGCGGCGCGTTGTTGGCGCTGAGGCGGCAACGAAGGGCGCGATCTGCGATTTCGGCGGCACGGTGATCCTGTTCCGGTAACTGGGACTGCGCGCGCCGTCTCCGACGCGATCGCCGGGAGGGTCGCGCTCCTGCGCGACCACGGCGCGGCGGCTAGGCCTTGATCACCTCGACGGTGGCGCTGCCAACCGCCCGGTTCGTATCTGCCGCCTTGCGGCGGCAGAAGGCATCGGGTATAATTGGGCGAAATGACCGAGCTGTATCAGATCATAGTGCTTCGCGCCGGCGTAGTTCTGTTGGCGCTGCTTGCGGCAGTGTCGGCATTTGTCGGGCTGGCGCATGCTTGCCGTTGCGTGGGGAAGCAGCTGAAGACGCTTACCTTGGTGGTCATTTCATTTCTGGCGATTGTCGCTACGGTACTCGCGCAGAAGAGCGGACGAAGCACAGGGACAACGGGGAGTCCGCCCGGAACGGCTCAACAAACTGGGACAACGGGCGTCCCGCCCGTTGGAAACGAGATCACCAACACCCTCCACTTCGCCGCAATCGACATGCACACGACCGGCACTTCCACTCTCTTGATAGCCTGGCCGCCTAGCCTCTTGGCCGCCGATGCGACGCTAGACCTCTTCGCGGCAACGTCTCTCGTGGATTCCATATGGGTTTGGCAATGCGAACACCAGGTGGCAGCAGGCGAAACGAACTGGCTCGTGGCAGTCTCCATGCCCCAGGCATCTCCCGGCGCGAACGCGCCGTCGGCATTCTTCTACGTGTCCAACCGGGAGACGTGCGCCGACACCATGGCCGACTCCGACCGCGACGGCTTGCCTGACGTGTACGAGCTTGCGAACGGCACCAACCCGTACGTGCCGGACTACGCTTCGGCTCCAAAGTTGACGGTAGGACAGAGCGGAGACTTTACCGACATTCAATCCGCGCTCATGGCAAGCACGGACTATTCGATCATCGAGCTCGACCAGTCAGCGCAACACGAGATCACGGACTCTCTTGGCGTACAGCTTCCGCAGCATCCTGTCATGGTGACAACATCGAACTCGTATGCGGTTGTCAGGGCGACAGGAACGACTGCATTCATGCTGGCTACCAACACAACCACACGGACGCTGTTCAAAAACCTGTACCTACTTCTTGACGCCAAAACCTCTTTTCAAGTTGGTTTCTGGTGTGGCGGTAACCTGCCGTGGGATGGCGTCCCGGCGGCCGCTACGTTCGACAATGTCTATGTCAGGATGCCGAACCCGAATGTCCAGTACAGGGGCTGGATGTTCTACCGCCATTGTGCGGACATGGCCACGATCCGCAGCTGCACCGTCAACGCCGCAGGGGCGACATGGGCCGTCGGCATTGATGCCTACGGTTCGCCACCGCTAGCGATCAACGGTTGCTCGTTCGTCAACTTCCCGCCCGATGGCGCGTCGAACGCTGGCTGCGGAGCGCTGCTGAGGACATCGGGTGCCAGCGACTCAGGATCCGAGGTGACGATCTCGCGCTCGATCTTCGACGAGTCGTTCACCAACGCATGGCCGCTTGCACGGTTCGATACTGCGAATCCGTATTTCGTGACGGTCTCGGACTGCTTGACGCCGCGTGACCTTCCAACAGAATACCTGCCAGACATTTCCAACAGCATTACAGTGACGAACGCCGCGCTTGCATGGTCGGGCATCCCGTATCCTGGTTCGCCGTCCGTCGCGCTGGGAATCGGTTCGCTCATGCCCATCGCCGACGATCCCCTCGTCGACACGGACGGAGACGGCCTTTGCGACTACGATGAGGCTTACGAACGTGGCACCGATCCGTTCAACGCGGACAGCGACAACGACGGCGTGGATGATCGTACAGAAATGACCATAGACGAGACAGGCCCAACCAATCCGCACTCCTTCAAGCAGAGATTGACCGTGTCTGTGACCAACACCGTATCTCTTACACACGCCATCTACACCGCATGGGGCTATGCGGAGTCTGGCTGGGAGACGAACGGGCTTGCGACGTTCCCGCAGGGGTGCGGCACGAACCTATACCTTGACGCCTCTTCGCAAGGTGCCACACACATCAAGGCGTTCTGCGACATGAACGACGACGGGGAATATGACTCCGCATACGACATCCTTCTCGTGCGCGATATTCCGCCTGGCGCCATGGCGCAAGTCAATTTCGTGTTCGGCGACGTTGACGGCGACGGCGTGTCCGACGCGCGGGAACGCCAGGAGCAGACCGACCCGTACGATGCGAAAAATTTCCGCTTCATCGTGACCGTGAACATTGAATCGTCTGATGTTGTGCCGGGACTGACAAATTTTGTGGCGTGGGGATACTTGCCTACGGGCTGGGAGACGAACGATCATGGAACTTTTGCGGGTAATTCCTTGGTCTTCTCGGTAGATGGCGTTGCTGTAAACGGGGAACTGTACATCAAGGTCTTCCGTGACTTCAATACGAACGGTGTCTATGACGCTGGGGTTGATGCGCTCGTCGCAAGAAAGCTGACAGGAACAGATAACGGAAAGGCTGTCACGTTCAGTATTGGCGACAGCGACAACGACCGCATTGCAGACAGCGTGGAGTTGAAGGAGGGAACGAATCCGCTCAGCAATCTCGAATATTGCTTCAACCTGTCGCAGACGTACACGGGCGTGTTTCAGACGACGAACGCTCTCACGTTCGCGGCTTACTTCGGGACTAACCGCGTGCATGGTCCGTGTGTGGTTGCGGACCGAATCTGGACGTACGACTTCGGGCATCGCGTCGCGACGTCTGGCGAGAAGGCGTCGGTGAGCGTATGGGACGACGCGAACCATAACGGGGAATGGGACGTGGGTGAGACGAGCAACAGGTACGTGATCGCCATAACCGGCCATGACATGGTGGTGACGAACGCGCTGACGTACGGAAACTTCGACCATGACGGCAACACGCTGCCGGACTGGTGGGAGGCGCAGGAAGGACTTGGCGCCGAAGGGATCGCGCGACGAGTATACGACGATCCCGACGGTGATGGCCTCATCAACCTTCACGAATACTGGTGTGGCACACATCCGCTCGTGCCTGACGGATCGAACACCTTGCTGTCGGTAGCATCTCGGTCGATCGATGATCGCATCAGGGACATTGATCCTGTGACGGCGATTCCTCGTTTCGTCAATTATTTCGTTAACGGCTCCAATGATGTGTTCCAGTTGAACACGAACTTCTGGGCGCGAGACCTCGACCTCTCGTGCGTGAACGTGTGGCATGACGGAGAGCACAAGGGAACAAAGGCGGCAACGCTTATCACCCGAAAGCATGTCGTAATGGCGGCTCATTGGCCTGAATACACCTATCGGTTCTGCGACACCAATGGGATTGTAATGACGCGGACAGTTGTACAATGGAATAACCTTTCAGATGATTTAAGGCTAGGACGATTGAACGAGCCGTTGCCAGAATCATTCAAACCGGCATGTGTCCCATCGACAAATATAGTACGGTATCTTGCAACTGGCAAATATCTTCCTACGCTCAGTATCAATCAGGAAAAAGGTGCGACGATTCTTGAGCTTGAGGCACTAGATTCTGAGGCTACGCGTACTGGTGGCGGTCACTATTTCCATTATGGACATATAAACTATACTAATCTTGTCACAAGACCGCGTTGTAGCGTGAGGGGGGCGACTGTAGACGGAAATTCCGGTTGTCCAGTGTTTCTTGTGGTTGGCAATGAGCTTGTTCTACTTTTTAGCAATCACCTTGGCTGGAAGAATGTCGAAACATGGTCGCGGCACTGGGGACCTTTACTGCCGTTCCGTCTTGATGCGGTGCAACGCAAGATTGACGAGTGGGAAGGGGTTGATGCGGACTTGTATCAGATTGTTCCATTTGACGTTAATTCGTATGATGAGATTGTCAACCCGTAGGAGGAGATGGTGTTATGAGAATCGTTATTACGATGTTACTGCTGCTAACATGTAATTTGGTAAATGCATCATCAACGTATTGGAGTGGAATCCGTCTTATAAATGATGGTGTATATAGCGACAATTTGGGAGAGTATGGTTTCTTGGGGGTGGTAAGAAATGATGGTGGTAAAAGTGCAGAAATAATCTCGTCATTCTACGCTCATGGTGAGAACGGGAAAATATATATCAAGCATGCGGATTTTTCCAAGGAACAAATCGAACCTACATTCAACTGGTGGGCACTTGCTCTTTACGGAGACATCGCGAGCGAGACGACCTTCAACCCTGATTCGTTGAACCGCATTGAGGACTTTTACGGAGATGATTCTGGGCGGTATACGGGTGGTACGTTGGTTGAAAATCCAGACGACTTCTACATGGCGTTCAAGGTGAGTGAAGTCCTTCTTGACGAGAATTACGACTATTACGAGGGCCAGACGTGGTACGGATGGGTGCATGTCTCGATCGACGAGAACCTGGAAATGAGCTTGCTTGGCGACGGCATCAACCTCTACGGCGGCGCGGTGACGGTGGGTGAGGGCGCTTCTCCCGAGCCGGCATCGGGGCTGCTGCTGCTCGTGGGTGGCGCGCTGTTGGCGCTGAGGCGGCGAAAAAATTTGCTATAATCTTCCGCGACGGCTTGCCGTCACGATTTCGAAACCAAGAGGAAAAAGACATGCCATTCATCAACGACGACTTTCTTCTCACGACCAAGGCCGCGAGGGAACTCTACCACGGCTACGCCGAGAACATGCCCATCATCGACTACCACTGCCACCTGCCGCCGGCCGAGATAGCCGCGGACCAGCGCTGGGAGAACATCGCGCAGGTGTGGCTTGGCGGCGACCACTACAAGTGGCGCCAGATGCGCTCGAACGGCATAGACGAAAAGCTTATCACCGGCGACGCCAGCTGGCATGACAAGTTCCTCGCCTTCGCCGAGACGATGGAGGTGCTTCTCAAGAACCCGCTCTTCGACTGGTCCCATCTTGAGCTCGCGCGCTACTTCGGCGTCACCGACCGCCTCTCGCGCAAGACGGCCGAGAAGATCTGGAAGAAATGCAACGCCGCCCTCGCGAAGCCCGGCTTCTCCGCGCAGGGGCTCATGAAGAAGTCCAACGTGAAGGTTGTCTGCACTACCGACGATCCCGTTGACTCGCTCGAGCACCACATCGCTATCGCGAAGAAGCCGTTCGGCACGAAGATCCTGCCCGCATGGCGCAGCGACAAGGCCAGCAAGGTTGAGAACCTGAAGGCCTGGAACGACTGGATGGACCGTCTCTCCAAGGCCGCGAAGATGCCCGTCAAGACTTGGGACGACTTCCTTGAGGCCATGGCGAAGCGGCACGCCTTCTTCGCGAAGTGCGGCTGCGTGATCTCCGACTACGGAGTCACCGAGATCTTCGCCGAGCCTTACACCGAGGCGGAAGTGCGCCGCATCTTCAAGAAGGCGCGCGGCGGAAAGGCGCTCGCTCCCGAAGAGGCGCTCAAGCTGAAGAGCGCGTGGCTCTACGAAGGACTGGCGGCGGACGCGAAAGCCGGCTGGGCGGCGCAGCTCCACTACTGCTGCCTGCGCGACACCAACACGAAGATGTTCAAGCTGCTCGGTCCCGACACCGGATTCGACTGCATCGGCGAATGGAACGTGGCCGCCTCGCTTGCCCGCCTCTTCGACCGGCTGGAGCAGAACGGCGCGCTCCCGCGCACGATCCTCTACACGCTCAACCCGAAGGACACCGAGATGCTCGCCACCCTCATGGGCAGCTTCCAGCACGGCCCCGAGAAGGGGCGCATGCAGCTGGGCGCGGCCTGGTGGTTCCTCGACCAGAAGGACGGCATGCGCAAGCAGCTGGAGGCGCTCGGCGCGCTCGGCTGCCTCGGCAACTTCTCGGCAAGGAGATCGAGGCTGGCGAGTTGCCGCGCGACATCCCGTGGATCGGCGGGCTTGTGAGCGATATTTGCTACAATAACGCGGAGAAGTACTTTTTTGGTGCTTAGTGCTTGGTGTCTAGTGCTTGGTGCCTAGTGCCTAGTGCCTAGTGCGAGGCTAAAGCACCAAGAATATGCGCGAAAGCAACGCACTAGGCACTAAGAAAACACTGGTCAGTGGAAGGCAAAATGGAAGAGCAAGAGAACAACACGGCCATCAACCTGGCGGAGGAGCGGTTGAGGCTCGAGCGCGAGGCGCTTGCGGTGGAACGCGAGCGCCTTGAGGCGGCGAAGCAGCACGCAGAGGAGGAAGCGCGTCTTGCGTTGACCCGCCGTCGTCCGTTTCTGGCGTTTGCCGTGGTGGCGCTTCTGGTGGCGCTCAGCTTCGCTGGCGGGCTGCTGGCCGGCATTTCGATCATGGAGGGCCGCCAGCAGCGGCTTGCCAAGGAACGTCTTGAGCGCGCCCTCTCCAAGTTGAACATCGCACCGACCTCGGTAACGACCAACGCCGTGCATCTTTCAGGTGCGAAGACCGGCCAATCGCACCGCGACGTGGCTGTGGTTGTTATTCAGTAAGAAGGTTAAAAGCCCGTCGCCTGCGTTATGCACGAGAATGTCAATGAGGATAACTATGATTGCTTTCGCTACTTGGAGATTCGGAGATTCGGAGTTTCGGAGAATATCATAAAAATTCTCCAAGCCTCCTAAGCTCCAAAACTCCCAGCAGCGAAAGCAAACAAGAGAAGTCACACGGAAGTTATAGTCAAGGTTAGAAGATTGAAATATTGAAAGGTTAGAAGTTGTTGAGGAATCGTCTAACATCTAGTTGCTTTGCTGTCGTATGTCGCCTGTCGACATTCGGCATCCGCCGCCCGACATCCCATCACCTTTCACCTTTCACCCTTCACCTTTCACCTTTTTTCACCCTCCTTCTCATCTTTCACCTTTCACCTTTCACTTTTCATCTATTCGCCTATTCGCCTTCCTTCGACATTTCCGCGTCGGTGACCAACCTCATCGTGACGGAGCAGACTGCGATCACGCTGCGGCTGAGGATGCCTGGCCTTGGCGATCCTTTCGTAGATCAGCCGCCTTTCCTGAACCAGCGCGCGCCGCACATGGAGGCGGGGTTCCTTTCACCTGACTGGTCGCCGGGGCCGCTGGCCGCGGTCGATCCAAAGCAGCTGTTCGAGGGACAGTCGCGTCGGCGGCGCGGCGAAGTGCCGTCGTTCACGCTGAACAACTACGTGTCGAACGACATCTTCTCGTCCATGGGCGATCCATTCGGCATGATGGACGACGACTTCTTCGGACGTTCCATGCTTGGCCCGAAGAAGACGCTTTTCCCCTTCACGACGCGTCACGGCAAGGTGGACGGAACGAACCTGTGGGAGTTCACGGTCACGACCGCACCCTACCGGGCCGCATCGCAGGGCACGGTCACGATACCGCCTGTCCGCATCTCCGTTCCGATGATAGTCTCGGTCCGCGAGGGACGCGACCGTTTCGGTCGCCGCGCGCACGTGCCTGAACTTCGCGAGATACGTCTGGAGACTAAGCCGCTGGAGATTGTTGTGAACGGTCCGCCGTCAGCAGGACGCCCCGAGTCGTTCTGCGGAGCATTGAGCTCGAATCTCTCCGTGCGCGGGACGCTCGACACTAACGTGTGCACGGCGGGCGACCCGCTCGTGTTCACGCTCGACGTCTCGGGCGCGGCCGACCTCGCCGCAGTCTATCCGCCCGCGCTCGACAAGCTGATGAAAGACGACGCCTTCAGGGTGGATGCGGGATCTGTCAAGACGGACACGTTCGCCGACTTCCGCCGCTTCACTTGGCGCGTTCGCGCTGTCAAGGCAGGGACTGGCGAGTTCCCGTCGATACCAGTTGCATACTACGACCTGGGCAAGCGTGCCTATGTCACCTTGCATACCGACAAGATCCCCATACAGGTCAAGGCTGGCGCCCAGGCGACGCTTGGCGCGCTGGACGAGGAAGGCGGCGAGGCCGACATCCTGCCGATGCCTGACGGTCTTGATCTCGATCCAGCCGGCGCGGCGGTCCTTCCGTTTCTGCCGCATCTCACGCTGTCGGTCCTGTTGTTTGTCATTCCGCCGCTACTGTTCTTCGCGATCCGTCTTGCGCCGCCAGTGCGCCGCCGCGTGGCGGCGCGCAACGCCGCGTACCGCAAGGCGACGGCCTTCGCGCGTTGCCGTAAGGCATTGCGCGGACGCGACATCGACAGGCGCCGGCAGGCGATCCGCACGTTCTTCGACGTGCGTTACGGAGTGAACGGCGCGTCGGTAACCGCCACCGACGCAGAGCGCCTAATGTCGCCCGATTTCTCGTCTGAAGATATCGCGCTCGTGACCTCCGCCCTCGCGGAGATGGATCGCACCGAGTATTCCGCGCGTACCACGATTACGTCCATTGTCGTTCTGTTCGCCGCCGTTCTCGGCGGCGTGGGCGCTTCCCTTGCCGCGCCTTCCTCTCCAGATTTCACCTACCGCCGCGCCTCTGTGCTGGCCACACGCGCCACGGACGAAGCGGGCTTCAGCGCGGCGGCGGCGGCGTATGCTAACTGCATCGAGGCCGGTGCCGCCAACCCTATCATATTCATGGACTACGGCACGTGCGCCCTCATGGCCGGGGACGCGAAGGCGGCGCAGGCCGCATTCCGACGCGCCGAGCGCTGGGGCGGCGAAACGCCTTCCACCAGACGGGGGCTAGTGGCGGCGCGTGCGCGCCTGCTGCAGGATCCGCGCGCGGAGCTGTCGCCGGCAAGAATGCTTTTGCGTCCGCACGTGCTCTACTCCGCCGATGTGCGGCTTCTCTTCGCGGCGGCCGCGTGGGCGGTGCTCTGGCTAGCGGCGCTCCTGCCGCCGGGCTGGTGGCGGAGGTTCATCCTCTTCTGGGGAATCGCCGTGTTCGTGGCGGCGGCGATCTCGGCAACGGTATCGTTGGTTGAGGAGAGGCTGGAGGAAGGAGGCGTCCATGCGAAGGCTTAGCGTATTTGCGGCGGCGGCCGTTGCGATACTTGCGGCGGATGCCCAGTTCTTCAACATCTTCCCAAAGGGGCCGTCCGTCAACGCCGAGGTGACCGGCAAGGCCCGCATGGAACCGTCGTCGGTGGTGGTGGGTCAGCCGTGTGCGATCGTGATGGAGCTTGACGTGGAGAAGAATGTCGGCGTCGAGAGCCTTCAGGTGGGCGGGCTTCCGGACGCGGGGGTCGTGTATGGAGAAGGCTTCGAGAACCTGCCGGACGGCAGTTCGCCGCGTGCGGGGCGCACGGTGAAGAGATTCCGACTGCCGGTACGCTTCCTTTCGTCGGTCACCCAGGAAGTCTCGATGGTCGTGCAGGGCATGGCGGTGGTGCGCCGCCAGCAGGGCGGGATGAGCTTCTCGTCGTCGTCTAGCTTCGGCACGCGTCTGGCGCCGTTCAGGATAGAGGTTCAGGAGCTGCCGACGGACCGGCGACCGCAAAGCTTTTCTGGGGCGGTTGGCACGCGGTTTCAGATGGAGCAGAAGCTGACGCCTGACCACGTGCGGCCGGGCGACCTTGTGACGGCCACGTACACCTTGACCTACGACGGATACTGTCCGTCGAACGTCTGGCCATCGATAGAGCGTCTCTCGAAGGAGTTCAAGGCATACGACCCGAAGGAGGTTTCGCGCACCGAGGGAAAGATCGTCTGGACGCAGATGCTGGTGCCGCTCACGGTCGCGGCGACGAACTCGGCGTTCGTCTCGCTCTCGTACTACAATCCGCATCCGAAGCGGTACGAGGTGGCGCGGGCGAGGCCGGTGCCGTTGGTGTTCGTCTCCGGCGAGGCGGCATCCACGGAGAACACGGCCGTGGTCGTGACGACGGAGGCGACAGGCGCAGCGCGTGGCGCGGCCGATAACGGAGTGGGCGGGGAGAGGACCGTGACGCTGCGGCTCGCGCCGTCGGACGCGTCGGCGCCACAACGGATGGCGTCGCCTCGAGTCTCCGCGCGCCATCGGTTGGTCCCGCTGATTTCTTTCTCCCTTCCCGATTTTCGCACTTCCCACGGACGGAAGTTTGGGGTATAATACTGGCAGTTCAACCGCAAGAGGCATAACGACATGGCGACATTTCAGTATATCGCAAAGGACAGCTCGGGCCAGGAACGGCGCGGCACGGTGGAGGCCGGTGACCGGTCGGGCGCCATAGCGGCCATCAGGGCGCAGGGGCTGATGCCCACTGCACTCGGCGAGATCAAGGGCGGCGGTGGCGGCGGCGCTGCCGCGAAGAAGTCCGCCCCTGCCAAGAAGGCTGCTCCCGCGAAAGCTCCCAAGAAGGGCAACATCGACATCAAGATCAAGCTGCCCAAGTTCCTGCGCGGCAGGGTGAAGGCGAAGGACCTCACGTCGTTCACGCGCCAGCTCGCCACCCTGGTGAACGCCGGACTTCCGCTCATGCGCTGCATCGAGGTGCTGAAGAAGCAGAAGATGGCGCCGGCGATGGCGGACTGCCTTGACGGCATCTCGGAGAACATCGCGGGCGGCGGCACGTTCTCTGACGCGCTGACGGCCTACCCCAAGATATTCGACAACCTCTACGTCAACATGGTGAAGGCCGGCGAGGCGGGCGGTGTGCTCGAAGTCGTGCTGAACCGTCTGGCCGAGTTCGCCGAAAAGGCGCAGAAGATCAAGAACAAGGTGAAGGGCGCGATGATCTATCCTTCGGTGGTTCTCTTCGCCGCCATCGGCATCACGGCGTTCCTGCTCATCACGGTGATCCCGAAGTTCCAGCAGGTGTTCAACGACATCCTCGGCGGCGCGTCGCTGCCTGCCATCACCGAGTTCGTGATGGGGATCTCCGAGTTCGTGCAGCACAACGGACTCCAGATCTTCGCGGGCGTGGTGGCGCTGGTCGTCATCTACAAGATATTCGGAAAGACGCCGTTCGGCGCGTACCAGCTGGACAGGTTGAGGATACACATCCCGGTGATCGGCACCCTCGTGCGGCGCACTGCTATATCGCAGTTCACGCGCACGCTGGGCACGCTGCTCTCCTCCGGCGTGCCGATCCTCCAGGCGCTCGTGATCGTGCGCGACACGACGGGCAACCGCGTGGTGCGCAAGGCGATCCAGACCGTGCACGACGCCGTGAAGGAGGGCGAGTCGATGACCGACCCGCTGGCTTCCTCTGGCGTGTTCCCGCCGATGGTCGTGTCGATGGTGCAGGTGGGCGAGGAGACGGGCGCGCTTCCCGACATGCTCACGCGCATCGCGAACACGTATGACGACGAGGTGGACAACGCCGTGGCCGGCATGACGGCGGCCATCGAGCCGGCGCTGATCATCTTCCTCGCTGTGGTGGTGGGCACGATCGTCATCGCAATGTTCCTGCCCATGATCAAGATCATCTCGCAGGTCTCCGGCGCGGCAGGCTGATGGAGTTGAGAGTTGAGAGTTGAGAGTGAAGAGTTGAGAGTGAAGCCATGAGATTTCACAAGGGCAGAGATGTGTTTGAATGCGTGTCGCGTGTCGTAGGGCGCGCAGTCTTGACGTGCGGCAACCGCCGTTCGGAAAATGACGCTCGGCGCGCAACTCTTAACTCTAAACTCTCCACTCTTAACTCATCAGGATTTACCCTGATCGAGCTTCTGATCGTGACGGTCGTGATCGTCACGCTCATGGGCATCGTCTTCCGCCTTGCGGGTGTCGGCGGCGACCAGCGCGCGAAGTCAAAGACGCAGGCACGGCTGCAGCGCCTCGAGAACGCCGTCTCCGGCTACTACGCCGCCTACGGCTCCTACCCGCCTGTGCCTCTTGAGGGGCGCAGCCGCGATATCAACGTGAGGGTGGACGAGAATGGCGTGCAGGGAGGTCAGAAGAACAATGTCAACCTGTCCAACCCCCAAAAAGAGGATAAAAGGCAGATCGAGGCCGCTTGCCGCGCGCAGCCGGTTGCCGTGCTCTTCCCGTTCTTCATGAACAGCTCCGTGAACGGCGAGCTGAAGAGCAAGAACGAAACGCTTGTGAACGGCCTCGCGATGGACAAGAAAATGGACTTTTCCCCCTTGAACAACGTGGGCGGACTCAACATCGGCAAAGAGGAGGAGGCGACGCTCTTCCAGTTCGGACTTCTCTCATTCCTTCTGCCGCGCTACCGGTTCATGCTGGGTGGCGCCCCAGAGATGTACGACACTCCTCACAGCCGGTGGTCAAAGAACAACCAGTTGCCGTGTCGTATCGATACGGGAAAAACTTACGAAAACTGGGAGTCGATGCAGGAGTACCTCTACGGTTCAAGGGGTGATGGCGACAAGGAGAAGTTTCTCATCGATAGCCTGTCGTCCCAGGCCGTCTGTTCACGCTGGATGCCAAATCTCGAGGGGATAGTCAGCGGCGGCCTGGAGTTCTATGGCATAGACACTCAAGACGGCGATTGGCCGTTTTTGGCCAGCTCGAAGTACGATGCGCTTCCGAGAGACGACAACAGCACAGATGACAAGAAACGCTGGTTTCGGACTTTCAGCCCACGCGGCTACGATTCGAAAGGCTCTATGTACCTGCTCAACGGCATGACGGTGGCTGACGGTTGGGGGCGAGAGTTCTACTACTACTCAGATCCTCCGTATCAGAGCTACCGCCTATGGTCGGCGGGCAAGAACGGGTATACGTTTCCGCCGTGGCTGATGGAGCATCTCGACTCCTACAGCACGAAGGAGCAGTCGACGATCACCGGATGGACGAGCGACGACATCAGCCACTTGGCGAATTGAAGGTTAAAAGTTTAAAGAGTTAAAAGGTTAAAAGTCGAGAGCGAGGCCGTTGTGAAGGACAAAGGACAGAAAACAAAGAACAAAGGGTTCACACTGATAGAGATGCTGGTGGTGATTGGCATCATCGCCATCCTTTCCGGCGCGCTGATGATAGGATTCGGGCGCGTGACGAAATCGGCGCAGCGGGCGAAGGCGACAGAACTCGTCTCCCAGGCTGCTCAGGCGCTTGTGATCTTGCGCCAGAAGAACGATGGCGTGTGGCCAGCTGTCCTCAGCGGCAACTTCGGCGGCGGGGACGGCGCAGGCAGGGGCATGGTTGCCGACGTGGCGAAGGCGTTCGGGAATTCAAAGCTGCTGGGCATAGCCATGAAGGGCGGCCTGCCTATCGGTATCAGCCGTTGCGGCGTGGTCGATCCGTGGGCAGAGGCCGTTCTCAAGCGGGACAGCAACGCTCAGATCGGGTCGGCGGTGCCGTCTGGCGGTACGGTCCAGGATCACATCATCTATTTTGCCGTTGACGACGACGGAGACGGATTTACGACTGCGACCGTTGGCGGACAGCAGGTCAACGTTCGCGCCGAGGCCATTGCGTGGTGCGCCGGGGCAGACGGCAAGATTGCGCCGTACGCACAGCGCGGCCGCTCAGACGACATCTACAGCTGGGACAAGGCGAAGGAGAAGAGATAGGTGAAGGGTGAAAGATGAAAAGTGAAAAGAGAAATGCCGTGAAGAGAGGCTTTACGATCGTAGAGATGCTGATGGTGATCGCCGTTCTGGCGGTGCTTATGGGCATCGTGTCCACTGCGGCGTCGTCGGTCATCCGCAAATCGCGCGTGCGCAAGAACGAGGCGCTGAGATCTGCGCTTCAGGCGGGCATCGCCACATACTACCAGCAGGAAGGGTTCTGGCCGCCCGGCAAGAACGGAGCGATCCAGAAGTGGTCTGACAACGGCCTGGACCAGAAGGACCGAGGTTCAGGCATTGTCACGCTTGACGATACCGAGTACGATACCTTGATGAACTATCTCGTCACGCGTTGCTTGAACGCATCCGGAAACAAGGTGATGGACGTTTCAGGGTTCACCGCCGTGCGGAAATCGGCCACTTCCGCCAAGGACGAAAGTGGGTTGCCAAAGTGTTCTGGCGAGGAGGTGAAGTCGTGGGTGGCTAAGCTCAAGGCATCTAACGTGCGCGGCTCCGTGCCGCAGGCAAGCGAGATGACTTACGGATACTCCCATTCGGACAAGGGGCGCTTCCGCCGGTTTGTGGTAAAGTACAACGCAGAGACGGACAACGTGACGGTTGGATTCGCGAAAGACGGCAAGTAGAGGATGAAAGCGCACGAAACAGAAAGGTCGTCCACGAAGGCCGCGTTCACGCTCGTCGAGCTGATGGTCGTCGTGGGTCTGATGGCGTTGCTAGGCACGGTCTCCGTGACGGGATACTTCGCTGCTGCGCGCGGTATGGCGGATCGTGCGGCGAAACAGGATACCATAGCGCTGGTTCGCCTGGCGATGCAGGTGTGCCTGATCGACCAGACGCCCACCGCCGTCCTCTTCTTCAACCGCCAGACGAAGGCGGAGAACAAGGACGGCGCGACGGTCGTCTCTGGGGAAGAGTCCAAGGCGTCGAGCGCCGGAGCCGCCATCGCCATCAAGATGGCGGGGCGGCTATCCTACGTCAAAGGCGATGTCATCGTGGACGAGTTCGCAGACTGGAACCAGTCGTGTCCAGTTACTACATCGTCATCGGGAAGCGATGAAGGAATACCGTTCTATCGCATGTCTAATCTTGACGGACAGGTCAAACAGGGCATTGACAAGTGCCGGTCGTACGTGTCTACCGCTGTGGAGCCGGTGGAATTCAACAACGAGTACATGATAGCCTATGGCGGCCAGGTCCAGCATTTCTGCCAGGATTTCAAGAAGAGGCCTCAAGAAAACAAGAAGTTTTCCGGTACCACCTACCTCAACGGCAACAACTATCGATGGGGGCATGTCATTAAGAAGAACAACGGCATCTCTTGGAAGGCTGGTGACGCCTACGGCGTGGAGATCGGCAAGCTGGACCTGCCGAAGGGGTATCTCTACGGCAGCAAGGAGGCCAACTCCACCAAGATCGATCCTGCGGGCGCGCTGGTGTTCAGGCCCAGCGACCTTGCATCGTCCGACGCATACGAGATGAGCCTGAGCGAGACGATCACCATCTCCGCCGTCCGCGGACAAAACGCCAGGAAAATCGGTACCATCACGTCGAGCGACCTGAAGGACGATGCGGAGTAGGGTGAATGGTGAAAGGTGAATGGTGAAGGGTGAAAGGTGAATGGTGAAAATGTTAAGCCTTAAAACGGACAATCTGTTCTCTCGCGTCTCGCGTCTCGTGTCTCGTGTCGTGCGACATCAGGCACCCTTCACCTTTCACCCTTCACCATTCACCTTTCACCTTTCACCCTTCACCGCCCTTCACCTTTCACCGCCCCGAAGGGGCTTTACCTTGATGGAGGTGAACTTGGCCATCTTCATCATGGCCGTCGGGCTGCTGGCGATGGTGGCGCTCTACCCTCTTGCCTACCGCGAGAGCCGCCAGTCGAAGGACGACGTGAAGGCCGCAGCCGCGGCGGACTGCGTGCTGAACACGCTTACGGCGGCGCTTTCCTCTCGCAACATCGAGTGGAAGGATTGGGTGGACGGCATTGATGAGGCGTATGGCAAGACAGACAAAGGCAAGCATCTCAAGGGAGGCTGGTTGGCCTACTGCGATGAAGTTAGGGACTCTAATACGCATCAGGCGACGTTTGCGCCGAAGAAGCATTCGCAGATCAATTCGCTGGCGAAGCAGGTCTTCGGCGCATTGGCAGGCATAAACAGGGAACACAAGCCTTCCTGGCCGGTTGATGACGAATTGGCTTGCGCCATCGTGGTGCAGTGGGGACAAATGCCGGTTTTCGATGGCGACGGGATGCAAATGATGGATGACCGTTCACGCGTCACGATCAGCCTGCGGATTACGCGTCGCGTCGGCGATCTGCTCGGTCAGCCGGTATTCTACACGGAAGTCCACTTCCAGGGCGACCAGAAGGAGCTGAAGGAGTGAGAGGGTGAAAGGTGAAGGGTGAAAGGTGAATGGTGAAAATGTTAAGCCTTAAAATTGACAATCTGTTCTCTCGCGTCTCGCGTCTCACGTCTCGCGTCGTGCGAAATTACGTGGCCGACAACCGTCAATCGGCTTCCCGCCACCCTTCACCTTTCACCTTTCACCTTTCACCTCGATCAGGTTTCACCCTGATTGAGATCCTCGTGGCTTCCCTGCTGCTGGGGATGCTCATGACCATCCTCACGATGGTGTTCAACTCGTCGGCCATCGCTTGGCGCACTGGCAAGGCGAGCAACTCGATGATGAGCAAGGCGCGTCGGCAGCTATCGTACGCGCAGTACCTGGCGGACAACGCCTTGCCGCGAGTGGACACGGCCAACAAGTCGCAGACAGGGCGCGTGCTGAGCGCATGGGACAAGAACGGCGACCTGCGCGACCGTGCTGTGGAGGTGTATCCATCGGGCAAGTTTCCGTTCAGCCTGCCCAATTGGGACTCGCTGGGAAGTAACGGTTCGTCTGTGCCGCAACCGTGGCAGCAGGTGCGAAACATACAGAGCCTTCGTGCTAACGGCGGCAACACGTATATCGTGGGAGTCCTCTCGTGGGGCCCTGACGGCAAGCCGAACACGGTCGACGACATAAACACGATGCCGCTGGTGTTCGAGTAGTGAATGGTGAAAGGTGAATGGTGAAAAATGATAAGCCTTAAAATTGACAATCTATTCTCTCGCGTCTCGCGTCTCGCGTCTCTTGTCGTGCGACGTCAGGCACCCTTCACCCTTCACCCTTCACCTTTCACCCTTCACCGCCCTTCACCCTTCACCCTTCACCCTTCACCGCCCCGAAGGGGCTTTACGCTTGTCGAGCTGCTGGTGGTCATCGCGATGCTGATGCTGCTGGCCGGCGCTGTCACTTCATCTGTCTCGTCCGCCCAGCGGCGCGCCAAGATCGCTCAGGCCACGGCCGAGGCGCAGGAGATGACGAACGCCATCCTCGCATACCAGCATTTCGGCGAAGGCTACAAGCTGCCGCTCTACGACAACACGCCAGCCAACGAGGCCAACCTGTCGTTCATCCTTGGCGGGGAGAAGGGACCGAACGGCGAGACGGTTCCAGTGCTCTACAACGCCTCGGTCAAGGGCGGACAGATACTCGATCCGTGGATGCATCCATACTTGGTGACGATCAAGGTGGGACGTCCGATCCGCACGGAGGAGGACAATTCCGACAACCTCAAGTCATACGTGGCTTTCCCGAACTTCAACCGCCGTCCGGCGGACAACTGAGGACCAGCAAGTGAAACTTCGTGACAGAAAGAAGAGAAAGACCGGCAGCGCGCTTCTGGTGGTGCTGGGCTTCCTTTCGTTCATGGTGGTGAGCGCGGTTGCCTTCGCCATATACATGCGCGCGGAGCGCGTGCCGTCCAGCGCCCTGCGTCGCAATGTCGCCACGCGACACCTCGTGAAGGCCGCTATGGCCCATGCTATGTCCCGCGTCGACGACGCCATCCGCAACGACCCTTTCCCGGGCCTCGCGAACACCAACGACAATGTCTTCGCCAACTTCTACCACGACAAGGACAACAATTCTATGGATTTTTGGCTCGGACGCGTGTTCATGCCGCCCGATCCTGCAGGACTTGTGGACGACAACGGTGCGCGGGTTTCAGCTGCTAACGAGCCTGGAGACCAGAACAGGTACCCTTGGCGCGTCGCCCCTGTCACGGAGACCGTGAGCGTCCTCAATCTCGAAGCCCTCGGCTACCTGCCGCCGCCGCTCGTGAACGACGTGCGATTCCTGAGTCGAAGTTCTTTTGCGGCCAAGTGGCAGAACTTCGCGTTTGATGCTGGACGTTTTGCGTTCTGCGCCGTCAATGTGTCCGACTACTTCGACATTAACCGTACGCGCGTGGGCGTGAGATCCTCGCCTCTCGATTCGCGCATCTCTTTGCGCGGAACGCTCACATGGCGTCCGGAGAACAACCAGGAAGCAACGGTCACGGCAGGAGATTTGTCGACACTAGGACTTATGCTGGGACCGGACGCGTCGCGGCAGACTTATTCCAATCCCGACGGAAACGCTGGCTCTGCCGCAAAGCCGACAACTGAGTACGTCTCTATGCTTGATTACAATCTTGCACTTGGCTCGAAAGCCCCTGGAGGGATCGGCTCATTGTGGTTCCCATTCTACAATTGGGTCAAGAAAGGCACAGAAAACTACTTCTACGGCGGGACGGTAAAGACTGCCACTGGCGCAATGCAGGCTCGTCGCCAGCCGTTCGTGACGGATTCGTTTGAGGCGCAGATGCCTGGCGGTGGAGTGACTAACGGCACATACGGAGAGGGGATTGATTTGGCATCTTACAAAGGCCAGCCGTTCAATGGCGTGGACATGCGCGGCAACGTCACGGAACAGGATGTTGCGAGAGCGACGTCGTCTAAATGCATCCAAAGGATGTATGACAGGGGCTTGATCGGCGAGGCGGACGTGTTTACGCTCTACGATTATCTTGACCATGATGATGTTCCTTTATCGCTCGCAATGCCTGGCGTAGAGTGCGTTCCGATGGTGACTGCCGTGGAACTGGTGGGGAACAATCTCGCTAAGCTGAGGGTGGATCCTCCTGGGACGCCGAAAGTTGAGACCCCTACCGCCCCTGGCCCTGGCACGCGCATTACAACTACGGAGTTCACGCTTGATCCTTCCAGCTTCCTTTCCGCCGCGGCTGGCGTCCGCATATTGCTGACATATCCGTTTCGGCATTTCAACGGACGCAACCTTGACGGTTTCAAGGTGCAGGTGGCGATGAAGGTGTTTGTGGCTTCCGGGGCCGTTTCCGTCCGTCCGGCGGACGGACTTTCTGCGCTGCATCCAGATCCGAGTGGCAGTGGCGCCGAATGGGACCAGCAGAGCAAGGCTTTTACAATAAACGGGAAGGCGCCTGGCGATGCGCTTGCCTGGTCGCTTTATTCCGACAAGATAAACATCTCAATTCCAAACGAGAATAAGACGCAGGACGACGCGCTCATAAAAGTCGATGTGACGCGGTGGAACGGATCTGCGGATGTGCCGGCAAGCCAGAAGTTCTTTACAAAGATATTGGAGGAAGATGGGACTGCTACCGTCAACCCAGTCACAGGAGCCGTGTCGTTCAATGCCAACGGACCCAAGAGGGAGAAATACGAATTCAACTTGCGTCCGTTCAAGGACGGGCAATTGCTCCCGGCGGGACAGATCACGGTTCAGGCCGGTTCGACGTTGCCTTATTCGACAGACCCGTTTAGGACATATGCGATGCTTTGGGTGCGCATCGTTGACGCGGATGGCAATACGGTCGACCTGGCGCCGGCCATCATGGCGGATGACATGCTTAACAACAAGCAAAACAACTTTGGGGTCCTCGGTAGCTACGGCGGAAACGCCCCTGGGTGCCTGCTATTTTCCACCGATCCCGCCAATGCGTACACTTATCAAAACATCCTGGATGGGACATTTACCGGGCTTAATGGTTCCGATCCTCAATGGCGGGCAGGAACCGGTTCTGATGCCAAATGGAAATCGCTTGCCACGGTGGATCCTCGCTACAATTACGCACCCGAGGACTGGTTCACTTGGGATAAGAGCATCGGCGACGGCACCGCATGGCTCGACGAGATTTGCGGAACAGATTACCTTAAAGTTGACATGCAGGACGGAGGGAATCGTGATATCTTCATGTTCACGTCAAATCAAGGGTATCTGCAGTCTCCTGGCGAGTTTGCGTTTCTGCCCCGTCTTTCGCAATGGAACAATGAGCCCAATGGCCGCATCTCCTCTATCCTCAAAAACGCTCCGGGTGCGAGCGCGAGCGCGGAACATGCTGACAGTCCGCAGAAGATTCTGAACGGGGCCTGTGCTTGGCGTACGTACCCTGTTGACAGAACGCTCTACGAGGACTTCGTTAAGGTTGGGATCGGACGTGGAACGGATGGAATCCAGACTGTCAATCCCTACAGCGACGACGAGGCCGTGCTCCGGGCGGTATTCGCATATACGCCTTGCGACTACTGGACTGCTGGGCGCATTGTAGCCGACAAGAAAATCGACGAGTTGGCTGCTAGCGGTTTTGGGGAGATCGTGAGAAGGCTAGGCGACAACAGCAAGATGTCCGGCGATCCCATTACGGCCAATCAATGCGAAAAGTATGCCTTCTGCGACAAAAATGCAGACTCGTCTTCAAAGATGCAGGTTAAAGAGGTGAATCACATAGTAGATTACTTCCGCGAAGTCATGAGAGTTGAAGCGAATCAGATGTCGGCCGATAATTCTTCAATCAGGAAATCTTGGGAAGAGATATTTGACGATCTCCCGTGGTTTCCGGCAGACCTTGACCCGCAGAATGACAACTCTTTCAAGAGATTTTTCGGCCAGACATTGGATAATTGTCCTCTCTACACCGTTGACCGCAAGTTCCTTTACTCCTACTGGCGCGACTGCTTCTCGAACAAGCAGCAGCTCTTCCTCATATTCGTGCGGGCGGAATCCACGGCGCTCGGCGGGCCGGGCGAAGGAACTCCGTCACAGCAGGGCGGGCGCGCCGTCGCGCTCGTCTGGCGCGAACCGACGGCTTATAACGACGGGAGCAATCCTGGCAATACGTACTCTGACAACATCGGCCGAAACGATATCAGGAGCCAGGAGTTTCGTGTTGGCCGCCGCCCCCACCGCATGAGGGTGCTGTTCTATCACCAGTTTGATTAGAGTTAAGAGTTGAGAGTTAAGAGTTAAGAGTTAAGAGTTGGTTGTGGGGAGAAGATGGCGGGGCCGCTACAGGAGAAGAGCAAGAGGTTTGCCGTTAGGATTGTTCGGTTGGCCCAACACCTTGCAGACGACAAAAAAGAGTTTGTACTTTCTCGTCAGGTTCTCCGAAGCGGTACGAGTATTGGAGCAAATATAAGCGAAGCCCGAGGTGCACAAAGCCAGTCCGACTTCATAGCGAAACTCTCTATTGCGATTAAGGAAGCCTTTGAGACTGATTATTGGATTGATCTTCTGGAAGAAACTGGTTACATCCAGATGGCCCCTGCCCAATCACTCAAGACCGACCTAAACGAACTAATCTCGATCCTAACCAAAAGCCTAAAGACCAACAAGGCCAAAAGAGCTAACACCCAACTCTCAACTCTCACCCCCAACCCAACTCTTAACTCTTAACTCTTAACTCCCTTAGCACAGTCCCTTAGACTGGAGCAGCTGCATGAGCTGCTGCTGGAAAAGGGCTGCATCCGTGGGGGATGGACGATAGCCTTCGGGGAGATTGCCGATACCTAAGCGACCCATCTGATCGAGATACCACTTGCCGGTCTTGCCATCGGAGAAGGTGACGTCACCCGAGGCGAGCGTGCCGGGAAGCATTAGCGCGTCGATAGTAACTGTCGGCGCAGACACAGTCTGCTCCTCATTGCTATCTGCATTCTCGCCGTCTTCGGGAATCGGCACCCCGCCATCTTCTGGTCGGCTACCAGGTTCGTCTGCAAATTCCCGGTCACTGTCTGGTGGCTCTGTCCTGGGTGTCTTGGGTGTCCTGGGTGTCTTGTTCCCATCCTCCTCAGCCCCTCCCTCCTCCTCAGCCTCCTCCGGTTGCGGCAGCTCCGCCACCAGTAGGCGCACGTCGAGGTACGTCAAATGGATGCCGAATTCTGCTTTGATTCGCTTCTGTATCTCGTCAAGAGAAGAACCGGCGGCAAACCAGGCGGCGACCGCTTCTTTCTGCGTGTCTGTCAGTTCCATGATGCCACCTTCGGTCTTTACTGCTGCAAATCTGTATAGCTTTTGCCGTTGAAGGTTATCTCATGCCCTAGGCACAGCGCCTCGGTCAGTTTCTGGAGCGAAAGGCCTCCGCCGCTGGACTTCGGGTAGAACATCTTCTCCACATGGCCGTCCGTGAACGCTACATGTCCAGCGAAACCGCGCTCGCCGACCTTGTGGTTGAAGCCAATGTTTTCCGTCTTGTAGTCTAGGACAGCATCTGCCAGCGGCACGCCAGCCTTGATGTAGCTGGTGGCATCGATTGGAGCGTAGTCTCTGCCCGTGATGTTTGCGCCTTGAAGTTCGGCGAACATCAGCAGCTTGGCAGAGTTGGCCTCGTCCTTGTTTATGCTGTATTTTCTGTTGTCATTGTCGTCGTAGCCAAATCTCTTGTTCATCACGTAGCTCCAGCCCGGAGGACGCTTGAGGAGCTTGCGCACCGCCTCCGCGTGGACCGGACACTGGTATGCGGATCCAGCTCCGCCCATGGCCCTCCACATTGAGCCGGCGCAACCGTTTGTCAGGGCATGGCGCAAAAGCATTTGGTTTGCTTCGTTGAAAGGGATTGGAGCAAATGCAACGGCGTTTTTTGTGATGCCGTCGCGGTTTGGGCCAAGCCTGTTCTCCGACCCGGATATCCATCCCACGCGGTAGTTGTGGTACTCTATCTCGGCCTTCTTTGTGTTCACGTATGGATATGAGAACGAGCCGGCAGGCGGGAAGTAGCCATCCTGCTGCTCCAGGGCGCACGTGTGCGCGGCCGTGACGAGGTTTCTCATGTTTGTCTCGCACTTTGCGGCCTTTGCAGATTCGGTGGACCCGCCGAACTGCGTGAGGATCACGCCCATGAGGATGCCGATGATGCCGATGACCACGATCAGCTCGAGAAGGGTGAAAGCAGATTTTCCTGTAGTTTTCATGGTGCGTATTATCCACGATTCTCTGCCGTAATGCAAGCGCAAAGTGGAATGCGGGGCGAGAATCTGCTATACTAGGCGAAAACCATGAAGACAAGATCGTTCATAGACCAGGTCGAGGTGCAGGTGCGCTCCGGCAAGGGGGGCGACGGCGCGGCATCGTTCCGGCTGCGCGGCTCCACGCACGTCAACTCGCTAATCTCCCTCTTCTTCGAGCCGCGCCTCTTCGCGGAGGACGGCGTGCCCGGCTCCGGCGGGCGCTGCTTCGGCCGGCGAGGGAAGGACCTTGTGGTTGATGTGCCGTGCGGCACGCTCGCCACGGACGCCGAGACCGGTCTCCTCGTGGCCGACATAACGTCGCCAGGCCAGCGCGTCGTCATCGCGAAGGGTGGCGCAGGCGGCTATGGGAACGTCCACTTCAAGAGCGCCGTCAACCAGGCCCCCACGGAACACACGGCCGGCGGCCCCGCGGAGGAGATGCGCCTCAAGCTGGAGCTGAAGACGATCGCGGACGCTGGCCTCCTCGGCTTTCCCAACGCCGGCAAGAGCTCGCTCCTCACTGCCGTTTCGAGCGCAACGCCGAAGATCGCCTCCTACCCGTTTACCACTCTCAACCCCATCGTCGGCACGATGACGTGCGAGGACTACGCGCAGATCCGCATCGCGGACGTTCCGGGCATCATCGAGGGCGCGTCCGACGGCGTGGGCCTCGGCCTCGCCTTCCTGAAGCACCTGGAGCGCTCGCGCGTGCTCGTGTACGTGATCGACATGGCCGGCACGGACAACCGCAAGCCGTGGGACGACTTCAAGGTGCTGGAGAAGGAGATCGCCGCGTACAGTCCAGAGCTGGCGGAGCGTCCGCGCCTGGTGGTGGCGAACAAGATGGACCGCGCGGCCGCGCGCAAGAACCTCGCAAGGTTCGTCCGCGAGACGGGCGAATCGCCCATCGCGCTTTCCTGCGAGCCGTCGCTCAAGGACCTGCGCGAGTACGCCGACCTGAAGGACTACGCCGGCCCGGTGGGCATGGACGCGTTCCGCGCCGAGCTGCGTCGGCTCGTGAACCCGAAGCCGCGCGCGCACCAGCACCTCGAGGAGCCGCCACCTCCGCTCCACGAGATGCCCGACACGACCGGCGACGAGATTCCCGCCGAGGCGCTGAAGTTCGCAACCTTCCTGAAGCTCGACGCTCCCAAGAAGAAGAAACACCCGTCCAGGGGCAACATCCACTGACTTGAAACCATACTCCCCGTCATGCAAACCACGAAACACACGAAATACACGAAAGTGTCGCCTCGCATAGATCAGGCTTTTCGTGTGTTTCGTGTATTTCGTGGTATAAAGAAAGGAAAAGAGAAATGAAGAAGATCGGAATTCTGGCGGCGTTCGCGCTTGGCCTCGCCGGCATGGCGCAGGAGGCGCCAGTCGACTGGGTCAACCCGTTCATCGGCTGCACCGACAACGGCCACTGCACGCCAGCGGCGTGCGTCCCGTTCGGCCTCGTGCAGGCCGGCGCGGACACCGGTAACAAGGGATGGAACTACTGCGGCGGCTACCGCTACGAGGATCCGTCGATCATGGGCTTCTCACAGACGCACATCAGCGGTACGGGCGTGCCAGACCTCGGCGACTTGCGGCTCCAGCCGTTCACCGGAACCGGCGGCACGAACGATTTCCGCAGCGTGTTCAGGAAGGAGACCGAGACTGCGAAGCCCGGCTACTACGCCGTCACGCTCGACGACTTCGGCGTGCAGGCCGAGGTGACCGCGACTCACCACGCGTCCATCTACCGCTTCGTCTACGGGAAGGGCGGCCCCGCCAAGCTCCTCGTCGACTGCCAGTACGGCATCGGCGGCGATGCGTTCAAGCAGATCCTCGCCTGCGACGTGCGCCTTGACGGTCGGACGGGCATCGCTGGAACGGTTCGCCGCCGTTGCTGGGTGGAACGCACCTACGCGTTCGCCGTGCAGTTCGACCGGCCGTTCGCGTCCGTCACCAAGCTGCCGCCGCGCCATTCTGCGGAGAAGGCGCCGCGCTACGTGTTCACGTTCGACGTGCCGGCGGGCGGCACGCTCATGGTGAAGGTCGGACTCTCCGCCGAGAACGGCGTTGAGGCCGCTTGGAAGAACCTCACTGTCGAGATTCCCGCGTGGGACTTCGCTGACGTTCGCGCGAAGGCGACTGCCGCGTGGAACAAGGTGCTGGGACGCGTGGTCGTGGGAGGCGATGCCGCGCAGAAGACGAGCTTCTACACCGCGCTCTACCACCTCTACATCCAGCCGAACAACCTGGCGGACGTGGGCGCGACGCCGTTCCACTCCACGTTCTCGTGCTGGGACACGTTCCGCGCCGCGCATCCGCTATACACGATCCTCGTGCCGGAGCAGGTCGACGGGTTCGTCAACTCCATGCTCGAGCAGGGGCGGCGCACGGGATTTCTGCCAGTGTGGACGCTCTGGGGCAAGGACAACCAGTGCATGATCGGCACGCACTCGGTCCCCGCGATCGTTGACTGGTTCCTGAAGACTAGAGGACGCGGCACAGCCGTCGATTGGGATGCCGCCTACGCGCAGGTGAAGGACTCGCTCACCGTCAAGCACGACCACCGACGCAAGGAGCGCTGGGACCTGCTCGACAAGTACGGCTACTATCCGTTCGACGAGATCAAGGGCGAGAGCGTGTCGCGCACGCTGGAGTGCGCCTACGACGACTGGTGCGCCGCGCAGTTCGCCGTCGCGCTCGGCAAGACGGAGGACGCGGCGTTCTTCTCGAAGCGCGCCGGCAACTGGTCGAACGTGCTAGACCGCACGATCGGCTTCGTGCGCGGACGCGACACGAAGGGCAACTGGCGCGATCCGTTCGACCCGTTCAGGCTCGGGCACGGCGCAGGCACGGCCAACGACTTCACGGAGGGCAACGCATTCCAGTACACGTGGCACGTGATGCAGGATCCGATGGGCTTCATTGCTGCGATGGGCGGCAAGGAGGAGTTCGTGAAGAAGCTCGATTCACTGTTCACGCAGCCGCAAAAGACGGAGGGCGCGGGATTCGTGCTTGACGTGACAGGCCTCATAGGACAGTACGCGCATGGCAACGAGCCGAGCCATCACGTCGCCTACTTCTATCCGTTCGCGGGACGTCCCGACCGTACGGCCGAGGTGGTGCGCGAAGTGTTCGACAAGTTCTACCTGCCGAAGCCGGATGGTCTCTGCGGAAACGACGACTGCGGACAGATGAGCGCATGGTACGTGTTCAGCGCCATGGGCTTCTATCCGTTCAACCCGTGCGGCGGCGACTACGTCATCGGCGCACCGCAGGTACCGAAGGTAGAGTTGAGAGTTAAGAGTGAAGAGTTGAGAGTTGGAGGGATGGGCGAGAAGGCGGGAGGGTCGCAACTTGTTGCGACCGCAAAGACGGTAGGGTCACGCGTCCCGCGTGACCGCGTGTTCACCATTGTCGCGAAGAACTTCTCGAAGGAGAACAAGTACGTGAAGTCAGTGACGCTGAACGGCAAGCCGTTGGACTCCTTCATCCTGAAGCATGCCGACATCATGGCCGGCGGCGAGCTCGTTTTCGAGATGTCGTCCTGTGCTCGATAGAAAGGAACAAACATGTCATTCTCATCTGATTTCCTTTTCGCGGCGGTGACGCTCTTCGGGGTGTTCTTCGTGCTTTGGTGTCTCTGGTCCCTGATGTGGGGCACGGTGCCGTTCTCCGCGAAGGCGCGCCAGAAGAAGGAGCAGAAGCTAGTGCTGGGCGCGGCGCAGACATTCATCCTCTCCTACGAAGACCTTCCCGCCTACCGCGACGGCGGCGAGTTCGCCGTGCGGATGAACGACCTGCGTACGGCCTACGCGGCGAAGGACGTTGCGGAATGCAAGAGCCTGCTGGAGTATCTCGACCCACCGAAGAGCTGGGCGGCCGGACGCGAGTGGCTGGACATCCTTGTCGTGTCGATCTCGGTTGCGATGGCGTTTCGCGCCTACTTCTACGAGCCGTTCAACATCCCCACCGGCTCGATGCAGCCTACGCTCTACGGCAACCACTCCATCTCCTGCTCGCCGAAGGAGGCGGACTTCTTCGACAAGACGCCGCTCAAGTGGCTGAAGTGGATCGCGACGGGCGAGATGTACGAGCATTTCCAGGCGCCGTTCAGCGGCACGCTCCAGTTCCGTCCCACCAACACCGGCCATTACGACATGCGCGTCGTGAACGGCCTGACAGGCCGGATCAGCAAGCAGATGCTGGTGCCCACAGACGTGCTGCATCCGCACGAGACTGGCGACGGACCGTATCGTCAGCAAGCGTTCGCCCTTCCCAACGGCCTAACGCACGGCAGCGTCGTGAGCGCAGGACAGTCGCTATGGAGCGGCAAGGTGGTGACGGGCGACTTCCTCTTCGTCAACCGCTGGCTATGGAACTTCCGGCATCCGCGCAGGGGCGACGTGATGATCTTCTCCACGACGGGCATCAAGGGGCTTCAGCAGGGAACCCACTACATCAAGCGCATGACCGGCACGCCCGGCGAGACGCTGACTGTCAAGGACGGGCATCTGGTGGTGGACGGCAAGGTGCCGATGGAGCCTCTCCGCATCCGCCAGATACAGAACCGCGAGAAGTGGCACGAGAAGGAATATCCGTACGCTGGCTACCGTCCGAGCGAGCGGGCCGACTACTCGATGCCGGGGCGCACGATCGCCTCTGAAGGAGACGAGGTTAAGCTGGGGCCTGACGAGTACTACGCCTGCGGCGACAACTCGCCGTCCAGCTACGACAGCCGTTACTGGGGGCCTGTTCCTGCCGCGAACCTGCGCGGAATCGCCGGCGGAGTGTTTTGGCCGGTCGTCAACCACAGGTGGGGGCCGATTGAGTGAGGGGTGCTTGGTGCCTAGTGCTTGGTGCCTAGTGCTTGGTGCTTAGTGCTTAGTGCCTAGTGCTTGGTAGTTAGCTGCGCACGGGAATGTAAATGAGGATAACATGGAGAATGTTGCCAATATCCAATGTTGCCATTATCATTTCTCAGTTCCCATTGGTAACTGGCAACATTGACAATTGGCAACATTTACACATTGGCAACACTTGATCAAGTAGGTGTCGATTGGTGGGTGTATGGAGGCATATTTCCTGAGGCATGGGGAGACGGAGTGGAACCGGGAGCGGCGGATCCAGGGCTCTACGGAATGGACTGACCTCACGGACAAGGGCGTGCGCCTCGCCGAGGACACGCGCGACGGCATGATTGCCGCAGGACTTTCCTTCGACCGGCTATATTCGAGTCCGTATCGGCGCGCTTTGCATACCGCGCAAATCATAGGTGCAGGGCTAGGCCTGAAGCCGGTGGTCGATTATCGGTTGCGGGAGATATCTTTCGGGCCGTACGAGGGCACGCGCTACGGCGAAGGGCTTTTTTCCGACGACAACATACGTGCGTGCTTCATGGATCCTCCCGCTTACGTGGCCCGCGACGGCGCTGAACCGTTCGATGCGGTGGCTACGCGCGTGCGCGAATTCATAAATGAGGTCCTTGCTCCGCTTTCGGGCACGGCCTTGCGCGTTCTCGTGGTTGCTCACGGCGGTGTGCTACGCACGGTGCTGAGGCTCGTGGCGGGGTTGCCGCTATCCGGCTTCTGGGAGGGGCCGCAACCCAACTGCTGCGCGCACGTCGTCGAGATCGCCGGCCCCCATGCCACTCTCAAGGCCCGCGCAGTTACGTTTTCCAGTACGTAGCTCAATCCGGTCGCAGCAAGCTGCGACCCTCCCGCGCTAGGCACTAAGCACTAAGCACCAAGCACCAAGCACTAACCACCTCCCCCCAGCCCATCCCCAGCCAGAAAATTATTATTTAGTAGTATTGCGCTTTCCGCCGCGTTCGGTTATAATAGCGGCATGTTTTCCAAATTCAGAGGACTCTTTTCCACCGATATCGGTATCGATCTCGGCACGGCGAACTCCCTCGTGTACGCGAAGGACAGGGGAATCGTGCTGCGAGAGCCGTCCGTTGTCGCGATTGAGGAGGGGTCGAAGCGCGTGCTCGCCGTGGGCGACGAGGCGAAGCGCATGCTTGGCAGAACGCCTGGAAACATCATGGCCATCCGCCCGATGAAGAGCGGCGTCATAGCCGACTTCGACATCACGGAGGCGATGCTCAGCTATTTCATCAACAAGGTCTGCCCTAAGCGGTTCTGGAGCAAGTACGCCAAGCCGCGGGTTGTGATCGCCGTGCCCGGCGACATTACGGAGGTCGAGAAGCGCGCGGTGGAGGACGCGGCGCATGCGGCCGGGGTAGGAGAGGTTTTCCTGGTCGAGGAGCCGATGGCGGCGGCGATCGGGGTTGGCCTGCCGGTATCGGAGCCGGCGGGTAGCATGATTGTGGATATCGGCGGCGGCACGTGCGAGGTGGCGATCATCTCGCTTGCCGGCATCGTTCATTCGCGCAGCGTCCGTTCGGCCGGTGACGCCATGGACGTGTGCATCGTGAACCACATGAGGCGCGTCTACAATCTGCTGATTGGCGAACGCACCGCCGAGTCGATCAAGATGACGATAGGGTCCGCGTACCCGACGGGTCAGGAACAGACCATGGAGGTGCGCGGGCGAGACATTGTGTCGGGATTGCCGAAGACGATGACGATCTCTTCGGAGGAAATCCGTGACGCGCTCAACGAACCCGTTTCCAACATCGTGGACGCCGTGCGCAACACGCTGGGGAACTGTGCGCCTGAACTTGCGGCTGATTTGGTGGACCGCGGAATCGTGCTTTCAGGCGGCAGTTCGCAGTTGCGCGGACTGGACAAGCTCCTCGCTCAGGAGACGGGACTGCCCGTGACATTGGCGGACGATCCCTTGTCGGCGGTGGCCGAGGGGACGGGCGTTGTGATGAGCGAACTCGATTTCCTCGCACGAAACAAGAGACGGTGACGGGGACGGCAATCCTTCCGTACTGAGGAAGGATTTTGAAAGGAACAACAGGAATAGTCATTGCTGCGGCCGCGTTGGGCGCGATAACGCTCATCGTGTGCGGCGTTCGCGGCACGGCGGCGGAGGCCGTATATCCTGTCGAGAACGGTCGCAACTGGTTCTCCCGTCACATCGGAACGCGTGTGCGCGGTCTGTTCACTCGCTTGGATCTTGCAGTCGAGAACCGTCGTCTCAAGGAGGAGAACGCGGCCCTTCGCATGGAGTTGGCGAGTAGGGGGAACGCCGCCAAGATGGAGGCTCCCCATGATGACGCCAGGGAGGTGGCGTTCTTGACCAACTGGATAGCGGCACCGGTGCTGAGCCGAAGCGGGACGGCAGGAGTGGGCGGATACCTGCGCGTCGGCAAGGGGTCGCTGGCTGGCGTCAAGCCCGGAGCGACCGTGGCCGTGCCGGAAGGTCTGGTGGGGCGTGTCCTCACGGTCACTCCCCACACTTGCGACGTGCGGCTCGTAATCGATCCTGCCATGCGCGTCTCGTGCGAGATCGAGTCGCCCGACCCCTCGTTCGGTCCCATCTACGGCATCCTCTACGGCGGGGGCGCCACGTGCGTCGCAGCCGAGGCCGACGCGTCCATACTCTATGTCGTCAATCCTTTTCGCATTCGCCACCTGCAGCAGCGGCCCGACCTGCCGCCGCGCGCCAAGATCATCACTAGCGGACTCGGCGGGGTCTTCCCGCGCGGTCTTGTTGTCGGCTTCCTGCTTGACGGACAGAACGCAGACGATACAAGGCTGGAGCGAGAAGGCGACGTGATATCCGCCGTAAACTTCCCCGCACTGGAAAGCGTGTTCATCCGCCGTGAAGACTGACCATGTCCAGATTGCCTTTCTCGCGATAGGCCTGATCCTGCTAGCTGCGCTGCAGGACATGGTTCCGCCGTTCTGCGGGGTGAAGCCGCCGTTCCTGCTGGTGTTCGCGCTCTACGTGGCTCTTACCGCCTCGGGCCGAACGCAACGTAGCCGCAAGGGGGCGCGTCCCGTTACGCGCTGGATATGGACGGCATGCGCCGCAGGCTACCTCGTCGAGGCGCTGAGCGGACTGCCGCTCGGATGCTGCATCGGCTTCATGCTTCCGGTCTGCGCCATCGTGCGCTTCCTGCTCAGGACCGGCGAAGAAGTCCAGTCGTCCGCATCGCTTGGGCTAGTCGTAGCCGCGGTCTTTGCGCCGCTGCAGGAAGCCTGGCTTAGCGCCTGGGGCACGTACGGGGGAGGTTCTGCTTTCGTGCGCTTCGTGGCGAGCGCGCTTCCCGCGGCCGTAGCCGGTGCGATCCTCTTCTCGATCCTGCCGAAGATCGAGCGATTCGCCGGTTTGCGAGAGGAGGTGGAGGGATGAGGGTCTCCGCGTGGTTCATCGTCGGGCTGGGATGCCTGTTCCTCTTTGCCTTCTCGGTGTTGGGCG
>CACXPT010000030.1 GCA_902769585.1 uncultured bacterium
GTAGCCCCAGATGTTCCAGAGCGGCTGGCGCGTCTCGGGCGCGCCCACGGTGCGCTTCCAGTCGAACCACCCCGCGTAGTCGCAGCTCTCCAGCATGCACCCGCCGGGAAAGCGGAAGTTGGCGGGCTTGAGGTCGGCGATCAGCTGCGCGATGTCCTTACGCAGACCGTGCCCCTTGAACGTCTCCGCCGGCATGAGGCTCACGTAGTCGATCTCCGCCGTGCCCGCCTTCGCGGCGAGAATCAGCAGGTGCGCCTTCTTCGCGGACGCCTTCGGCGTGACGGTGGCGGCGAACTTCCGCCATGTCTCATTCGGGTGGAAGTGCTTCTCGCAGAGGATCTTGTTGTCCGCCGACTCCACGCGCACGATGAGCGGCACGTCGCCGCGCGCGTAGAGCGAGAGGCTGAGCGGCACGCCGCCCTTCACGTCCATCTCGCCGAGCGGACCCGTGTTGCGCACGCCCGCGAACGGCGCAAACGCCTCGATGCGCAGATAGGCGGGCGTGTCCGCCCGCAGCGGCTTCGCGTACTGGAGCGTGAAGCGCCCCATCCCCGTGCGGCGGCAGTCCGCCGTCCAGCCGGGAATGCCCAAATCGGTCGGACCCTTCAGCCGCTTCTCGAACCCATCGTCGCTCGGCGCGGGACGGAACTCGAACCCCCTGTTCCACACAAGTTCGGGATAAAGGCACCCGTCCACGGAGAACGCGATGTCTTCCAGGAAGATGCCCCACAACGACGCCGGCACCTCATGCCCCGGCTTCGACACCGCCACGTCTACGTTAACCGCCGACATAACGGAACTACACAGCACCGCCATCAGCCAGATGGTGGCCTTGAATGATCTTGCTTTCATGCCGAACAGTATACCAAAACTACCGGAAGAAAGGGAATTGCAAAAAAGTGGCTTTCATGGTTGACTTGCGACGGCAAATTCTGTATCATTCTTGCCGTCTTACCGATTTAAGGAAAAACTAAGGAGTCATTAAAAATGAACCGTATTGCAAAAAGTGCCGTGTTTGCTTGCGCGCTTGCTGCGCTTGCCTCTCAGCCCATCGTGGCCCAGGAGGAAGTAAAGGATTATCCGGGAGCCCCTGACCCGACGAGCTACGGCTACACCGTGCTCGCGCTGGGCATCGGCACTCCGTTCGCCCTTCCGTGGGGTTTTGACTGGGACATCTTCGGCCTGGACGTCAACCTCGTCTATGGCGACTGCAACAAGATGTACGGCCTTGAGGTTGCGGGACTCGCCAATACGGCTCGCCTCGACATGCTCGGCCTGCAGGTCGCGGCCGGCTGCAACTTCGCCAACCGCGACGCGATCGGCGCGCAGGTTGCGCTTGTCAACCTCGGCAACCGCACGACTTACGGACTGTCGGTCGATGCTGTCGGCTTGCGCCGCGACTTCCTCGGCCTTGGCGCCGATGTGCTGATCGGCGCGTACGACTCCGAGTTCTACGGCATCGAGATCGCCGGCCTCGGCAGCGCGGTGCGCGAGGACATGTGGGGCTGGCAGTTCGGTCTCGGCGCCAACTTCGCCCGTCGTGTCCATGGCTTCCAGTCCGCCATCTTCTTCAACATGACCGAGGAACTGCGTGGTGCCCAGCTCGGACTCGTCAACTACGCGTCCACCTGCTCGGCCGGCTTCCAGATCGGCCTGCTGAACTTCATCATGGACAACCAGATTCCGGTGCTCCCCATCTTCAACTGCTACTTCTGAGGATAGGCGCAACGACGCAGAAAGAAGCGGACGGCCGCCGGCCGTCCGCTTTTGTCTTGTCCAGGAAACCGCCTGCTTCTTCGCTCTATTTCGAGGCGGGGCGACCGATGGGATGGTTGAGGTGGAGCACCTTCGTTTCAGGGAGCTTCAGTGCCTTCCGGAGAGCATCGCGGTCCATCGAGCCGCGGCAGACCGTCGCGAGGCCGTTAGCGGCGCAGTAGATGTAGATGTTGCCGGAGACTATGCCCGCGTCGTAATGCGTGAGCGTGTTCCACTTCTTGGAGTACACGGGGTCTGAGACATCAGCCACGATAAGGAGCGACACGGGCGCCTTTGCCGCATACGGCTGATGATCAGCCACGGCATTGCGCAGATCGGCGTCACACACCTTGACGAGCGCGTTTGCCTTGGCGTCGTAGCGGTATGCGCCTGTCTTCATGCACGCGTAGATCTCGATCGTCTGCTTGTTAAGGCCAGTCGCGTTGGTGCGCTTGTCGGGTCTGTTGTAGCCGTTCGCCGCCCACAGCACTCCAGAAAGAGTCTCGAGCGAAATCTCCTGCTCGGAGAAGGATCGGCAGGAATGCCTGTCCTTCAGCGCCTGCAGGACGGTAACGCCAGAATCTACGGTCGGCTTCGGCAGCGCAATAGTCTCGGCGGCTCCGGCCAGGCACACCCCGGCCGCAAGCGCCAGCATCACGTTCGTCATCTTCATTTCAGTTCTCCTTTTCTGTTTACCTTGTGAATCACAACGCATCCAGTATACCAAAAAGTTCCTTGCGGCTGTATATCTGACTATGGTAGCATGTTCACATGCAAAGGCCCATAATACTCGCATGCATGCTTCTTGCCGCAGCAAGCGCGTTCGCCGCCAAGGTGGAGACGCTTCCGTCTACGCTTCTGCGCAAGGGTTGCGCAGACCCGTGGCTCTTCCGCCACGAGGGCAAGTTCTACCTCACGCAGACCGGAACCGCGAAGGTGCGCGTGCTGGAGGCCGAAACGCTCGCAGGCCTCGCGGCCGCAGACTGCGCGCAGAGCATCGCCTACGACAGCGCGTCCGATCCGATGGTGAAGCAGCTCGGCTACACTGGCGTGAGCGGCACGTGGAGTCCGGAGATCCACAGCTTCAGCGACACCGACTTCCCTGGCCACGCGGGATGGTACATGTTCCTTGCCCTCCGCGACGCCGCCACAGGCGACGCCCGCCACGTGAAGAGCGTAGTGCTGAAGTCCCTCTCCGGCAAGCCGACCGGTCCCTACGGCAACCCCGTCACTGGCGAGAAGTTCTCCTCGCAGCTAGTCCTCGACAAGGATGGTGCCCCCTATGCCGACTGGGCGCTCGGCCAGACGGCCCTTGCAATCCACACCGGGAAGTGGAAAGGCGTGTACATTCTGTACGTGACCGAAAAAGGACGCGGCACGCGGAACTTCTATCAGGCGATCCGTATCGCCCGGATGAAGACCCCGTGGCAACTCGCCTCCGACAGCAGTCTAGTCACCGTGCCCACGCAGTTTTGGGAAACGGTTGGCGCTTCGCGCACCGCCTCCCGCGATCCCGAAAAGGCGCCCTACTTCCCGCGCGTCGTGGAGGGTGCGACGGCCGTCTACGGCGACAAGGGGGACGTGTACCTCATATACTCCGGCAGCGGGTACTGGACGAACTACGGGCTCGGCCAGCTCACCTGGACTGGCGAGGATCCACTCAAGACCTCCAGCTGGACGAAGTTCGAGTTCAATCCCATCTTCACCATCGCCAACAAGCGCGGCAAGCACCTGCCCGGCCTAGATCTGCAAGGTCCCGGCCATGCGAGCTTCTTCCGCGATGACGCCGGCAAGCGGTTCCTCGTCTACCACGCCTATCCCTACAACGCCTCGAAGGCCGCGAAGGAAGTGGACGGCGAACGCCTCGCGCCCGGCGCGAAAGGCAAGCGCCGCCACGCCTACGTGGAGCCGTACCGCATCGACTACGGCGAGTGGAACGGCACCGGCTGGGGCGTGTTCCACATCGGCGTGAAGGACAATACCCACCCAGCCGCATCCAACACAACGATTAGCTACACCGTTAAACCTTGAAAAGCCGAAAGTCGAAGGGTCGTACCGGCTGTCGGACGTCGAACGTCGAATGTCGAAGCATCAAATCCAGAAAGAACCTCCAATGACACGATCAAACTTTCTGAAACTGGCGCTTGGAGCAGCAGCTATGCCTACTCCTCTGGTAGGGCGCGCTGCCCCCAGCGCGCCGAAAACCACGACCGCTGCCCCCAGTGCGCCGAAGAACCTTTCACAAAAAGTCGCCCGAGCAAAGGCAGAGGTCCAGCTTCAGCTTGACTACCATCTGATCGGCGGATGCGTGTTCTGCTCCACCGAACACCCCGACCCCGTCCCGATGGGCACGCGTCTCCATTCGCCCGAGCGCAAGGAGCCTATGCCGGCGAACGCGCTCTTCGACATGATGAGCGTCACCAAGACAATCGTCGCCACCGCCGCCGCGCAACTCGTCGCGGAAGGCAAGCTCGACCCGGACGCCCCCTTCACGAAGTACCTGCCGGAGCACTTGCTCGGACCGAACTGCGACATCACCGTGCGCGACCTCGCCACGCATTCCGGTGGATTCGACGATACGCGCCCCTACGCGAAGAAAGGCATGGACTTCCAGCGCGACATCTGGAAGAAGCGTCCCACATGGAAGCGCCGCGAACGCTTCTGCTACGCCTGCTACAACCTCATAATGATCGGGCGCATCATAGAGCGCCTCGAAGGCAAGAGGCTGGACGCCATCTGCAAGACGCGCATCTTCGATCCGCTCGGCATGGCCGACACGCGCTGGTGGCCCGTCACCGGCCCCGACCTCGCACGTACCGTGCAGATCATGCGGAACCCCACTTTCATCGGCACCTGCCAGGACGGACTCTGCCAACGCTACAAGAAGCCGCAGGGCAACGCCGGCGTATTCTCCACCGCCGCCGACATGCTGAGGTTCGTGACCGACATCCTGCACCGCAAGACGTTCAAGAAGGAGGTGTACGATCTTCTCTACACGCCCACTTTTGAACACGAAACGGGCCGCCGCAGCTGGGGCTGGGACATGAGTCCCGTGCAGCGTCCGAATGGCTGGAGCACATCCACCATCACGCACAGCGGTTTCTCAGGCCAAACCATCGCCATAGATCCGGGAGGGTCGCGCTCCTGCGCGACCGCAAATCCAGATGCCGGGTTCGCAGGCGTAGTCCTCACGTCCCGCACCGCCGAGCACACGACTGGCCGCATCTGCCGCATGCGCGTCCTCACCATCCTGAAGGAAGGATGATTTAAGCAATGCTGCGATGCAAGAACAACCTGAAAATGCTATAATACTCTCATGCGAATCTATCTCGACAACTGCTGCTACAATCGTCCATTTGACGATCAGAGCCAACTCAAGGTTCTCCTTGAGTCGCTTGCGAAGCTGTCGATTCAGCAAAAGATGCGTGACGGTGAGCTTGAATATGTCTGGTCAACGGTCTTGGACTTTGAGATAGGCAAGAGTCGGTTCATTGACCGGACGATGCAGATTCTCCCGTGGGCAAACGGTGCCGTGGTGAAGGTGCTTGTTAATGATTCCATTCGAGCTCGCGCAAAGGATCTTGAGACTGCCGACGTGAAGCCGATAGATGCACTTCATGTCGCCTGTGCCGAATCGGCTGGGTGCGATTGGTTCTTCACAACCGACAATGGCCTCATCAAGAAAGCCAAGGTGCATACTTCAATGCGCATTGCGAATCCCGTTGAATTCTTTGGAGGACACTGACATGGCGATGACAGACAGCGAACTCAAGAGCAAGTGCTTCACCATTCTTGCCGAGCAAGTCGGGAGTGTAGAAATGGAACGGTTCATCATGTTGCTGAACCGTGATACCTTTGACTATACGGAATGGAGGAAGCTCAACCTTTTTCAGGGCGAGACAGTCGATTCCCTTTGCGATCAGATCGAGCAATTTCAGGAGCTGCATGCTAAGTCAGACCGTACGCCCGCAATGACATAGAGCCAACTTCCAACCGCAGAACTGAAATGAGAAAGGAACAACCAACAACACAGTGAAACGGCCGTAGGCGAGGCTATGCCTCGCGGTCGCCGCATCGGTAGGGTCACGCGTCCCGCGTGACCGAAAATGGCAGGACGCGCTCCGCCGACCGATGAAGCGTGACAGGATGATTTAAGCAATGCTGCAAAGCAGTCGTCGCCGGAAAACCTGAGAAATTTTCAACGGACGATACTTGGCAGAAGAAACGCATTATGCGTTTGCCTCTCTTCGTATTTCCGTTAAGGTACTCTCAGGGCCTCCGGCGAGATACGAAGAGAGGTTTTCATTTATCCGCGCTTCGTATCTGACAGCCAAGTAAGCAGAGCGACACGGAAGAAGAATTGGCCCGGTTCTTTGAACGTGAAACGAAACAAGGGCTTTGTCAATAAAAAGGATAAAAACATGATAAGCAAAAGAAAGTGGCTATTCATTCTCCTAGCGACCATTGCGGTCTTTGTCGGAGGATGTAAGAGTACGCCGCCAATTTCTGTCACGTTCCGAAGATCTTTGTTGTACAGTTCTACGCTTGTAATGCAGGTGACTAACAGGAGTGGGAGTGAAACTCTTGTAATGAAGCTGTCTGTGTCGAACAAAAGACATCACCAACATAAAGAATATATTTTTAAAGTAAAACCTGGTGACACAGAGGAAATAGGTGTATTGGAGATGGATTGGTCTTTTGAAAGTGGAGAGATATGAATTACGAGCGGATGGGTATTGGTTTAGCGTCAGCGGAACTGTGCCATGATGGTTAAAAAGGACTTTAATAGGTTTTGTGTCCGTTGTCACGACCTTAGGGAAGGCGGCGGCCGGTGTCGGGGTCGTAGCTGATGGTGCCTTCCGGGGTGGAGAGGATGCCTTTTACCGGATCGTCGGTGATCGTGATTGATTTGACCAGCCGCCAATCGGAACCGTTCGGCTCGTAGACGTTGACGGCGTCGCACGGACGCGTGCCGCAGACGCGGACAGGGGGCCGCCCGGGGCGGAGGAGGTCGAAGCCGGTGCCGTCGGGGAGCATCTTCACGGTGAATGCGACGCGTCCGCGGCCGTCGTACATCGGAATCTCGTCACCTGGCTTGTATTCCGTCACGCGGTCCCATACGTCCATCACGTTGCTCATGTCCTGGTAGCAGTTCCAGGTGATGCGGCCGTCCTCGGGGCGCATGTAGAAGTGGTTCACTTGGCTGCCGTCGCGGGCGTTGACGATGATGTGGAAATGGGCGGGAAAGTCCGTATGGCCATTGGGGAAGTTGGAGTCGAATCCGCCCAGCCAGATGTTGCCGTTTGCAATGGACTTCTCCTCGCCGAACCCGAGGCGCAGGAACGCCTCCCGCAGCGCGAACACGAAGTTGGCGACGGCCTTGATCTCGTTCGTCGGGTAGGGGACCGTCCGGTGCGGTCCCGCCTGCATGCCCGGCAGATGGTGGGTGAGGGAGGCGCTGACGGATCCTTGGCGGGGAAGCGGCGTCGAGAAGGATGTCGGCGGCTTCCGGGCCGTCGGGATGAAGCGCGCCCCCGTGGCGGACACGACGACGTTGCTCGCGCCGTACACGGTGCGGACGGCGACGCCCGGCCAGGAAAGCTCCACCTGCGGTGGGGGAAGGTTGGTGCCGTCCCTCTCCAGCGTGAGGTAGGCCTCGCGCACGTTCACGCCGGAGTGCTCTTCGCCGGGAACGACCCGCCAGCCGTCTGGGAGCGTTGCCTGCGGCATCGGGTCGTCGAGGCGCGGATGCGCCTTCATCACCTTCACGCCGTAGCGCGTGACGGCGCCGGGATAGGCGGTGACGAACACGTCCCAGTTCGTGGGCGCGGAGTAGGAGTAGTCGATGCCGCCGTTCGGCTTGCGCGTCCACTCCACGTGGAGCGTGCCGTCGGAACCGAGGTCCTCGTCCCAGCTGTCGCCCGCGCGGTCGGTCTTCCGGAACACGAGGCAGGCGAGGCGTGACGTGCGATTGAGCTTGTAGATGCCGCGCGCGTCGACGGGCGTGCGCGCGCGCTTCGAGAAGTCGTGCCCTTCCCGCTCCAGCGCCTGATACCAGGCGAGCTTGTCGGCGGGCGCGCGGGTCTTCTGGAAGCGTTCGCCGAGCGCGGCGGCGGTTTCCTGTCCGGCGACGGCGAGCCCGGCCGAAATCAAAACGAGAACCAAGTAGAGTTGTTTCATGCTCATATTGTACCATTTACCGACTAGGCAGTTGCCGAGTCCTTTCTGGTTGATACGAATTGTTGCCCATCAAACACGCAACGTTTGCTATAATTGTTCGCAACACGAACATGAGACACAACCGACAAAAGCCATGAAAGACAAGAAGTTGACAGTTGTAATTCTGGCCGTACTTTCTGCCGCCACTGCGTTCGCCGAGACGGGGTTCGAGACGGCAAAGGTGCACATCGGCTACCGAGGGCGCAAGGAGGAGGTGCGCACCGTCGCGTGCCAGAAGCAGGCGGACGGCGCGTGGCGGTTCCACATGCCAACGCGGGACATCCCGCGCGACGCCTGGTACGTCGACGTGTTCACGGACGGGTCGACAATGCCCAAGGGCGACGGCTATTGGGTGGCGGGCGACGGCAACTACGGCCGGTTGACGCGCGACAAGGGCTTTCACGAGACCTACGCGATGCGCGTGCCGATCTTCGGCGGTGTTTCGGACAAGGGCGCGTTCGTCGCCATCATCAAGACGCTGCGCGGCGAATATGTCCAGCAGGTGAAGGCCGCAAAAGGCGTTTGCCGCATCTACCCGCGCTTCAAGATCGAGAAGATCGAGTTCGACGTCTACGACGACATCATCGTCGACTACTATCCTCTCTCGGGCGCGGACGCGAACTATTCCGGAATGGCACGGAAGTATCGGGCCTACCAGCTCGCGGAAGGCGGGGTAAAGCCGCTCAGGGAGAAGATCAAGTCGAGCGACGCGCTCAAGTACTCGACCGAGTCGATCTTCCTTCGCTGCAAGTTCGGACGTTCCGTGCGCAAGGGCATCGACCACAGCACCTTCATCACCAACAAGCCGCCGATGAACGTGGACCACACGTTCGACGACTTCATGGGGATCATGCGCAAATGCAAGGCGATCGGCATGGACAAGGTGGACATGTGCATGGTCGGCTGGCAGCCGGACGGACATGACGGCCCCTTCCCCGACCTCTTCCCGCCGGACGAACGCTTCGGCGGCGAAGCGAAGATGCGCGAGGCGATCGCGTTCGGCAAGTCGCTTGGCTACCGCATGAGCGTGCACGTGAACTGGCACAACTACTACGCGAAGAGCGTGCGGTACCGTGTGGAGGACGTCGCCAAGGACAAGGACGGCAACCCGCGCGTCTACGCGAAGTTCAAGGGCATTCTGCCGGCGGGGCGCGTCTACGACTGCTGCTGGGAGGTGATGAACAACCGCTACGTCGACGACGACATCGACCGCCTTCTCGACATGGGGCTGAACGGCATCCTCCACATGGACGTCACGAGCGCGGAGGAGCCGATGCCGTGCCACGACCCGCGCCATCCCAACACCCGCGCCGACATGATCCGCTGGCAGAAAGTCATCGGCGAAAAGGCGCGCCGGCGTTTCGGAGGGTCGAGCAGCGAAAGCGGGTTCGACCACTTCGCCTCGGCGCTTGACAACATCCTGTACGTCGCGTGGGAGCCAAGGACGCATCCGCTGCACCGGAATCCCAATCCGTTCTGCGACGGGATGCTGCCGATTTTCCCGATCGTCTACAACGGCATCATCATGAGCCAGCCGTACTACGCGACGATCGACGCGCCGTGCCATCGGTCGAAGGACGAGATGTTGAGCGAGGCGTTCGGCGCGTTCCTGTGGATTCCGACTCCGGAGGAGCGCGTGCTGAAGGTGTTCGAGTGGGGCGGCCGCCCGATGTTCTACTACTCGATGTACACGGACCGCGACCTCGCGGACATCAAGCGGATGTACGACCAGTGGCAGCCGCTGAAACACCTGCAGCTGGAGTTCATCCACGAACACGTGGAACTCGCCCCCGGCATCACCGCCACGCGCTACGAGAACGGCGAGGAGGTCGTCTGCAACGCCTCGAACGTCCCCTTCACCTACCGCGGCGAGACCTTGCCGTCACGGACGCATCGGCTGTTTGCCCGTTGACGGTCACAGCTTCTCAAGCATGGCCCGGATGGAGCGCTCGCGTGCCTCGATCGCCTCGCAGAGACGGAACTGGACGCGCGCGCGGTTGAGGTTCTGGCCAGGCTGGCGCACCTTGAAGTACTTGTCGCCGGCGAGATAGTCCTGGAAGAAACGAAGTCCAAGCTCGAACGGCAGAAGGCGCACGGAATCGTACAGCCACGCGCGGTCGGCATCGTCCATGAACGCGCCAGCCTCCTTCATGTATCCCTTCATGAACGCCTGGAAAAGTGTTTCGTCGAACGTCACCTTGCCGAGGTTAAGCTCCTCCTCGCCCGCCGGGTTGCAGATGGAACGCACTGCGTCGCCCACGTCGATCTGCACGAGGCCGGGAGAGACCGTGTCGAGGTCGATCATCGCGGTGCCCTTCCCGGTGAAGTCGTCGATCATGATGTTGTTCACCTTCGGGTCGCCGTGGAACATGCGCTTCTTCAGCTCGCCGGAAGCCTCGGCCTTTTCAAGCGAAACTGCGAAGTCGCGCCGCTCCTCAATGTAACGCGCGAGACGCTTCGCCTCCATCGACGCGTTCAGTATCTCGTTCGCGCGCGGATCCTTGAGCGTCTCGTCGTACTGCCTCAGGTAGCCGCTCGTGATGTGGAAGCCGGGAAGCGGGTCCTCTATCGAGGCGGGATCCATGTCGGAAATGAGGTAGTGGAAATGCCCGAGCGCCGCGCCGCACTCGAGGGCGTGTTCCGGACTCTGCGCCGAATCGAAAGCGTGTGCGGAGAGGATGCGCGTGATTACGCGCCACACGTCGCCGTTCTCGTCCGTCGTGAAGTCCCCGCCGCCCTTCGTCTTGATGATGCGCGGCATCTGCCACACGCGGTCGTCGCGTCCTGCCTCCGAATCCGCCTCAAGCTTCTCATGGCAGTGCAGCGTTATCGCGTGCATGTTCGCCATGATGGCCTCAGGGTTGGGGAACACGGCCTTGTTGACGCGCTGCAGCACCACCTGCGTCTCCGTGAACGTGTTGCGGTAGACGGCAAGGAACGTGTCGTTGATGTTCCCGTTGCCGAACGGGACGAGCGTAACGAGCCGCCCCTTGATATTGAATTTGTTTACTAGCAGCGCCAGTTCCATGCTTTTTCCTTTCAGTCTTCTGTCTCAACCTCTCAACCCCTCAACCTCTCAACCCCTCAACCTCTCAACATCTCAACACCTCAACTCCCCACTACCGCATGTGCTTGTCGGCAAAGTCCATGTACATGTTCCAGTCGTACTCGGTCAGCTTGTGCCGGCCTTCGCGGATGTGGTAGCCCATGCGCTCCGGGCAGCCGTACGCCTCCCAGATGTCGTGCGCGCGCTTCCAGGACTCCTCCTCTGCGGGCGGACCTGCCCAAGGATCCTCAGTCGCGCTCGCGACGTAGCAGATGCGCGGGGCGATGAGACGCAGGAGATCGTCGGAATCGTGCGTGATGTCGGCATCGCGTCCGATCCACGCGCGGTAGTTCTGGCAGAACCAGTTCGGGAAGTTGTTGAGTATCTGGTTGATGTGCTCGCTCTTCGGGCAGTCGAAGTTGTTTAGCTTGGCACCGCCGCAGCCGGAGTTGTTGGAGATGCCCATGGCGAACCGCTCGTCCTGCGCAGCCGCCCAGAGCGCGGTCTTGCCGCCGCGCGAGTGGCCTAGCACGGCCACGCGCTTGGCGTCCAGCTCCGGACGCGTCTCTATCCAGTCCATCACACGGCTGAAGCCCCACGCCCACGCGCCGATCGTTCCCCAGCTCGTGCCGGTGCGCGGCACGTTGCGCGACGTCTTGTCGCCCGTCGCGAGGTATGCCACTATGCCGTATGCCCAGTCGTCGAGGTTCTTGGTATAACGTGCCGCGTTCGGGCACACATCGTTGAAGTTCCAGTGGACGTAGGCGTAGCCGCGCGCGGTGATGGTGTTCGTAGGGATGCCGTCGTAGTCGTACTTGGAGAACGGCGGCGTCTTCTCCTTCGCGCCGCAGTGGTCGCCGAAGATGAACACCGGCGCAGGATGCTCGGCCGACGCGCCCTCCGGCAGCGACACGTGGATGTCGATCGTGATCGTGCCGTTCGCGAACGTCACGGACCGCTCTCCGATCACCTCGTCCGCCGGCCTCCCGATCGGCGTCACGCCGAACTGGTTCTCGCCGAACCACTTGAGGACCGCGGCCCTGCCGCCGTTCTCCCACGCCGCGCGCTTCTTGGCAGACGCACTAAAGCCAAACCACGTCCATCCGGTGCCCAACACCAGTATGGCAAAGATTCCCGCTAGTTTTTTCATGCAACTAGTATAGCATATTTAGCCGTGATGCGCGGCATCCATTATGCGTCGCCAGGCTGGAGGGTAGGTTCCACGTCGATGGAAAGCGCCACGTCGCCGGACACGTTCCGCCGCCAGTACGCGAGTCCCGCTATCATCGCCGCGTTATCGCCGCAGTACTTGGGAGCCGCAAGGAGGAGCGGCACGCCCGCGTCAGCGGCCACCTCGGCGAGCCGCGTCCGCAGTCGGCCGTTCAGCGACACGCCGCCGCCAACTATCAGCGCCTTGTAGCGGCGACGCTTCAGCGCGGTCGCAGTACGGTCGGCCAACGTGCCGACAATCGCCTCCTGGTATGCGGCCACCAGCCCCGCCTTCTCTGCGTCGGTTGCCGGAGGCTGCCGCCGCACATGGTAGAGGAGAGCCGTCTTCAGTCCAGAGAATGAAACGCACATGTCGGCGTCGAGGCCCGCAAGCGCGGCAGTACCTGGACGTGGATGTCCCTTAGGGAAGCGCGGCAAAGTGTTCGGCGGCGGCAGGTTCTTAAGGTCGTTAAGGTCCTTAAAGACTTTAAGGTCGTTAAGGTCTTTAAGGACTTTAAGGTCGTTAAAGGCTTTAGGGTCGTTAAGGGCATTAGGAGCATTAAGAGCGTTAGATTGAGACGATACCGCCAGCCGGTAGGCTTTTGCCCAACGGTCGATGACCGGACCGCCGGGATAGCCGAGCCCAAGCAGCTTGGCGGCCTTGTCGAACGCCTCGCCCGCCGCGTCGTCGAGCGTCTGTCCGATGATCCTGTATTCGCCGTAGGCAGGCATGTCCATCCATGTGGTGTGTCCCCCCGAGACTGCAAGTCCGAGCGCGGGCATGGAGGATTCTGGGGCTGGCACGGTCGCGCAGGAGCGCGACCCTCCCGAAGAGTCGAACAGGAACGGTGTGTGCAGGTGCGCCTCGATGTGGTTCACGCCGATGAGCGGAACGCCAAGCGCAAGGGACAAACCCTTCGCGGCATTGAGGCCCACCAGCAGCGAGCTTGCAAGGCCAGGACCGTATGTGACCGCCACGGCGTCGATCTTCCCGATACCCTTCATGGCCTCCGCCACCACGCCGGTTATCTTCTCGATGTGCGCGCGGCTTGCCACCTCGGGCACCACGCCGCCGTAGGGCTGGTGCAGCGGTATCTGCGTGTAGACCACGCTTGAAAGCACCTCGCGCCCGTCTTGGACGACCGCGCACGCCGTCTCGTCGCAGCTCGTCTCTATCCCAAGTATAGTCACACCATCTCCACTAGCCTGTAAGTGTTGCCAATATCCAATGTTGCCATTCTCATTTTTCAATTCCCATTGGCAATTGGCAAAATTGACAATTGGCAACACTTACACATTGGCAACATTCTCCAAGTTATCCTCATTTACATTTCTGTGCGCAGCGCGGGCGGCAGGCTAACCACCAGCCACTACCAGAACTTCCACCAGGCCTTCTTGACCGGCTCCATACCGCCAGATTCCTTGTAGAGCTCCTTCACGCGCTCGGCGCCAGCGACATCAGGATCGATCATCAGTTCGTGCATGTTGAACTCGAACGCGTCTGGCAGGCTCCAGAACTCGGTACGGGTGAACGCGTCTTTCGCGTTGCGATGCAACGTCACCACCACGCCTGACGGAAGGACGGACACCTTGGGACGAGTGGAGCTCAGGTACGGGCCAAGATCCGTCGTCGGCCAGGAGCGCGTTTCCAGCCCAGAGTCTTTCACCTTCAGGAAGATGTGCTCCACATGGTCACGTCCCCAGTGCACCAGCTCGAACTCGCGCCGCAGACCATCCTTGTTTGAGAACATCTGCACCGCACCTCCACACCGCAGCCCAGGCACGACGTTGAACGACTTGAGCGCGCTTTCGTACCTCATGCGGTTGTGGATCAGGACAGCGCGCGCGAAGTAGCGCGTCGCCTCCCTGATCTTGAAGTGGTCCGCAAAATGCGTCTCCAGCAACTGGCCCTCTCCCGAGAGCAGAGCGAACGGCTCGAAGTACGGCGTGTCTGACACCTTCTCGAACTGGAAGTTGTCGCTAGCCCTGTACAGCTCGAGGAACAGGTGGTCAGGCGCATCTGGACCGCGTGCGTCGATCGGGTCTGGCGACGCGTTCGCCACGTCAACAATCGCCTTGATGCGCTCACCAAGTACGTAGTCGCCCCTCTGCAGATTGAGCTTCACCGTCAGTTCGCTCACGCTCGCCACCGCGAAAAGGCGAGGCGAAAGGAGCGCGAGGCAAATGGTCACCGCCGCCGCGACGTGGGATTTCTGCCGTAACATGGCGCTATTTCTTCTTGTATCCAGGCACCAGCGGGGCCGACTTGACCTTCTCAACGATCTCGTTCGCCACTTCTGGATGGTCCTTGAGGTACTGGATCGTGGCCATCGAGCCCTGTCCGAGCTGGCTGGTGCCGTAGGCGATCCAGCTGCCGCGCTTCTCCACCACGCCGCGCGCGAGCGCCGCGTCGAGGATCGAGCCCTCCCACGAGATGCCGCAGGTGTAGAGGATGTCGAACTCCGCCTCGGTGAACGGCGGCGCCACCTTGTTCTTCACCACCTTCACGCGCGTGCGGTTGCCGATGACGGAGCCGGACGTGTCCTTTATCGCGCCGATGCGCTGCACCTGCAGGCGGCAGCTCGCGTAGAACTTGAGCGCCTTGCCGCCGGGCGTCGTCTCGGGATTGCCGAACATCACGCCGATCTTCTCGCGCACCTGGTTCGTGAAGATGCAGAGCGTCTTCGTGCTGGCGAGGACGCCGGTGAGCTTGCGCATCGCCTGCGACATGAGGCGCGCCTGGAGGCCCATGTGGCTGTCGCCCATGTTACCGTCGATCTCCGCCTGCGGCGTAAGCGCCGCAACGGAATCGACCACGATCACGTCGAGCGCGCCCGACTTGCAGAGCTGCTCGCAGATGGAGAGCGCCTCCTCGCCGCTGTTGGGCTGGGAGACGAGCAGGTCGTCGAGATTGACGCCGATCTTCCGCGCGTAGCCCGGGTCGAGCGCATGCTCCGCATCGATGAACGCCGCCACGCCGCCGGCCTTCTGCGCGTTCGCCACAACGTGGAGCGCAAGCGTCGTCTTGCCGCTGGACTCCTGTCCGTAGCACTCGACGATGCGGCCGCGCGGCAACCCGCCCACGCCGAGCGCGAGGTCGAGCGAAAGCGCGCCTGTGGAAATGACCGGGATGTTCGCGTGCTCCTCGCCGCCTAGGCGCATGATGGAAAGCTCGCCGAACTCCTTCTTGATCTGCGACAGCACCGCGTCGAGCGCCGTGTTCGCCTTCTTGGCGGGCTCCGCCGCCTTAGTCTCTTTCTTCTCTGCCATTTTCTGTCTTACTCCTCCGTGTCCTGTGCCTGCATTATACCATAAAGATCCGTGCCCCGCTACATGCCCGATACGCAGCTGAATCGGTATTCGCTCGCGGCCCGATACGTCTCGCCGGGACGAAGTATCACCGGCGGGAAGTCTGGACGGTTCACGGAGTCGGGCCAGTGCTGAGGCTCCATGGTGATGTAGGAGCGCGGGACCTTCAGCGTGTGCCCCATGTATATCTGCAGGCCGATCTCCGTAGTCCAGGTCTCCATCCGTATGCCCGTCGCCGGGCTGTAGAGCGTCGATGCGCGCTTGAACCGCGCAGAGCGGTCCGAGAGGCAGAAGTTGCGCGCGTAGTTGCCGGGCGTGGAGAGACGCTTGCCTATTTCCGTCGGAACGCTGAAGTCGAACTCCGTTCCCGACACCTTGCGCAGGCCGGGCAGCGGAATCAGGTCGAGCCCGACGTCCGTCACCTCGTCGCCCGCCACCCAAAGGATATGGTTGTCGATGGGCATCTTCGGATCGCCGTTGAGGTTGAAGTACCCGTGGTTCGTCATCTGCACGGGCGTAGCGCGGTCAGTCTTTGCCTCGTACTCTATGCGCAGCGCGTTGGCATCGGTAAGGAGGCATGTCACCGTCACGTCGACGTTTCCAGGAAACCCCTCCTCGCCGTCCGGCGAGCGGCGCGAGAACACGACGCCCGGCATCCCGTCGCGCGACATCTTCCGCATCTGCCACTTCTGCCTGTAGAACCCCTTCGCTCCGCCGTGCAGGAGACACTTGCGCCCGTTGGGCGCCTCGTTCGACGGAAGCTCGTACGTCTTGCCGTCCATCGTGAAGCGCGAGTCCGCTATGCGGTTGGCGACACGCCCGAGCGTAGCCCCAGAGAACGGGTCGATCGGCGGCGCCGTCACCGTGCGCAGCGTGCCCGCGCGGTCGCGCACCTCCACGGCGACGAACCGCGCGCCGTCGTCAGAGAACGTCACGCGCATCCCGGTGCGAGGGTTTTCGAGCGTCAGGAGTGCTCCCAACGCCGCAAAGCATGTTGCTGTCATTGACATTTCGGCTCCTTGCGATGATTGAAAAGGACGTACACCACCGCGCCGGAGAGCACGGAGAGTAGCGTCACGAGAGTTGCCTTGAGATACCAGCCGTAGCACCATGCGCCCGTGGCGTACATCGCCCCGAAGCAGGCGAACGCCGCGAACGTCATCATGACGAGCCCCTTGCCCACGTCGCGCCCGTCGGCGCGGACCGTCGACCTGAACTTCTCCAGCACCGCTGCCGGCTCTGGCCTCGTGACGAGCGTGACGGCCACCCATGCGACCGTGGTTGCGATCGTTCCCCAGAGGATCTTCACCCAGGGCTGGAGCGGCGAACCGAAAAGGTGAATGGTGAAAGATGAAAGGTGAAAGGTGACGGAGGGAAGAATAGGCCATACTATGTGCAGGAACACCGCGGCGACGAGGCCGGTGACGAGGCCTGCGATCTCGCTCCAGGCGTTGATCCGCATCCAGAACCATCGCAGGAGGAAGATCGGACCAGTCCCCGCGCCGATGAGCAGCATCAGATCGAAAGCCGACTTCGCGCTCTGGAGGAACGGCGCGATCAGGCACGCCGCCACCATCAGCAGGACCGATGCGCCGCGCGTCGCCCAGATCAGCTCGCGCCCCGACGCCTTCGGACGGAAGAACCGTCCGTAGATGTCGTTCACGAGGTACGTGGAGTAGATGCTGAGCAGCGCCGCCACAGTGGAGAGGAGCGCACCCGCCATCGAGGCCGCCACCAGTCCGTACCAGCCCGGCGGCACGAGCTTGAGCATCGCCGGGTACGCCACGTCGCCGCCCTGGTAGTTTGCGGGGACGTTCGGGAACGCCTTCGTGATGTCGGGGAAGACGAGGATCGAGCAGAGACCCACGATGTACCACGGGAAAGGACGGAACGCGTGGTGCGCGAGGCTGAAGAAGAACATGCCGCCGATGGCGTGGTTCTCGTTCTTAGCCGTGAGGATGCGCTGGACGATGTAGCTGCCGCCGCCCGGCTCCGCGCCGGACTTGCACACCGTCCACCAGTGCATCGCGACAGGCATGATGAATACCGCCATGAGCGTGTCCATGTCGGTGAACTTAGGGAAGAAGTCTAACGTGCCCTTTTCCTCCAGCTTCGCCACCAGCCCCGCCATGCCGCCAACCTCCGGCTGCCCCAGCGCGTAGAAAGCCGCCACCACCGCACCAACCATGATGACCGTGAAGAGGTAGAAGTCCGTGTAGATCACGCCACGCACGCCGCCGAACGCGGCATAGATGATGCCCGCGACGGCCGTCACGACGACGACGGTCGTCGCCGACACGCCGAAGAGGATGATGCCGATCTTCACGCCGGCCATTACCACTGATCCAAGGATGAGCAGATTGAAAACGAACCCGAGGTACACGGCGCGCAGCGCCCGCAAGAACGCCGCGGGCTTGCCGGAGTAGCGCAGCTCGTAGAATTCCACATCCGTCGTTACGCCGCTCCGGTGCCATAGCTTCGCGTACACGAACACCGTCATGAGGCCCGTCAGCAAAAACGCCCACCACGCCCAGTTGCCGCTCATGCCGTCCTTGCGGATGAGTTCCGTGAAGAGGTTCGCGCTGTCCGTGGACGTCGAGGCCGCCATCACGGAAACGCCGATGAGCCACCACGGCATGGAACGCCCGGAAAGGAAGAACTCCTTCGTGCTGGAGGAGCCCTTCCGCGCCGTCAGCATCGGGATGGCGAGCAGGATTACGAAGAATACGGCGATGATGATCCAGTCGATGGTTGTCATGGGATGTTGAGATGTTGAGGGGTTGGGGGGTTGAGATGTTGAGGGGTTGAGAGGGCCGTTATATTCACTTGTCAAATCGGTAGAGGCGGAGGGTGTCGGAGGCAAGGGGCGTGTCGGCGGCGACGGGGCCGGACTCCGGCTCGGTCACGGACTTTGGCGCGCCTAGTCCGGCGATCGTCACGTCGACCGGCTTCTTGCCGATGTTCCACACGAGTACGCCGCTTCCCTTCGCGCCAGTGAAACGCTTCGCGAGACAGCCCTTCCCGGTGAACGTGAAGCCGTCCGTGTCCACGAACCGCCCTTCCAGCAGCAGGTCGGAATTCTTGTGCTGGAAGTCGCTGATCGCCTTCATGTATCCGGCGAGCTTTTCCTGCGGGGCGGACGCCAGCAGCTTGAGGCTAGGCGGATTCTTCACCTTGCCGTAGTCCGATGTCACCTTCCCCGTTTCCACGTACACGCGGTCGGGCCCGTAGCGCAGCTCCACATCGTGGCGGAAGCCGAAAACGAGCGTGTAGTTCAGCATGGGGCGGTCGACGATCGGCGTGGGCACGCGCACTGTGCTGGCGAACTCCGGAAACGTGTACTTGATGATCTCGGGCCATTCGCCGCCAGGATTCGATTCCGTGCAACGCGCCTTCATGAGCGAGTTGCACGCGGGGTGATACGTGCCGAACGAGCAACCATGGAAGAACGCGACGGAATCGAAGACGGAATCGTGCAGGCCTTCCGTCATGATCACGAAGTTCGGGTTGATCTTCTGCATCTCGTCGGCGATCGATTTGATGAACGCCGGACGCTCCGCCTCGTAGCTCCATGCTGGCGCCGGATGGCCGTGTCCCTTGCCGTAGCAGGCGAATGGCGAGAATATGCCGAGCTGGTCGTAGAGGATGGCGTCCGCGCCAAGGTCGTTCGCCTGGCGGGCGAGCGAACGCATCCGCTCGTGCCATGGCGTCGCATGCAGGCAGCCGAGCGCGAAATCGTAGCGCGGGATGTCGCTGTACTTGTGGTAGTGCTGCAGCACAAGGCTGCCGTCCTTCTTCACGAGCGCGATGTCCTTGCCGTGCTCGTTCCAGAACTGCGTGGCGTCGACCTGCTGCAGCTGGCCGTTCGCGTAGATGCATACGCGCTTGCCGCGCTTCTGCAGGAGCTTGATCCCCTTCACGAGCGCGTCGCGCCCACCCATCTTGGGGCACGGATCGTAGTCGGGATAGAGGTGGTCGTGCCCGCCCACGGTCCAGCCGAAGAGGCCGATCATGTCGAGGCCGAGCTTGTCCGCGTAGTCCGCCAGCTTGTCGAAGTCGCCGTACGGCCAGAATATCTCCTCATTCTGCTGCTTGAGGATCACGAGCAGCCAGCCGTTCACCTGCTTCGTCCAAGCCGGAAACACGTCTGTCTTGCGCACGGTGTCGTACCACGCGCGGTACTTCCGCGCCGCCACGTGCCAGTCGCCTGCGTAACGTGCGAGCGCCACGGTCGGCAGCGTGAACGTCTCGCCGGGCAGCAGGAAGATCGGATGCACGGGCGCGATCGCCCCCGTGCCCTGGGCCGGACGATAGCGGAACCTGAAGCGCTTGGCGCGGGCGGCAGGATCGAGCACCATCGCCGACGCGCCGGACTTCCCGTCGTCCAACGCCACCCACGGCATGGCGAGCTGGCGGCCCGGATAGTTTGCCGTCTCGTACATGTACTCGCCCTCGCCGACGGGCTTCCAGCCTGACAGCCGCTTGGGGCCGTCCGCCGCCGCGAAGCTGGAGACGCGCCGACCGAAGCCGTCCGGCACGTAGAGTCCGGAACGCGCCTTGTCGACCGGAAGTCCGTCGAGGATCGGCCCCTCGAACGCCGTCACGCGTCCCTTGCCCTTGTTGGACACACGGCCGGTCACGGTCCAGCCGTCCGCCGTCTCCACGGCGTCCAGCGCCACCTCCACGTCAGCGCGCGGCGCGGCGCTCGTCGTCTCGACGACTCGCCCGTCCGGCTCCTCCACAGTGACCCGCCACGCGAACGGCGCAGGCTTTGCGAGACAATTGACGCCCGCTAGCACAATACATGACAACAGCAGATTGTTTTTCATGGCAGAATTCTACCATGTCCCATCGGCCGTGTCTAGACCGCCTGCATTGCCCCCGCGAAGGCGGTATGCTATACTTGACGCATGAAACCAACCTGCATTGCCGCCCTTCTTGCCGCCGCCATCGTCGCCGGCGGCCTTTCCGCCAACCCCACGACCGTGCGCATCGCACCCGGCGAGAACTGGTGGGGCGCCGCCAACTACTTCGGCACCAGCATGCCGTTCACCTCGGACAGCACGCAGAAGATTGACCTGCGCAAGGACAACTACCACAACCAGTGCGCATCGTTCCTCGTCTCCGACAAGGGCCGCTCCATCTGGTGCGCACGCCAGTGTCTCGTCGAGATCGGCGGCGGCGAGATCCGCCTCACGCCAGACGACGGCAAGTCCCCCGTCGTGGTGGCCGAGGGTGGTGCAACGCTCCGCGATGCCTTCCGATCCGCCGCCCACGCGCATTTCCCGTCGTCCGGCACCATTCCTCCCCTGCTCTTCTTCTCCGCTCCGCAGTACAACACCTGGATCGAGCTCACCTACCACCAGAACGAGAAAGGCATCCTCGAATACGCGCGATCGATGCTCGCGAACGGCTGCCCGCCCGGCATCCTCATGATCGATGACACCTGGCAGTTCGCATACGGCACGTGGGAGTTCGACCCGCGCCGCTTCTCCAACCCCAAGGGAATGTGCGACGAGCTCCACCGCATGGGCTTCAAGGTCATCCTCTGGATGTGCCCGTACGTGTCGATGGACTCGCCAGAATACCGCCGCGTCGCCACCGGACGCAATCCCGACGACGTTCGCGGCTACCCCACCAAGGGCGGCTTCTTCCTCGACCCCGCCACGCGCCAGCCCGCCGCCTGCCGCTGGTGGAACGGCGTCTCCGCCTTCCTGGACTTCACCCACCCCAACGCGCGCGCCTGGTACAAGGAGCAGCTCGACCGCCTCGTGGCAGACTTCGGCGTCGACGGATTCAAGCTCGACGGCGCCGACCTCACCGCGTACACGACCAAGGGACGCCTCTCGCACAAGCCCGACGCCACCACCGGCGAGCGCAACCTCGGCTATTCGCAGTTCGCGCTCGACTATCCCTGCAGCGAGTTCCGCAATGCCTGGGGACGGCAGGGCCAGCCGCTCGTCGTCCGCCTGCACGACAAGCCGCACAAGTGGGAGGCGCTCGGCCGCATGGTGGCCGACATGATCGCCGCCGGGCTTCTCGGCTATCCGTTCATCTGCCCCGACATGGTGGGCGGCGGCGAATGGACCACATTCATCCCCGGCTCGCCGTTCGATCCCGAGCTGTTCGTCCGCTCCGCGCAGGTGCATGCGCTATGCCCGATGATGCAGTTCTCCGCCTCCCCATGGCGTGTCCTCGACGCCGAGAAGCAGCAGATCGTGCGCGACGCCGTCGCGCTCCGCCAGCGGTTCGCGCCGATGATCGTGTCGCTCGCGAAGGAGACCGCGCGCACCGGCGAGCCCATCCTGCGCAATCTCGAGTACAACTTCCCCGCCCAGGGCTACGCCGCCGTAAAGGACGAGTTCATGATGGGCGAAACGCTTCTCGTCGCTCCGCAGCTCGCCAAGGGCGCGACGTCGCGCAAGGTCGTCATCCCGCCCGGCACGTGGAAGGCCGACGACGGCGCGACAATCGTCGGACCGACCACGGTCACGGTCTCGACTCCCCTTTCGCGCCTCCCGCACTTCGTTCGCCAATAACCCGCTTTGTCTCACCTTGCCGGCATGTGCTTGCCCTTGGCGAAACCGTCGGGGTGCTTCGGGCAAGGGGAAGTCACAAGCGCGCGGATCGATCCTGCGGTCTGGCCGCAGAACTTGCAGGTGTACTTGGCTTTGGCAGATCCCTCGTACGCCACATGCCGCCCTTTGGCGAAACCGGAGGGGTGCTTCGGGCAAGCCGCAGTCACGAGCGCCTTCAATGATCTTGCGGTCTGGCCGCAATTTACGCACACGTATTCGCTGCGCGGCTCGCCCTCGAAAAGCGCATGCTTGCCCTTGGCGAATCCCGAAGGATGCTTCGGGCACGGAGACGTGAGGAGCGTCCTCGCGTCCCGCGCCTCCTGGCCGCAATACTTGCAGAAGACACCGGTGGCATCGCCGGCAAGAACGGCAAGCGCCACCAAGGCCGCCCCCAGAAACGTCATGCGGATTGCCATCGTTCATGCTCCTTTCTGCCCATCACCTAAAGATGATCTGCGTGCCTGACTCGATCCAGACGACCTCCGCGCCATCCGCCACCTCCAGGGGCAGAGTCTTGAACGTGCGGTTGAGGATCGCCTTGCCGCCCGCCACCACGAGCCTACCTTCGAAGCTACTGGCATCGGCACGCCTGAAGTCGCCGCCCGCGTCGAGAGTGAGCGTCCCCGTGCCGGCGAGGTTGCCCGTCATCGCCGTCGTGCCCGTCACCTCAAGCCGGCCCGCATCCTTGAACGCGAGCGTGCCCGCGCAGGCGAGGGTCTGGACGACGTGGCACTCGCCCGACACTTCAAGCGTCGCACCATCGTCCACCGTAACCGGCGTCTCCGGCCGCAGCACCGGTCCAACGGAGCCCGTCTCCAGCGCGCGCGTGAGCGTGCGCACCTCCGCCGCCGTGAGCGCCTTGTCGAACAGCTGCAGGTCGTCGATATAGCTGATCATCGCGTCCGTATTCCATCCTTCACGCCACCCGACGTAGAAGTTCCGGGGCTCGATGTTCAGGTTCACGCCCGTCGATTGCACCACGTACACGCCGTCGCGGTAGAGCTTCATCGTCTTGCCCTTCCCGTCATACACCATGACCACATGCGTCCACGCCGTCGGGTTCGAGCAGTTGTTCTGGCTCGTGTCTGTTCTTCTTGCTCCACGCCACATGAAGGCGACGCGGGCAATTGCCGATTCCGAACCGGAAGAACTTGTTGGCCGTGAGCGCGTCGCCCCAGCAGACGAGCCCGCCCCACTCCGTACCGCCCTTCGGCATCAGCCGGCAGGATACCGTGAACGACTGCCCGCCCGTCGGGAACGCTTCGGGGAACACGCCCCCTTCGGGCATCAGCGAGGCTCCGTTGGCCAGGTACCCGCCACCATACGCGGCGGAACTCGCATTGATCGTCGGCGTACCGGTGGGGGCGTTCGGCATCGTGTTCTTCACAAGGTGGCACGCGCCCTTCGAGTCGAGGCCGGGATCAGATGGATCGTCGAACGCCCAATGGCTCACAGGCTCGGGCAGGATCGTCGCCGGATCGGAAACGACCGCCGTGCGCCGCGCGTACTCGTCCGCCACCTCCGCCGCCGACAGCACGCGATTGTAGATCTGGACGTCATCGATGTCGCCGTCGTAGTTGTGGGTGGACGCGTTCCTCGGATCGTTGTTGCCGATCACGAACTCGGAGCCGTCCGCGATGTCTAACGTGGCATCCGTCGTCTTTTCCTGCAGCAGTTGTCCGTCGTAGTAAAGCTGAAGGACGCGATTCGAGTAGGTTCCCACCACGTGGTGCCAGTTTCCGTCGGTGATGTCGGAGACAAGCATGTCGATGGAGTTCGTGTATGAAGGGTCGGAGTACTCGTGAATCGAGAACCTCAACCTGCTGCGGGCTCTCAGCCACAGCATCATTTCCTTGCCAATCTGCCAGCTGCCGCGGCGAAGCAGGTAAACGACGTCCGTGCTTTTCATGGTGGGACGCAGCCAGATGCTCCATGTGCGCGGGCTACCGCCGACTGGGAACCCATTCGCCGCCGTGGCGTAGGTGGATGTCACGCGCAGGTAGTTCGTCGCCCATGCGTTGGACGGATCTTTCACCGAAAAATGGATGCCGCGCAGATTGTCAATACCGTTCGTCTGAAACAGGACCGAGTCGATCGCGGACGCATTGCGCGTAAGTGTTAATCCGTTCGGCCCGGAGTCGCGCAGCAGATTCGCCGCGTCCTCGAAGCCCCAGCGAGCGACAAGTCCCTCGCGGTAGATCGGACGCTTCAGCGCGAGCGTGCCGGCCGCCACGCGCACCGCGCCCGTGAGCGCGTTCACGCCCGTCATCTCGAATGTGCCAGAGCCGTCCTTCACGAGATCCACAGCGCCGCAGAGACGCGCGTTGAAGACGGTCGTCGTGGCGGCGTTCGCCGCCACGGTCAAGGTCGACGCGTCCTTGATCGTCACGCCGCCGCTCGTCCCGTCGCCGGAAAGGTTCACGAGCGTCTGGTCGCCCGACACCCTCAGGATGCCCGAGCGGTCCGTCTTCACGCACACCGTCTCGGGAATCGTCACGCCCGCGCCGTAGATCACGTCGCCCGTCAGGATGCGCAGGTTTCCGGTGAAATGCTGCTGCCCGAACGTGATCTGCGCGCCGCCCGCGAACGTGATGTTGCCCGCCCCTCTCACATCTCCCGTAAAGGAGACGTAGCTGCCTTTGAGGACTTCGCCTCCGCCGATGAAGAGGTCGTGCCCGTTCAAGTCAAGGCCGGTCGCCGCGTCACCATGCAGCTGGCCGACGGTGAGGTTGGCGTCCAGGATGACCTGCGCGTAATTCCAGATGTCGAAGTAGGTGAGGTTGAAGTTAGGCGCGGGGCTGCCGACGTAGAGGGTCGTGTACGCGCACGGTTCGAAGAGACGACGATAGGGCTGGAAATCGGGGTTCGGCGCGATCCGCCACGTGCCCGAGTTCTGCGAGGGCGCCCCCTCCTTGGGATTGAGGATGATCTTCGTGTCGTAGTCCTTCCAGTTGATCGGCTGGCGCAGCCGCACGTTGACGATCGTCCCCGTGCCGGCGAGCCACGTTTGCTGGTTCGGCATGCGGCAGTTGGAAGTTTCTGTGCCGTAGAGCGTGATCGTGCCCTGCTTGTCATTGAACCGCAGACCCTCGATGCAGAGCGTCGTGCCGTCGTTCGTCACAACCGCGCCGTCCCGGAGCGCCGTGAAGTTGTAGAGGCAGTTCGTCTTGAGGAGGAACTCTGACGTGTAGGCGCAGCCGTCGTTCGTCTTCCAGTTCGAGGGATCGGTCCATCGGCCACCCGTGGGCGGGCCGATCCAGATGTTCGTCCCCAGCGGCGTCGCCCCCGCGACAAGACAAACCAACGCCACGACCAGTCCGGCCGCCACACGCGCAACTGTTCCTATCATTTCTCAGACTCCTTTGCGGGGCTACAATTTCCCGTGCCGATATCATACCATATTCCGCCCAATCCCGCAAACGCGGCGCTATGCGGACCGAAGATAAAATGCTATACTCTGCCCATGGGCGTACTGCTGCCATCAGAACGTAAGACCCGCAAGGGACGCTTCTTCCTTGCTTTCGTCTACTCCCTGCTCACGCTGGGAGGCCTGACCATGGTCTACCCGTTCCTCGTCATGATCGCCGCCAGCTTCTCTGGACCATACGACTACCACCGCCATTCCCCGATGGTTCGCGCGCTGTGGGACGACAGCGACAGGTTCATGCGCTCCATCTCGTCCTACTTCCCTCGCTTCCCGCGCGAGGTGTTTCCCGACGCGCCCGCCTCATGGGGAACATGGCTCTCCGTCGCCCGCGACACCGAGGGCGTGCGCCGCTTCGCCGAATCCTGGCTGGAGCCCGCACGCACCAACGAGGCCGTATATCTCGAATGGAAGCGTCGCGCCGAGGCGTTCCGTAACCGCACGCTCGCCCACGACCTCGACTACACCACATGCGCCTACGACCCGCGCGACGTCGCCCCCTTCATCGGTTCGCAGACGACCCTAGACGCGATCAACCGCACTTGGCCAGTCCGCTACCGCAGCCTCTTCGACGTGTCGTTCACGGCCGAGTCCAAGATCCCTCTAGGACACGCCTCCTGGAAACCGCCGAAGGACGACCCGAAGTACGCGATGTGGCTCGCCTTCAAGGACTCCTACCGCAAGCGGATGGTCGAGGACGGCGACTACATCTGCCGCACGCTCCCCTTCCCGCTGGCGACCTCGCCGTCAGAGGCGGCCGACGTCCGCGCCGCGCTCGCCGTGCAGTTCTTCGCGCACGGCCGCCGCGACTTCTGGCGCAGCGCCACCGCCAACTACCGGCTTGTCGGGCAGTACCTCTTCCTGCGCGGACGCGCCTTCGGCAACACTCTCCTGCTCGTCATCCTCACCATCCTCGCGCACCTCACCGTCAATCCGCTCGCCGCCTACGCGCTCTCGCGCTTCCGGCTCCGCGGCACGGAGCAGATCATCCTCTTCCTGCTCGCCACCATGGCGTTCCCGACCGCCGTCACCGCGATTCCAGGCTTCCTGCTTGTGCGCGACCTCGGCCTCCTCAACACGCTCGCCGCGCTCGTCCTGCCGACCGTAGCCAGCGGCATGTCCATCTTCATCCTGAAGGGATTCTTCGACGCGCTCCCGCGCGAGCTCTACGAGGCGGCAGCCATCGACGGCGCGAGCGAGTGGACGATCTTCCTCAGGATCACCCTCCCGATGACCACGCCGATCCTCGCCGTCAACGCGCTCAACAGCTTCATCGCCGCCTACAACTCGTGGGAATGGGCGTTCCTCGTCTGCCAGAACGAGTCAAACTGGACCCTCGCCGTGTGGATGTACCAGATGAGCCAGCAGATGGGCGGCCAGCCGTGGTGCGTGATGGCCGGGTTCGTGCTCGTCTCGATCCCGACGGCGATCGTGTTCCTCGCATGCCAGAAGGTCATCCTTCGCGGCATCGTCCTGCCAAGCATGAAGTAGCGCTACTTGCTGAACTCCAGCACGGTGTAGGAGAACGGCTTCAGCGAAGGCGACACTGAGAAGGCCGCTGTCACGTCCTTCGGCGAAATACGGTCGGGATCGTCGGGCGGATTGCGGTCCTCAAGTCTCGGCGCGGAGAGCGACGTCGCCTTCGCGAGCTTGAGGCCGGACGCGCCGGCGAAGTCGAGCGTGACGGGCTTCGCGGCGGCGGACGAGTTGCAGATGTGCAGCACCACGGACGCCCCCTCCCGGTCGCGAGTCGCCGACACGGTCACATCCGCGTCGTCGGTCTTGCCGGCCACGAGGATGTCGCGGTGGTTCGCGCTCGCCATCTGCTGCGCCCAGCCGCAGGGCTGGAGCCACGTCTTGTCCGTCGTGTAGAAGATCTGCCCCTGGTCCCAGCCGTTGTCGTTCTGCGCGTATGCCTGGAGCGCGTTCGCCGGGCAGCTCGTAAGCAGGAACGGCCCCTGCTCGCGCGCCGCCTCCAGGTTGCGCGCGTGGGCGATGGCGCGGCACATGTTGTGGATGTACGAGTTCTCCTCGAAGATCGCGGCCTTCATCGTCGTCTTCGGGTTGATGCGCGTGATCATCTCGCGGAACGTCTTGAGCGCGTGGCGCGTGCGGTCGCCGCACTTCACGTCGCCCGCGCCCACGTGGATGTCCCAGTACTCCACGTAGCCGTCCGTGAGGCGGAACGTCTCCTCCATCAGGTCCATGTGCTTCATCTGCCACATCACGGCGCCCGCGAAGACGAGCTTCGGGTTGGCCTTGCGCATGGCGGGCACGAGCCGCCGCAGGTTCTCGCAGTAGCGGCGGATGTCCTCCATCGTCGGCTTGCCGCCGGCGGGCGTGAATCCGGCGCACTCCTCATTGCCGATCTGCACGCAGATGAACCCGTCGAACCGCTTCAGCCAGGTGGCAAGCTCCACAGCGTCCTCGGTCGTGTCGTAGGCGTGGATCGAGAACGCGCACGGCAGCTTGAGAAGGTCGGCCATCTGCACGAACTCGCGTACCATGAAGCCGGAGGAGCTCGTCGTGAACCAGTAGCCCTCGTACGGACGGCGCTCGCCCTTCATGTTCTTCAGCAGGTAGTCGGGCGCGTTCACCATCGACCCGCCCCAGCGCAGGAAGGTAAGCCCCTCCTTGCGGAACGCCGCCACGATGTCCTCCCGGCAACCCATCCGCCCGAACTCGTTCGTCGGCTCGTCCTTGAGATAGACGTCGTCGATCCAGAGCTTGCCGCCACCGGACGCGAGGATGAGGAACCGTGCCGCCGGATCCGTCGTGTCCGGCGTGAGGGAGAAGGACACCTTCGACCACGTCTCGCCGCCGCGCATGGAGACAGTCTCTGCCGCGTATGTGATCCGCCCGTCCTGCCGCTGGAGCTTCACCTCCAGGTTGCCGACCGCGCCGCGCGTGAAGAAGTGCCCCACCATCTTCTTGCCCTCGCGACAGGGAATACCCCAGCCGTTCAAGCCCCGGTTCGCCACGCCGGACGTGCCCGCACCGGGCATGAGCCGCTGGGATGCCTTTCCCCAGTGTGCGATCTCGGGGTCGCGTACGACAATACCACCGTCGGTGGAGATGTCCGTCCACTGCCGACCGCACATCTTGTTACCGCTACCCCTCGGACTGTGCGGGATCACCTGCGGCGGCAGCTGCTCCTCGAAGCTCTCGTCATAGAGGCGCTGCGCGTCGAGACCGCCGTATATCTCGTGGTTGACGTCCTCCATGCCAGTGCCGTACAGCGTGCGCGGCACCTCGGCCTTTACGTCGTCAAGGTTCACGGACACCTTCACCGCCCCGGCGGCAGCCGCCGTCACGAACGCCGCAGCAGCAAGCAGCGCCGATTCCATGCCCTGCATTCTTCGCAATCCCATATGTCCTTCTTCCTATGTGGTTAGCGGAAGATCACCATCGTACCAGGGCCGCCAAAGACGAGACCAAGCGTCACGCTGCCCGTCCTTCTCTTCGGCGCGCACCGCTTTCGCGGCGCGCAGACTTCCACGTGCGGTTATCATATCACACTCCAGCCTTTTCCCGCAAGCCAGAATTGAGTAATGTTGCCATTGAAACGACGCGTCACCGGAAGATGAGGGCCGTCTGAATGACATTCACTTAAGCTGTTCGAGTATGGATGCATCAAGGAGGAACGGATACAGTCCCACATGGGATATGCCTTTTTCATCCGTCCAGAACCGTTCGTTGCCGTTCGTGACAACCATACGGCGGAATGCGTCTCCCGTACGTTCGAGAGGCAGACACTCCCGCTCTCTCTGTACTGGATCGTTCATTCCGTATGCCGACTGGATGTATATCTTGCCGAACCCGGTGTTGACCACGAAATCTATCTCGTGCTGCCGCAGCTCCCGCCTACCGTCGACAACATGCTCTATTTCAACTACGCCTACATCAACCTTATATCCCCGCCTCACCAGCTCGCAGAAGATGACGTTCTCCATAAGGTGCGTCGCCTCCTGTTCACGGAAT